>NZ_CAXTXI010000002.1:0-373527 GCF_964248325.1 Agathobaculum sp. Marseille-P7918 | reverse complement strand
GCTTGCCCTGGCGCTGCTCACAGAATACCCATACGCCGGAAAAATCGGCGAGGTTGGTGTTATTGAATTCAGCCATTGTTCATTATTCCCCTTTCAGTTAAATGATGTGCTTCTTCTGAAGCTCGCCAACCAGCTCCTGGCAGGTAGACATATCGGCGCCTTCCAGCATCTTGCCCTGGCCCTTCTGCGGGGGCGTAAAGGACTTGAAGATGTTGGTGGGAGAACCCTTCAGGCCGATGGTAGCCGGGTCGATCAGCGGATCATCCTTCAAGGTGTTGTAGTCGTAAACTTCAACCGGCTTATTGTAGCAGGACATAATGCCCTTGATGGACATATAGCGGGGAACATTCAGCTCCTTGATGCAGGTCAGCAGGCAGGGAGTATGGGTCTGGATGGTCATATAGCCGTCCTCGAGCATACGCTTAACGGTGACGGTGTTGCCTTCCTTCTTGATATCGGCAGCGTAGGAGATCTGCGGGATATCGAGCTTCTCCGCGATCTGAGAGCCTACCTGCGCGGTGTCGCCGTCGATAGCCTGACGGCCGCAGAATACGATATCATCATCCTCGATGCCGATCTTCTTGATGGCAGCGGCGAGGATTTGGGAGGTGGCAAAGGTATCCGAGCCGCCGAACTCACGGGCAGAAACCAGAACGGCTTCATCTGCACCCATTGCGAGCAGCTCGCGGAGCATGCTCTGCGCCGGAGCCGGACCCATGGTAACAACGACGACCTTACAGCCGGTTGCATCCTTGAGCTTGAGAGCTGCTTCTACTGCGTTCTTATCGTCCGGGTTGATGATGGTGGCCATGGATGCACGGTTCAGGGTGCCGTCGGGATTGACCGCAACCTTGCCGGAGGTATCCGGAACCTGCTTTACACAAACGATTGCTTTCATGTTCTGTTTTCCTCCTATTCCTTACTTGCCGAGAATGTTGCCGGAGATAACGACGCGCTGGATTTCGCTCGTACCTTCGTAGATCTCGGTGATCTTGGCGTCACGCATCATGCGCTCAACCGGGTAATCCTTGGTGTAGCCGTAGCCGCCGTGAATCTGAACTGCCTTGGTGGTGATCTTCATGGCTGCTTCGGAAGCGAACAGCTTGGCGGTTGCTGCATCAACCGTAAACGGCTTGCCTTCAGTCTTGAGGGAAGCGGCCTTGTAGGTCAGCAGACGGGCAGCTTCAATGGCAACGTGCATATCGGCAAAGACGAACTGGGTGTTCTGGAACTTGGCGATCGGACGGCCGAACTGCTCACGGGTCTTGGCAAAGTTGATGGATTCTTCCATTGCGCCTTCGGAAATGCCGAGCGCCTGAGCAGCGATGCCGATACGGCCGCCGTCGAGCGTCTGCATAGCGATCTTGAAGCCCTTGCCTTCCTGACCGAGCAGGTTTTCCTTCGGCACGATGCAGTCGGTGAACACGATTTCCGCCGTGGGCGAGCCGTGCAGGCCGAGCTTTTCCTCGTGCTTGCCGACAGAGAATCCCGGGAACGAGCTTTCTACAATGAATGCAGAAATGCCGCGGGTGCCCTTGGTCTTATCAGTCATGGCGAATACAACGAAAACATCCGCAACATAACCGTTGGTGATGAAGATCTTGGAACCGTTCAGGACATAATGGTCGCCCTCGAGAACTGCGGTGCAGGTGCCCTTGGCAGCATCCGAACCGGCATCCGGCTCGGTCAGTGCAAACGCGCCTACCTTATGGCCTTCGGTCAGCATGCGCAGGTACTTTTCCTTCTGCGCGGGCGTGCCGTGCTGAATGATCGGGCCGCAGCACAGGCCGTTGTGGGTGGCGAGAATGTCGCCGGTGGAAGCGCACTGCTTGCTCAGCTCTTCGATGGCGATGGCGGAGCAAAGGTCGTCCGCGCCGGCGCCGCCGAACTCTTCCGGCACGATCATGCCCATAACGCCCAAATCGAACAGCTTTTCGATGGTCTCACGGGGATAAGTAGAGGTTTTGTCGGTTTCCGCAGCGATGGGCTTGACTTCGTTCTCGGTGAAGTCTTGCATCATCTGGCGAACCAGTTCCTGTTCACGGGTCAGATGGAAATCCATGTTCAAGTCTCCTTTTGTGATGGAAATTTATTGCCGATGCCGACGGAGAGCCGGCGTTCCGCCATATTCAGAGGTGCCGTGTTATACGGCAGGAAAAGACCAAGCCATCCGCAACAGAAAGGATAACAGATGGTTTGGTTTCGGTCTTTTTTTGTATATATTTTTGTTAAGTTTTGTTTTCGACTATCAATATACCACACAGAAAATCATGCGTCAATTGTCAAAATTGACGGAATAAAACAATAAATTTGTTAAATTATAAGTATGTTTTGGTCAGTGTTGTGTAACTTTGTGAGGGAAGAGGGTGCTGTGTTGGGCAATATATGAAAAAGCAGAGGCTGCAATGGAGAAAAATGTGCATATCAAATCGGCAGGAAATATGATATAATAAAACACACTAAATAAGTATGAATGAAAACAGGAGAGAAGCATGAATCTGATTTTGAGTGACAGGCCGCTTTGCCTGCCGGAAACAGACCGCGGCGATACGGAGTGCATTGACCTGTCAAAACTGCATATTTCAAACTGTGTCGGCTGCTTCGGGTGCTGGACGAAAACGCCCGGAAAATGTGTCATTCGAGACGATGCCGTGCAGGTCTATCCTCGCATTGCGCAAAGCGACCGGGTGGTGTACGTCAGCAGAGTGAAGTATGGAAGCTATGATACGACGATGAAAACCATGCTGGAGCGGGCAATTCCGGTGCAGCAGGCATTCATTCGCCTGTTGCACAGCGAAACGCATCATGTGCAGCGGAATGTCAGGCCCAAGCAGGCGATAATCATCGGTTACGGCGACCTGTCGGAGGAAGAAAAGGATATTTTCCGGCAGTTGGTTGCACGCAATGCAAACAATATGAGCTTTGCAAGCTGGCGTGTGGTGTTTGTACCGGAAGAGGAAGTGGAGCAAGCGGTTCAAAGCGAGGTGCAGTCATGGGAAAAATAATGCTGATAAACGCGAGTCCGCGGGCACCGAAATCCAATTCCAAGCAGTACGCCGAGATGTTTGCCAAGATGTGTCAGGCAGAGACGGCGTATTTCGCCGTTTCCCGAAACAACCACAGAGAGCTGTGTCAGGCCATGGAGGATTTTTCAGATGTGCTGCTGGTGTTTCCGCTCTACGCGGATGGCCTGCCGGTGACACTGATGCATTTTCTAAAGACGCTGGAGCAAAATGAACCACGGCGGAAACCGCGCGTTTCCGTTCTCATCAACTGTGGATTTATGGAGCCGGAGCAGAATGATATCGCGGTGCAGATGGTACGGCTGTTTTGCAGGCAGAACGGCTATCCGTTCGGCTCGGTTCTGAAAATCGGGAGCGGCGAGGCAATTCTGTCCACGCCGTTTCGGATTCTGGTGCGTGCCAAAATGAAAAAGCTGGCTGCCGCTATTGCTGCGGGAAAGTCACAGACATGGAAGGTCACCATGCCGATTTCCAAAAACATGTTTCTCCGCGCGTCCACCGTTTATTGGACGAATTATGGAAAGCGCAACGGGATTACAAAAGAACAGATGCAAAGCATGCAGATTGAAGAATAAGCGGAGGGGGGAGAGTCGATGAAGTATCGGTATTGGTTAGCAGCAGCGCTGTTGCTGACTACGCTGTCAGGCTGCACCATTCCGGCGGAGGAGCAAACTGCCTTGCCGGAAGAGTCGGCACATATTGCAGCGGCGGAGAATGAGATGCCGTCGGCGGTTGAAACTCCTGAGGCAATAGAGGATGACATACAAACGGCAGATCTGCCGGACCCGCCGCAGGACGCGCAGGCTTTTGTCCGCGTGCAGGACTATATTCCGGATATCGCGGTCGATTTGCGATACGCTACTACAAATAACTTTACCGGCAAGGTGATTTACGCCTATGACGATGCATGGCTGCGCTATGCTACGGTCAGCAAGCTGTCCGATGCGCAGGAGCAACTCAAGGCACAAGGCTACCGGCTTTGTATCTGGGATGCATTTCGTTCGGCCCATTCGCAGCAGACCCTGTGGGAGACCTATCCGGACGGTAACTATGTCGCCAATCCTGCCAACGGCTATTCAGGGCATACCCGTGGAGACACGGTTGACGTAACACTGGTGACACTGGAAGGGGAGACGGTAGAGATGCCGTCTGGATTTGATGATTTTACCGCGCTGGCAGATCAAAATTATGAAGATGTTTCCGCGGCCGCAGGCGAACATGCGATGCTGCTGGAATCGGTGATGGAATCCTGTGGATTTTCCGGATACGATAAGGAATGGTGGCATTACAGTGACAACGACCGCGCGCAGCCCGCACCAGACTTTGAGCCGGCGGCATAAGTCGATGCAAGGCGGCTCAAATTGACAGAAATAATAAAGAGGATTTTCCTTCACGAAATCATGGCGATGCGTTTTGTTATGAACGCATCGCCATTTTTACAGGAGGACTGGCTGTTTTCGCTGTTATTTTGTCCGATCTATTGACTTGTTTGGCTATAAAAAAGCCAGCAGCACGCTGGAAAGCGTGCTGCTGGTATCAACTATTTTTTATTGTCTGCCTGACGGGTACCACTTGAATGCTGCGGTACGCCCTTTTAGGTTTTCTGCAAGCATAGCTTAAGTGAGCAATCAGTTATCCCATTTCCAGTCGCGAATCTCAGGCATATCGATTCCGTATTCTGTGATGTACTGCTTGTGCTCAACCAGCTTGTCGCTCATTTTCTGATACAGATAAGCGCCACGATTGCCAAGCTGAGGCAGGCGCAGCATTGCATCCTGTACCAGATGGAAACGGTCGATATCATTCTGCACACGCATATCAAACGGAGTCGTGATCGTGCCTTCCTCCTTATAGCCGCGTACATGCAGATGACGATTGTGACGGCGGTAGGTCAGTTCATGCACCAAAGTCGGATAACCGTGGAAAGCAAAAATAATTGGCTTATCCTTGGTAAACAGCATGTCATATTCTGCGTCGGTCAGACCATGCGGATGCTCTGTGGCAGGCTGCAGTTTCATCAGGTCCACCACATTGATGACACGAACCTTGACCTCCGGCAACTCCTTGCGCAGAATGGATACAGCCGCAAGGGTTTCCAGCGTCGGGGTTTCGCCGCAGCAAGCCATTACGATATCCGGCTCGGCCCCCTGATCGTTCGAAGCCCAATCCCAGATGCCGATACCCTGCGTGCAGTGTTTCACGGCTTGTTCCATCGTCAGCCATTGCGGCCGCGGATGTTTGCTGGCAACAATTACATTGACATAGTTGCGGCTCTTGATGCAGTGATCAAAGCAGCTGAGCAGGCAGTTCGCATCCGGCGGCAGATACAGACGCACAACATCCGCCTTCTTGTTTGCGATATGATCCAGGAAGCCCGGATCCTGATGGGTAAAGCCATTGTGATCCTGCTGCCATACGTTAGACGCCAAGATGAGGTTGAGTGAAGCGATCTTCTGTCTCCAGGGAAGCTGATTGCATACCTTGAGCCACTTGGCGTGCTGTGCCGCCATCGAATCGATGATACGGATAAATGCTTCATAGCTGGCAAAGAAGCCATGACGGCCCGTCAGCAGATAGCCTTCCAGCCAGCCCTCGCACATATGCTCAGAAAGCATACCATCCATTACGCGGCCGTCTGCTGCCAGAAATTCATCCGTGTCCAATTTCTCTGCGTTCCAATCACGGTTCGTGACCTCAAAAATATGAGACAGACGGTTGGACATGGTTTCATCCGGTCCAAATGCGCGGAAATTGCGGCTGCTCTCGTTGAGCTTGAATACATCCCGCACATAGGCGCCCAGTTCGATCATATCCTGTCCTTCGACAGCGCCAGGCGCCGGGACGTTAAATGCATAATCCCGGAAATCCGGCAGACGCAGATCGCGCAGCAGCAGTCCGCCATTGGCATGTGGATTGGCGCCGATTCGATGGTTGCCCTTGGGTGCAAGCTCACGCAGTTCCGGAATCAAACGGCCGTTTTCGTCAAACAGCTCCTCCGGGTGATAGCTGTGCAGCCAGTCGTTCAGGATCTGCAGGTGCTCGGGCTTATCCATCATGATCGGCACCTGATGCGCGCGGAAACTGCCTTCGATCTGCTGGCCATCCACATTTTTGGGACCGGTCCAGCCCTTCGGTGTGCGCAGTACGATCATCGGCCAAACAGGGCGTGTTGCGTCGCCGGTCTCACGGGCATGCTTCTGGATCGCAAGGATTTCCTCCACTACCTGATCGAGGGTTTCGGCCATCTTTTTGTGCATCGTCATCGGGTCGTCGCCCTCGACAAAATAGGGTTTCCAACCGCAGCCCTCAAAATACTTCTGCAGTTCCTCATGTGAGATGCGGGAGAAAATAGTCGGATTGGAAATCTTATATCCGTTCAAATGCAGAATCGGCAGCACCGCGCCATCGGTAATCGGGTTGAGGAACTTGTTGGACTGCCACGAGGTCGCCAGCGGTCCCGTCTCCGCCTCGCCGTCGCCAACCGTAACGGCTGCAATCAGATCCGGATTATCAAATACTGCGCCAAAGGCGTGTGCAATGGAGTAGCCCAGTTCGCCGCCTTCATTGATCGAACCCGGCGTTTCCGGCGCTACGTGGCTGGCAATACCGCCCGGGAAAGAGAACTGCTTGAAAAGGCGCTTCATTCCCTCGGTATCCTCGCTCACATTCGGATAAACCTCGCTGTATGTTCCTTCCAGATAAGTATTGGCAACAAAGAAGTTTCCACCATGTCCCGGTCCGGACAGCAGGATCAAATCCAAGTCATATCGCTTGATGGCGCGATTGAGGTGGACATATACAAAGTTCTGCCCCGGTACGGTGCCCCAATGTCCAACAATCTTCTTTTTGATCTGATCCATGGTGAGAGGTGCTCGCAGAAGCGGATTATCCAGAAGATAGAGCTGGCCTGCTGCCAAGTAATTGGCTGCGCGCCAATATGCGTCCATCTTATGCAATAACTCGTCCGTCAATGCGCCTTTTTCCTCGCATACAGCGTGGGTGTTATCTTCCATTTTTGAATGCTCCTTTCTTACCTACAAGGCCCTTTTGCTTTCGCTTTTATTGTATACCACTGTAGAGCAGTCAGCCAGATTTTTATGATTGAAAAATCAACAATGTTTTAGAGCTTAAAATTCTCATTTTTATTCATTGTGAATAATTTCACAATATCTGGTTTGAATGTGTCCTGACGTCACAAATTCCTGTTGATTCTCTGCAAACCACAGGTTGATGCCAAAAGCTTTTTTACTTGGGCCGCGCGCGCAAACGTGCCATGGCACGGGCAAGCGCTGCCTTGGAGAGATGGTATTCGCGCACGCTTTGGTGCTGGCGCAGCCGCTCCTCAGCACGCTCCTTCGCGCGTTCGGCCCGTGCATGGTCGATCTCGTCGGGGCGCTCGGCGCTTGACACCAAAAGAATCGTATAATCCGGCATAATTTCGGCAAGCCCGTCGCTGACTACGACTTCCTGCCAAACGCCGTTCACCTGAAAGCGGGCGATGCCCGGCTCAATCGCAGTGACGACTGGCTCATGACCGGGCTGCACACCGTACGCGCCGTCAATCGCAGGTATCACCAGTCCCTCAGCGGGACCGACATAAAACTGCTTTTCCGGCGTAATAATTTCCAAATAAAACAGGTTATCCATTAAACCGCCCCTTGCGTGCGCGCTTTTTCACGGACCTCGTCCACGGTGCCGACCATGGCAAAGGCAGACTCGGGATACTCGTCCAGTTCGCCGCCCAGCAATGCTTCAAAGCCGCTCAATGTCTCTTCCAGCTTTACGTAGCGTCCTTCCAGACCGGTAAAGGGCTCAGCCACAAAGAATGGCTGCGAGAAGTACTGCTGCATGCGGCGTGCGCGGTCTACCGTCTTGCGGTCATCCGCGCTGAGTTCTTCCATGCCCAGAATGGCAATGATGTCCTGCAGCTCACGATAGCGCTGCAAAAGCTCCTGCGCGCCGCGCGCCACCGTATAATGCCGGTTGCCGAGTACATCCGGCTCCAGAATACGGGAAGTGGATTCCAGCGGATCGACTGCGGGATAAATACCCTGTTCTGCAATCTTACGCGACAGCACGGTCGTTGCATCCAGATGCGAGAAGGTGGTGGCCGGTGCGGGGTCAGTCAGGTCGTCCGCAGGGACATAGACTGCCTGCACCGAGGTGATCGCGCCGTCACGGGTCGAGGTAATGCGTTCCTGCAGCGCGCCGACCTCGTCTGCCAGCGTCGGCTGATAGCCAACCGCGCTCGGCATACGGCCCATCAGGGCCGAAACCTCGGAGCCTGCCTGCACATACCGGAAAATGTTGTCGATAAACAGCAGCACATTCTGTTTCTGACAGTCACGGAAATATTCCGCCATGGTAAGGCCGGTCAGCGCAACGCGCATACGCGCGCCGGGAGACTCGTTCATCTGACCGAAAATCAGGGCGGTCTTGTTCAAAACGCCCGATTCGCCCATCTCGCGCCACAGATCGTTGCCTTCGCGCGTACGCTCGCCCACGCCGGTAAAAATTGAATAGCCGCCGTGTTCGGTAGCAATGTTGTGAATCAGCTCCTGAATCAGGACGGTTTTGCCGACACCTGCGCCGCCGAACAGGCCGATTTTGCCGCCGCGTGCATACGGCGCCAGCAGGTCAATAACCTTGATGCCGGTTTCCAGAATCTCAGTGGTGGGATTTTGTTGCTCGAAGGGCGGGGGATCGCGATGGATTGACCAACGCTCCGAAGTATCTACTGCGCCCTTTTCGTCGATCGGATCGCCCAGTACATTGAACATGCGTCCAAGCGTACCTTCGCCGACCGGAACGCTGATCGGATGCCCGGTAGCGTTCACCTTGTCGCCCCGGCCAAGTCCTTCACTGGGCGAAAGCATGATGCAGCGGACTGTATCGCCGCCGATGTGCTGCGCAACCTCCATCGTCCGTTTCTCGTCTCCCACTGTAACGGAGAGAGCTTCATTTATTTCAGGCAGGCGGCCGCCGTCAAATTCCACATCAACGACCGGGCCGGCCACCCGCACTATGATGCCTGTTTGCTCCATATTGTTTCCTCGCTTTCTATGCGCGACTGCCATCCGCTAGGAAGCGAATTACGCGCGTCGGCTTTTGCTGCCGGTGCTGCGGCAGGTCGTTCTCTTTGGTTTGGGCGCCGCCTACAATTTCGGTAATTTCCTGCGTAATGGCTGCTTGGCGCGCACGATTATAGCGCAGTGAAAGCGTCTTGAGCATATCACGCGCATTATCGGTTGAGGTGTCCATCGCCGTCATACGGGCGTTCTGCTCTGAGCAGAATGACTCGACTAGCGCACCGAACAGCGTGCCCTTGACATAGGCAGGTACAACTTGGCTGAGCACCCGGTCAGCCGAGGGCACATAGGTAACCGTCTGCCGGTATGGACCGGCCTCGCTCTGCCGCGGTTCCCATTGGAAGGCGTCGATATCCAGCGGCAGCAGCTTGCGCACCTTGGGCTCAAGCCGTACCGGCGAGACCATTTCGGTATAGACCACATAGACCTCGTCAAGCTCCCGTGTACGGAATAATCGAATAAAAGTATCGGCAATATCACGTGCCCGCGATACGGTCGGATCCTGTGCAGTATACATAAACTCGCCGTCAATCGGGATGTTGCGCGCTGCAAAATAACTGCGCCCCGTCTGTCCTATCAAGAAAAGAGTCGGATGCGCGACTTTCGCCAAGTGTTCCTCGGCCAGACGCAGGACATTGTGATTATAAGCGCCAGCCAGTCCCTTGTCTCCGGTAATAACGATAAAGCCTACTTTGTGCTCAGCTACATCTGCCCGCTTGTCAAAGTAGATGTGTTCAATTTCAGGCGAACGATGCAGAATATCTGAGATCGTGGATGTGATCTTCAAAAAGTACGGCTCTACGCTATTCAGTTGCTGCCGCGCCTTGCGCAGCTTGGAGGACGAGATCAGATACATTGCATTTGTGATCTTAAGCGTCTGCTGTACGCTGTTGATGTGCGTGCGGATTTCTTTTATTCCTGCCATGCCGCACCCACCTGCTTTTTATATGCCTCCAGCGCTTCGCGGATCTGCTCTGCCGCCGTGCCGGTCAGGGTGCCGGTGGACTGGATCTCACCCGTCAGAGTCTCGGGCAGGCTGTCTGCAAAATCGTGGACAAACTGGTTGACACGATCAAGAGGAATATCGGAAAGCAGGCCGCTCGTTGCAACGTACAGGATAACTGCCTGCTGCCATACCTGCAGCGGGTGGCAGAGCGGCTGTTTCAAAATCTCCATCAGGTGTTTGCCGTGGGCAAGCGTCCGGCGGGTATCCTTATCCAAATCCGAACTGAATTGGGTGAATACTTCAAGCTCGCGGAAACGAGCCAAGTCGATACGCAGAGTACCGGCTGTTTTCTTGACTGCCTTGGTCTGTGCAGCACCACCCACACGGGAAACCGACAGACCAACGTTGACTGCCGGGCGCTGACCCGCAAAGAACAGATCGTTTTCCAGATAAATCTGTCCATCCGTGATTGAAATGACATTGGTAGGAATGTAAGCGGAAACGTCGCCCGCCTGCGTTTCAATAATCGGCAGCGCGGTCATCGAGCCGCCGCCGTATTTTTCGGTCAGATGGCAGGCGCGCTCGAGCAGACGAGAATGCAGATAGAATACATCGCCCGGATACGCCTCGCGACCCGGCGAGCGGCGCAGCAGCAGCGACAGGGTTCGGTAGGCGACTGCATGCTTGGTCAGGTCGTCGTAGACAATCAGCACGTCTCGGCCTTTTTCCATAAAATATTCGCCGATCGCCGCTCCCGCATAAGGCGCAATGTACTGCTGCGGCGCAGAATCGGCTGCGGTTGCTGAAAGAATAATGCTGTATTCCAGCGCGCCGTGTTTTTCCAGCGTGCCGCGCAGCTTAGCGACCGTGGACGCCTTCTGGCCAATCGCAACATAGATGCAGATCACGTTCTGGCCCTTTTGGTTCAGGATTGCATCCACAGCGATCGAAGTCTTGCCGGTCTGCCGGTCGCCAATGATCAATTCACGCTGTCCGCGGCCGATCGGCACCATCGCATCGATTGCCAGAATACCGGTTTGCAGCGGCTGATTGACCGGCTCACGTGTGACAACGCCCGGTGCTTCGCGTTCGATTGGGCGTGTCTCAGTACAGGCGATCGGTCCCAGACCGTCAATCGGCTCACCCAGAGCGTTGACCGTTCGGCCGAGCATTGCATCACCGACCGGCACATCTGCCGCGCGACCGGTGCGACGAACCTGAGAGCCTTCATGCAGCCCGGTCTCGCTGCCGAGAAGGACAACGCCTACGCTGTCGCGCTCCAGCCCGAGCACGACGCCGCGCACCCCGGTTTCAAATTCCACCAGCTCGCCGTATACTGCGCGACCCAGACCGTAAACAGTTGCGATTCCGTCGCCGATTTCGAGAACCGTGCCGGTTTCATCCCGGCGGGTACGGTTATCATATTGTTCAATCTCCTCGCGGAGAATGGATATAATTTCATCAGAATGGTTCAACAATTTTCACCCCTTTTGCAGGCTTTGTGCCAGTGCGTGAAGCTGCCCGCCTACACTTTTATCATAGGTAACGCCGTCCAGTTCGGCGACAAAACCGCCCAGCACCGCCGGGTCGATTATAATTTCCATCGTCATTGCCTGATAGCCATGCCTGCGGCACAGCAGCCGTGCCAGTTCGCTCAGCTGCGCATCATCCAGTTCTCGTGCGCAGCGCAGCGTGCACAGGCCTTCCTTGTTTGCATGCAGTTCCAGCAGGCGATATGCCTTCACGATTTCAGGAAGCAGTTGCATCCGGCCTTTTTCCGCCAGCATTTTGTAGAAATGCTGCAGTTTATCGTGTTCGGTAAAGTCCGGGAGACGGTCGAGAACGGCGTGCTTTTCCCGGACTTCCACCGCCGGGCTGCATAGCGCTTCCCACAGCGGTGCACAACCGGTCAGATAATCTGCGGTTCGCCGCAGCTCCTCCAGCGTACAGCCGGACTCCCGCAGCGCAGCAGCATAGCGGGCCGCCACCGTGCTCATAACGCGTCACCCGCTTCCTCCTGCAGGAAAGAATCCAGCATGGTGCGATCCGTATCTGCATCCAGACGGCATTGAGAAACCTTGGCCGTAGTCAGCAGCACCAGTGCCGCAATCTGCTTTTTGGCGTCCGCCAGCATAGCCGCGCGGTCTGCTTCACGCTGCTGCGCGGCCTGCGCATTGAGCCGCTGTACGGCCTGCTCGGCCTCGGCAATGCGGCGCGCATATTCTCTCTCCCCGCGTTGCTTGGCAGCGGCAATGATGCGCGCCGCCTCCTCCTGGGTCTGCGCCAGCTGACGGTCGGATTCCGCCTTGCGCTGTTCGGCATCGGCCAGACGGTTTTCCGCCTGGTCGATGGTATCAGACACGCCTTGCGCCCGCTCATCCAGCATTTTGGTAACCGGCCCGAAAAGGAATTTCTTCATCAGCAGGAACAGAACCAGCAGATTGACGAATACCCATATGATTTGAGCGTTCAGATTCAGGATCATCCGATAACGCCCCCGATCAGCCCATGAAGATGAGCAGGATACCAATCAGGAAGCCGTAAATCGCAGTCGCCTCAGCCAGTGCACAGCCGAGAATCAGATTCTTGCTGATCTGGCCGGCAGATTCCGGCTGCCGTGCGATTGCTTCAGAAGATTTGCCCGTAGCAAAACCAATACCGATACCCGCGCCAAGACCAGTCAGAACTGCGATACCCGCGCCAATTGCAATACCCATTTTTATTTCCTCCTAATTTTTGTTGCCCAAAGTTGTTTACTCGATTGATTCCGCAAGGAATAGCGTTGTCAAAAAGACAAACACAATCGCCTGAATCATGCCGTCAAACACGTCAAAATACAGACTGAACGGAATCGGTATGATGGCCGGAACGGCCAGCTTGATGAGCTCCATGATAACAAAGCCCGCGAAAATGTTGCCGAACAGACGCATACAAAGCGACAATGGACGGATGCCGATCTCCATAATGTTGAGCGGCGCCACAATTGCCACCGGCTCACCGAACTTTTTCAGCCCGCCGCCCAATCCGTGATAACGGAATTGCGCGCCGTAGATTAACACTGCACTCATCAGCGCCAAACCGGCTGTGACGTTCAGGTCCTTTGTCGGCGGAGCAACGCCGAACAGGCCGGACACATTCGCCAGAGCCAGATACAGGCCGACTGTGCCCAGATACGGCGCGAATGTGCGCCAGTGGGTTTCGCCGAGCGAATCGCGGCAAAAGTTGTTGATAAAACCAACCAGCATCTCTGCGGCCATCTGTCGTCGTCCGGGCTTTTTGCGCATCCCATGCGTCAGCCAGATTGCTGCGAGCGTGAGCACAAGCATGATCGCCCATGTAACGACTGCGGATTCCGGTACCGGTATTCCGCCGAACAGTGGGATTTCAAATGCCGTATGTGTTTGCAGCTGCGCATTGAGTTCCGCTTTGATTGCCTCCAACAGGTATCCCCCCTTTTTATTTTTCAACTTTGTGACCTATTATAGCGACAGAAATGTGAAATCGTTCCCTTACGAAAGTAAAAAAAACAAAATGCGCAAAATGCCGGTTTCTGTCGCTTGCGCCTGATTTAATTTGATGCGTTTCGCCAATTATGTTATGATAGAGAAAAACGAAAAAGGAGGGGGAGTGTTGATGGAATGCAGCACCCCATCTGTGCAGTTATATGGGCAAATTCGAAGGATTTTGGTGGTCTGCATCGGTGTTACAATGCTGCTGGCCTTTAGTGCGAGCCTGTGGATCAGCTTGAAGCAGGACGCTAAAGTGCGCGATCAGGCGCTTTTGAGCGCGGTTCAGGTGGCGGCAGGCACGTCCTTGCTGATGGAAAATGACAATATGGATAGGCTGCAGGAATATGTAGAGCACACGGTGCGCGAGGTCCCTGCAATTGACGTTTTCGCTGTCTATGATGCTGCGGGCAATCCAACCGCGTTTTATGATCTTGACTCGAACTCAAGCGAACTGTCCGGACTGCCGTCGCTGAGCGAGGATATTCTCTCTTATTTTCGAACGGGGGGAACAACGCTGCTGTATAACCATGAAGCTCCCGCTAATGCAGATCGGTGTGCATACGCTGCGATTTATGATAGCAGCGGCCAAGTGAGCGGTTTTGCAATGGCGGCTATCTATATGCGCTCCATTCATCAAACCGTGTTGAGCACTCTCATGCTGCATCTGATCATCGCCATCGCTGCGCTGATGCTCGGCAATCTGCTCAGCCTGCGCCTGACCAGGCACATCAAGCAGGAGCTGCTTGGATACGAACCGGATGCCTTCCGCCGCCTGTTTCTGCAGCGCAGCGATATTCTGAACGCGCTGGATGAGGGACTTCTTGCCATTGACCTGACCGGACGCATCACTTATCTCAACCGGGCTGCGGCCGATATGCTGAAGACAACACAGCAGGACGCACTTGGCCAACTGCTCAGCACGTTCTATCCCCGTTCTACCATCGCGCGCGTAATGAAGACCGGCTGCGCAGAGTATAACGTCAGTCTGGAATCGATTAAACATATTGCTGTCCTCTCGGACCGTATCCCGCTTTGGCGCAATGGAAAAATTGAGGGCGCAGTTGCGATTTTCCGCAACCGAACAGAGGTTATTCAGCTGGCACAGGATCTGACCGGTGTACGCCACATCTTGGAAGCACTGCGCTCCTATACGCATGAATTCACCAATAAGCTTCATGTGATCCTTGGCCTGCTGCAGCTTGGTGAGATAAAACAAGCAGAGGACTATGTACTGCAAATCACGCAAACCCGCGCGCAGTCCATCAGCTTTATCTCGGACCGAATCCATGAGCCTTCTATCGCTGCGCTTTTGATTGGCAAAGCCTATCGCGCAGCGGAACTTGGCATCCGGTTTGTGCTCACGCCATCCAGCCATCTCGGCGTGGATAATCGGTATATGCCTGCTGGCGGATTGGTGACTGTCATTGGAAATCTTACGGAAAATGCATTTGATGCACTAAGGAATGTACCGGATTCTGCGCCTCGCGAGATCACCGTCAGCATCCAGGATGGCGAACACGGCCTGTTGATCAGCGTAGACGATACCGGTCCCGGCATGTCTCCTGAAACTGTTCAGCGCATCTTTAAGCGAGGCTATTCCACCAAGGGGAATGGACATGGCACCGGCCTGTCTCTGGTACAGGATATGATTTCGTCCTATCATGGCGCCATCCGGGTCGAATCCGAACCCGGGGCTGGAACTTCGTTTATCATTACCGTCATCGACCCCTATTGAAAAGAGCAGGAGGCATTATGTATACCGCCGTAATTATTGAAGATGATCCTATTATCACTCGCCTAAATGCACGCTATATCGATCAGGATCATCGTTTTACTGTTGTTAAAACCTTTTCTTCAGCCAACCCTGCGCTGGTTTATTTGCAGAATCATGCGGTTGATTTGATTGTGCTGGATGTTTTCATGCCGCAGATGAACGGATCCGAGCTGCTGCATATCCTCCGGGTGAAAGGAGTGAATGCGGATGTTATTATGGTTACTTCCGCAAACGATGCAGAAACTGTTCAGACAATGATGCGGCTGGGGGTAATCGACTATTTGGTCAAGCCGTTTGCATATGAGCGCTTTCAGCTGGCGCTGGAGCACTTTTGCCAACGACGTGAGGCGATACAAAACGGTACCATTAATCAGGGATTGCTGGATCGCGCGCTGTTTTCCGATACCCATGGCAATCTTTCTGCAGTTTCTTCCACACCGCCGAAAGGACTGCAAGCCCAAACGCTCGAGCGAATCAAACGTTATCTCCGATCCAAACCTGAAGAAAAGCATACCAGTGATGATATTGCGTCGCACGTTGGCCTGTCGGTTGTTACTGTGCGCCGCTATATGAACTACCTGTCAGAACAGAATATCGTCGAAAGCGAAATGGATTACAGTACCGGCGGCCGCCCGTGTATTGTGTACCGCAGTCTGCCGGAGCCGGGATAGCCGTCTATATATGATTGACCGGCGAGTCGTGATGGGAGCTTTGGAAGAAAGTCCTGCTATTGCGAATCGGATGCATTTTATATCAAGAAAAAGCAGAAGGGCTTGCTGCCTGTGTTTTACAGACAGCAAGCCCTTTCGGCTGCTTGAACAATGCTTTCTTGATAATATTGTCTAACTTTTTAGGGTCACTTCAAATACCGCCGAATCAAAAAACTCAGACAACATGTTGTTGCCCCCTGCAATATCAATATCCTGATGTATGGATCAGGAACAGCTTTATTTTACCGATTGTATCTCGCGCAGCATGATGCTGCCGGAAGGCCGATCGAAAGTCAGTGTTACTTGTGTGATCTGTCCCAGATTTACGCCGTCAAAATCTTTCGGGTTCAACCGAACAGTTCCCAAAGGCGTGAACGTGCTGTACTGGAACAGGTCCTCTTGTCCGGTTATTGGGATGCTTTCTACTGTGCCCTCTTGCCAAGTAAGGGCTGGAGTCCCTGCCTCTACCTGCACGGAGGCATTCTGACCGTTTTCGTCCCGCAGCGTCACGGTCATGCTTTGATCCTGTTGGCGGTTGCGTTCATCGCCACTGTCTTGCGCCAGATCAATTTGCAAATAGGATGCCTGTCTCAGATCTGCCGATACCGGGATGGTAACGGAGGCCCCAGCTTTCTCCCAGCGCACACGAGTCAAGTCATATTGCATAAAGCTGCCCGGAATGCGGAAAGAGCCTGCGGTGTGGTCCAGTGTGCTGCAGGCATTCACTGATTCGGCCACGGTATCGGTGGTTTTCAGATTCGCTATAGAATCCGTCGCGGCCCAATACAGCACATCACCGCTGGCATCTACCCGAGCCATAATGGGGCAGCCAGCGTATTGTTCCGGCAAAGAAGCAAATGTCTCCAATGGCGTTTTTCCAGTTTCCAATACAGTTTCAACAAAATCCATGACATAAGTGCTGAAAAATGCTCGCTGCTCCTCTGGTTTCATTACCAGCGGCAGCGTATCAAGGTCTGCAAAAGGATCAGGGCGTACCAGAGCTGTACTAAACCCACCATGGTTGCCGTTTTCCAGATAGATGAGATCTGTTCCGCTGGTGCGCTGCGGAGTGTTTTCCAGTTGATCAAACAGCGTGCCGCCATCCAGACTTTTTACATCCCCGTCATACTGAGGAATAATAATGCCAACCGGTACATTCGCAGGAGCACCAGACAGCGGGCTTACTATCGACGGCGCCGCCGAAATAAGGCCCTGAATGCCAAGTATCTCAGTCTGGTTCATTACTTCAAAAATATCATAGCCTGCGCGGGAATGGCCTACCAGAATCACCTGATTCAAGTCGCCCTTGTTTTTCAAGTTGCAGGGGAAGATACCCTCTTTACCTTCCATCGCGTGTTTTAAGAGCGCACTTTGCTGTTCCACTACTTGCACCGTGCGTTGGCAACCGTTCGGTTCACCGCTTTCGAAGGAGTAGTTAATGCCCACGTTCATCGAGAGAGCCAGATATCCGGCATCTGCCAGTTGATCGACCAAATAGGAAAAGCCCAGATCATAGCGATTTTCCGCGGCTGATCGAATGGGGTGTGAGCCGTGCAGGATGATCACGACCGGATGGTTCTCTCCCTCCGGCACACCGATGACACCCTGCATTCGGTAGGGGATTTCCCGGCTTCCCTGAGTAAGAGTTCCTTCTCCCAAATCATAGCAGTATACATTATCACGAGGCGCTTCGGTGGTGACGATCGCGGCATTGGTAGCACCATCCCAATCTGCTGTAATGTCTTTCACATAATCAAACAGATCCGCCGATACATACGTAACCCCGTTTTTCACTACAATTTTAGGATCTGTCCAGAGAACAGCATTATCTTGTGTCAGCGTACCGGTTGCAAGGGAGAGCAGATATGCTTCTGCATCGTTTTTGGAAAAAACAGCGCTTTTGGTTTTTGTATCCCAATTGACTGTGTATCCTGCCTGCTCCAGAATGTTGCGCAAGGGCAGCAGTACTGTCCCGTCCATATACTGGGGCATGGCCCCTTGCTTTACCGATTGGCCGTCTACCAGCAGTTGGGTCGGATAGTCCGACAGATCCGGCAATGGGTCCAGCGCGGGCTCGAATGCGTGTACAGGTGTGCTAAAGATTAAAATTGCTGCAACAGTGCATGCTAAAAAACAATGCATTTTTTTCATCAAGCACCCTCCTTTGTATCGTTTTGACGGGAATCAATTAGGTTATCAACAGGCTGTAAGGCAACTGTAATATCATCGAGTCTTACCAGTGCCGAACACCAAACCTTTATTTGATAATAGGACGAGAGGATGCGTGGAATAGTTCCGTATCACGTCTGTAAACTTTCTTTTTCGGGGATGGAAAGCGACCGGAACAAATCGAATGATTTACAAGCAATATCCGGTGCAGTTCGAAGCAAAAAGATATGTATCTGGTTATTACACCAAAATAGTTGCACTGAACGCAAGAATGCGTTTCCTTACGGGGAAACGCATTCTTTTTATACAAATCAAACATCAATCAATGTTTTGCGAACAGATGATGGAAATACGAGTAGAAAGCTGATCCTCCTGCGGTCGATTCCCTTTATGCAACAACTCTCGAAGCAGGATAAGCGGCAAGTAACCCTGTCGAACCATATCCTGCGTGATGGTGAAATCTAGGCTGCCCTCCTGCAACAATAACTTGGTGCGAGCAGATACATCATGTGCAATTACATGCACCCGTCCAACCGCACCTGCCTGCCGCAACGCATCCGTACAGCCGGTCACGCTGCGGTTGACCATATAGATCGCCGCAAGGTCTGGCTTATTTTCCAGCGCCTGCCGAACCTTGTCGCAGGTCAGACGATAATTGTTGTACGTCTCGGTGATTTCGATCTGAACAGCGGAAAAGCCCAACTCATGCATGCGCGCACAGAACCCATCCAATCGCGTTCGATGGCCATGGTATTCCAAATTGCCTACCATGGCAAGAATGTGTGCACCGTGTGGCACGCATTTACTGAGCAATTCGGCGGCGATTCGCCCGCTTTTGGCATAATCCTGCCCGACAAAGCACAATCGCTTGCTGTCTGGCAAATCGGAATTAAACGTGATACACGGAATGCCTCGTTTGGCCAGCTCTCTGACCTTAGACTCAATAACAATATCGTTCAGTGCACACAGCGCAATACCCTGCGCCCCCCAACTCGCCAAAGCGTCCAGATGCTCGATGCACTCGATCGGCAGATCAGTTTCACAGACACAAACGCGAATCTCAACATGATACGGTGTCAACTCGCTGCGAGCCTTCGCAATCCCTTCGCTTATCTCGTTTTTGAAGCTGCCTGTCCAGTTAGGCAATACTACGCCCAACCGCAGCGGCGGAAAGCTATCCGGTTGCTCAATCGGCTGCGTTTGTCGTGGCGGCACATATCCGGTCTCCTTAATGGCGCGCAGGATGCGCTCACGTACCTCAGCGCGGACATAAGAACGATTATTAATCACACGATCTACCGTACCGCGTGAAACGCCTGCCCGCTCAGCAACGGTCTGAATGGTCACTCGATTGCTCATAAGAATCCCTACTTGTGTTTGCTGAAATATGAATGCACTTATTATAGCACAGATTCTGTGTTTTTCGCAATTGCTCTGTGTCATTCTGCTTCACTTTGTCCAAATATGTGCTTTTGCACATATCGTTAAAATCAAGGATTCAATGTAAACTTCACAAATTGCAGAACAATACAGCTAATTACATGCAAAAACGCAAATGCAAAATGTAATTCGTGTAGTTTTTTGTTGTAAAAGACAGACAAGAATCAGCAGAAAAGTTCTACACTTCAGGAAAACATAACTTTAAGGCTCTCTTTCTCTACTTTTGAAAATAATTATCTATTTATTTTAACTTAATCCAAAAAGTCATTTCAGTATCATATGCTTTTCAACGAGACTGGTTGTTGACAGTGTCTGCATAATTCGATACAATGAGCACGCAAATAGCACATGGCACATATGTGCACATAAAAAGAGAAAGGATGAATCACATGACAACCAAGAGACTGTTTGCTGCATTGCTGGCAGGTGCGTTCGCACTCAGCCTGACCGCTTGCTCGGAAGAGAGTGCCGCAACGGATGACAATGCATCCGGCAGCGAGGCCGCTCAGGGCCCATTGAGATCAGCATGATTCTCAAGACCAATGCATCCGAGTTCTGGCAGATTATTCAGGCCGGTGCGGAAGCCTACGAAAAGGAACATCCCGATCTGGTCAAGCTGTCTATCAAGGGTCCTCCGGGAGAAACCTTTTATGAGGAGCAGCTGAACATGCTCACCACAGATCTTTCAGTCGATTCTTACGACGGCTAGTTGATTGCTCCGCTGCAATCCGAAGCGATTGCTACTGCAATTGCCAACACCGATAAATCGGTCGTTGCTTTCGACACGAATATTGACTCGGATAAGTGCTTGAGCTTTATCGGCACCGGCAACAAAGAGGCTGCCAAGGAAGGCGCAAAGGCGGCCGTAGCAAGCTGCTCAGGCAGCCGGCTGGGAAGAGATCAAATGCATTGAGATTGCCGGTGTACAGGGCGACGCAACCAACACCGCCCGTATGGAAGGCTACCGCGAAGGCATCACCGTGCTGTCCACGGTGCACGGTGTGGCGTACAAGGTCATGTGGGACCGATACACCGGCGCATTTGTGGCCGAGATACAGGCATTTGCCGACGCGGTTGTCAATAACAAGGAAGCCCCGGTTACCGGCGAAGATGGTCTGTATCCGGTTCTGATGGCGGCTGCGGCCACCAAGTCCCTGCACGAGGACCGTCCGGTCAAAATTTCCGAAATTGAATAATTGAACTGCGGGCGGTATGATGGTATTGGTAAATACCATCACCACCCGCTCACTATCCATCAGGAGGAGACTTATCACAATGGCACTGAGAAAATGCGCGTGCATTGACACGCTGTACACCGAACTGGACTGGCTGGACCGTTTTCAGGCCGCCAAGGACGACGGCTTTGAAGCCGTCGAGTTCTGGGACTGGCGCATCCGCGATCTGGACGCGACCCGTGCCGCCGCGGAAAAGGCAGGCATAGCCATTTCAGGCTTTAACGGCGATGCGGACTATTCGCTCGTCGATCCGACCCATAAGCAAAAATACATCGACTATCTCAAACAGTCGATCGCCGCCGCGAAAAAGGTCGGCGCTGCCAGCGTGACCATTCACTCCAACGCGCTCGGCGAAGGCGGCATCGTGGTGAACCATTACAACAACCTGTCGCACACGGTCAAGCTGTGCTCGATGTACGACATATTGCTCGACTGCGCCAAGCTCGCGGAGACCGAGGGCATCAACCTCAATCTGGAGGCGCTTAACATCACAACCGATCACGTCGGCAACTTCCTCGCGACCACCCAGATGGGCGCGGAGATCGTTCGCCTGATCGGCTCGCCGCGGCTCAAACTGCTGTATGACGTATACCATATGCAGATCAACGAGGGCTGCATCTGCGACACGATCACCAAGTACGGCGATACGTTCGGCCACATCCATGTGGCGGACGCGCCCGGCCGTCACGAACCGGGTACGGGCGAGATCAACTACAAAAAGGTGATCTCCCACCTCGAGACCTGCGGCTACACCGGCCGCGTCGGCTACGAGCTGTTCCCGCTGACCGACACCAAGACTGCCGTTAATGCAATCATGGAAAACGCGTGAACGTAGAACCGCGATAAGAAAAAGCTGTCCTTTCGGACAGCTTTCAGTCTGTCGAGAAAAAAGGTGGCTGTTACAGCCACCTTTTTTCGTTTGTTTTATGCTGCTCTCAGCATCCGAATCCCATCGCCCGAATCTGCAATTCCTGCGAATACAGCTGCAAGGAATCGAATTCTGCGTCGGTTTCACTCAGCTTCTTTCTGAACAGCGCCTCATAGCGCTGTTTTTTTGTTTCAGATCGTCAATGCGTCGGATCCAGCGCTCCATGATAGACGGACTCTGGCGACCGCTGTCGATCAGATACATGGCACGCTCCTGATACTCCTGTGTCTCGCGGCGCACAAGCGTATAGAATTCGCAAGCCATCTTTTTGCGCTGCTTTAGGTGGTCGTAGCGCTCGCCGAGGAACCGCTTTTCGCTCCGCGCGCCGCCATAAAGCTGTATGTACGGCGGGTTTCGGTGCGGATGTGAAACGCACCAGCGGCGGCGCCAAGCTGTGCGGTGTACGTCGCGGTGTTATGCAGTCCGGCTTCTTCTTGACTTGAATTGCTTGCCGACTGTGCTTCTTCCGTTACCGCCTGTGCTCCCACATCACCGAGCTCCACCGGCGGCGCGCTAATTTCCGCACAAAAAAGACCATACAGCTTGTTATGCAATTTTGCTTAAGGAGCATTATAAAAATGGTTTTGAACGTAATTCTTTTAGGGATCCTGTATTGGTTTATATATTATAAACAAAAAATGCTCTGTAGTTTTATTTATTTTATAAGAAAATGTCAGTCATCATTCATTTATGACATCATTCTTACTATCTTGATATAATCTCGGATTGCACATCAGTATACTTTTCTCAAGGTGGAACACAAAAAACGAAAGAGGAAAGAATGTCATGAAAAAAATCAACGGTGTAAACCTGGGTAACTGGTTGGTGTTGGAAAAGTGGATGAGTCCTGCACTGTTTTACGGAAGCACTGCGGAAGATGAATACTACTTGTCCTACCAATTGTCTCCGCAGATGCTGGAAATGAGGCTTAAAATTCATCGCAGTGAGTATATCTCTGAACGGGATTTCGCGTACATTGCCCAACTGGGGCTCAACAGTGTACGGATTCCTATTCCGTACTTCATTTTTGGTGATCGTCCGCCCTTTGTGGGGGGTATCGACGAATTAGATAAAGCCTTTAATTGGGCGGAAAAGTACGGGCTTACGATCTTGCTTGATTTGCATACCGTTCCCATGAGCCAGAATGGCTTTGATAATGGAGGCATTTCCGGCGTATGCAAATGGAGTCAGATTCCAGAGGAAGTGGACTTCGTTTTGGATCTTTTAGAGCGGTTAGCGCAGCGTTATGGAAAGCGGCAGGGGCTGTTGGGGATTGAGCCGCTCAATGAGCCGCTTACGGATGCTGTATGGGACACTTATGATATTTCCAACCGTTATCCGCCTGTGGATGCAGAGCTTGCCAAAGGAAGCGCCCCCATCACCTTGGAATTTCTCTATGACTTTTATGCGAAAGCCTATGAACGCATTCGCAAACATATGGACGCGGATAAGTATGTGGTCTTTCATGATGGATTCCAGCTGCATGCATGGAAAGACTTCTTCCAGAATGGGAATTTTCATAATGTCATTTTGGACACACATCAATATCTGATGGTTGCCGAAGCGATGGGCTGTGAACAGACTTTGGAGGGGTATCTGGCCTATATCCAGAACCACTATGCTACGGAAATTGCGCAGGTACAGGAGTATGTGGATGTCATCTGCGGCGAGTGGAGCTTATTCAATTCGTTGGCTGTAGGCATAGATACCAAGGGTGGACAGTCCGTCCTTAACGGCATGGACTTTTCTCAGCAAGACCATCGTCTTTCTGATGCAAGTCGCAGGCAGCTCTACCGTGCGATCGCACAGGCGCAACTGGATGCATGGAACAGCGGGAGCGGGCACTACTACTGGAATTATAAACTGCTTTTGGATCCTACTAACGACACCAACTGGTATGGCTGGGATTGCTGGGACTTTGGAAAAAGCGTCGCAGAAGGCTGGTTTCCGGTCGACGGCATTGAAAGCTGCGTGCAAAAAAATTAAAGGAATGAGGGGAAAACTATGGAAAAAGAAAGATTGACTTTCCGTAAAGTGCTTGAACGCTTCTCTTATGGATGCGGTGACTTTGGTTGTAACATTATCTACACCGCCATGTCGGTATACCTCATGTTCTATTATACCGATTATGCCGGGGTGAGCAGTGCGGCTGTGGGCGTAATCATGCTCATATCCAGAGTGTTTGACGGCATCAGCGACATTATCATGGGTGTTATCGTAGACCGCACAAAATCCCGCTTCGGTAAGGCAAGACCGTGGCTGCTGCGGATGTGCATCCCCTTTGCGGTGTCGGGCGTGCTGCTGTTCTCCGTGCCGACAACCTGGCCCTCTGCCGCCAAGCTGGTGTACGTATTTATTACATACAATCTGGTTTCCACCATAATCTATACGGCTATCAATGTTCCTTATTCCGCCCTGAATGCTCTGATGACACAGGACCCTTATGAACGATCCGTCCTGAGTATTTTCCGCAATCTGCTGGCTACCGCTGGAACGCTGGTTATCAATACATTTACTCTCCCTTTGGTGGAGATGTTTGGCAACAACGCTTCCGCATGGACCAAAGCCTTTGTGTTATTCGGCGCCCTCTCTGTTGTGGCATTCCTCATTAACTTCTTTGGAACCACGGAGCGTGTTCGTCCTGCTGTGAAGGATGGTAAAGTGGAAGATGTCCCGTTTGCGAAAGGCGTAAAGGCGTTGTTCCAGAATAAGTATTGGATTATGATCACGGGGATGCTCGCGCTTTTCTTCTTAATGTACTCTGTCAACGGAGGTGCGACGGTTTATTACGCAAAGGATATTCTTGGCGATAAGGATTTGGTGGCAACCATTAACGGGATTTTCAATGTGGTTCAGATCGTGAGCATGTTCTTCATCGCCATGCTGGTCAAACGGTTTGCTAAGCGAAACGTATTTGCCCTTGGGCTCGTTTTTGACATCGTGGGCATGCTGGTGCTGAATTATTCTGGGGGTGCAATGAACCTGATCGTGGTCTCCAGTGTGATTCGTGGCATTGGTAACGCCTGCGGTGGTGCAACGATGTGGGCGATGGTATCGGATACCATTGATTATGGTGAGTGGAAAACTGGCTATCGAACCGAAGGTCTCGTAAACAGTGCTTGCAGCTTCGGATATAAGATCGGCAACGGCATTGGCTCCGCCCTTTTGGGTCTCATTTTGGAGCTGGGTGGCTATGTGGGCGAAGCGGCAGTGCAGACTGCGAAGGCGCTTGTGTCCATCGAGATTTGCTTCGTTTGGATACCCATTGTTGTATATGTGTGTGGACTTATCATTATGAAGTTCTGGCATCTTGACAAAGAGTTCAGCGGTATTATTGCCGACCTGCAAAAGAGAGCAAAAGGGAACGTGTAAAAGGAGGCGTCCTTACTATGATTAAAAACCCCATTTTACCGGGCTTTAACCCGGACCCCTGTATTTGCCGTAAGGGAGAGGACTATTATCTGGCAGTATCCACGTTTGAATGGTTTCCCGGTATACCGATTTATCATTCCAAGGATCTGAAGCACTGGGAGCTTTACACCCATGTTCTTACCGATGATGAAAAGGTGGATCTGAAAAAGCTGCCAAGCGCCAAGGGAATCTGGGCGCCCTGTTTGACCTATTGCGAGGCAGAGGATCAGTTTTATGTCGTCTACGGCGTGATGAATTCTATGAACGCCCGCTACTTCGATGTGGATAACTATCTCATTACCGCCAAGGATATTCGCGGTCCTTGGAGCGAGCCGGTGTATCTGCACTCCTCGGGTTTTGATGCCTCCATCTTTCATGATGACAACGGTAAGAAGTATATTGTTTCTTTGGAGTGGGAGACCCGTCTGGGTTATGAAAAGCCCGGCGCCATCTGTATGGTAGAATATGATCCGGTCAAGCGGGAGATTATAGGCTATCCCAAGCGGATATGGCGTGGCGGCACTGACCGCGGTTGCATTGAGGCGCCTCACCTTACCAAGCGCGGGAAGTATTATTATATTATGTGTGCGGAGGGGGGCACGGGATATAACCACTGTGTTACTATGGGGCGTAGCACTCAGGTGTGGGGTCCTTACGAGAAAGATCCCCAAAACCCCATTGTCACCAGTGTTCCCGGCGAGTCCTACGAGCGTAGCGACCCGGATCACCTGAAGCCTAAGTATTTCAATCCGGATTCTGTACTGCAAAAATCTGGTCATGGCAGTTATGTAGAGTTGCCCACCGGCGAGGTTTATCTGGTGCATCTGTGTGCGCGTCCGTTTGTTCCTGAGCTTAGCTGCACGCTGGGACGTGAAACCGCCATCCAAAAGATGATGTGGACGGAGGATGGTTGGCTGCGCATGGCGGACGGCTCCAATCTGGCAAAGATGGAGGTGCCGGAGTCCAGTTTACCGGAGGTTCCCCTTCAGATGCCTCCAGCGTTTGATGACTTCGATCGTCCGGAACTCGGTAATTTCTACTATGCACCTCGCATCATGCCCACTCGTTTTGCCGATGTTACCGCTCGTCCCGGATGGGTGCGCTTGCGCGGTCAGGAATCTCGCACTTCACTGAATAAGGTAAGTATCTTGGCCCGTAAGCTCACCAGTGTTCACGCTCGGATCACCACCAAAATGGAGTTCACTCCCGAGGTGCATCAGCACAGTGCTGGTCTCATTCTTTACTACGATAACATGAATTACATCAATCTTCGTAAGTATTTCAGTGAAACCTTGGGATGCAGCGCGTTGTCTATCATCCATTTGGAGAACGGGGAGAAGACGGAGTTTCTCAATACCCGTATTCCGGTTGATGATGTGTCGATTTATCTGCGTTTGACGATAAAGGGACGCAGAGCGCAGTTTTCCTGGAGTTATGATAATCAGGTATATCATACCATTGGGCGTTGCTTTGCCACCGCTCATTTTTCCGATGAGTATTGCAAATTTGGAGAGTTTACCGGTACCATGGTGGGTATTACCTGTGCTGATCGGGTCAAACACTGTCATTATGCCGACTTTGATTTCTTTGAGTATCTGGCCGACGAAGACCGTGCCGTAGATGATTAAAGAAAAGGCGAACTATGGACACAGGCCCATAGTTCGCCCCTTTATGGTTCGGTAAGTTTTTATGGAAATCCTGTATTATTAGGTGACTTCTTCTGGTTCTTGCTGGTAAAATATATTTGAGAGGCAGGTGACTTACCGTGTTAGACACAACAGAGTTGTGCAGCCATCTGGTTCATCTGAGCCATGTGCCCATTCGACATTATGATCATCATGCAAAGTATCAATTCACTTACGCAGAACAGGGTGGATGCCCAGATCCGCTTCAGTGTGATCGAGACTTTCAAACTCTACTGTTGGGAAAAGCGTCAGCCTGCGTGCCCAAACTGTATTTTGAATTGGACGCCGTAGTTTATGCAATCATACACGCGAAAGAGCAGGGGATTTTTATTATCGGTCCTTGTTGTCTTTTACGGCGCAATCAGGAAATATCTCAACAAGTTGCTCGACTCCATCACATCGATGATTCACAAAGACCATATCACGTCTCTTCTTGCACGATGGAATTTTTCTTTTCCGTTGTGTCCATGCTGTATCATCATCTAACCGGCATCTATCTGAGTTGGACAGAAATCATGACACACGGTATAGAGGATACTTCTTTTAAAGAGGTCGTGCGGGAAAAATTAGATGACGTTTATTCTTCCTATAATGAACAAGGCAAGGTTCACAATCCATACAGCCAGGAAGAACGAGAGCAGGATAGTATTCGGCGTGGAGATTTAGAATCCCTTTGCCAAAGTTTTAGGGAAACCTATGTGGGTGAAGTAGGAACATTAGCAAAAAATCCTCTGCGCCATTCCAAAAACATAGCAATTACACTCATTGCTTTGTCTAGCCGTTCTGCCATTGCAGGCGGAATACCTTCTGAGATCGCCTATTCTTTGTCCGATGCATATGTTTTACAGGTGGAAGAACTTCTGCATGTAGATGAGGTCACCGCATTAGCGCGTCAGGCTGAGGTGCACTACGCTACTCTTGTACGTGATCATATCAATGGTATGCAGAAAAATACACTTGTAACCAAATGCAAGGAGGAAGTTGAAAAACGGCTTCATCAAAAGATTACTGTCACGCAGTTGGCAGATGAACTGTGTGTTACCCGCAACTATCTTTCTCAACTATTTATGAAAGAAGAAGGTATTTCGCTGGTGGACTACATTACACAGCAGAAGATATATTCCTCATTGAAAGCTTTGCGTCATACGAAGGAAACATATGGTGAAATTGCTTATCAATTGGGATTTTCTTCTCAAAGCCATTTTGGACAGGCTTTTAAAAAGGTAATGGGTATGACCCCAAAACAATATCGAGATCGATATTTAGCTTAACGAAGGAGAACAGATATGTTATACATAGGCATCGACCTTGGAACCTCTGCTGTCAAACTGCTTTTGATGGATGAGCAAGGTCGGATCAAGAATGTTGTATCGAAAGAGTATCCGCTGGAGTTTCCGCAGATAGGATGGAGTCAGCAAAATCCGGATGACTGGATGCACGCTGTGGAAGAGGGAATCCCTGAACTGCTGCAGGGTTCTGATCCCAGTCAGGTGGCGGGCATTGGGGCAGGTGGTCAGATGCACGGTCTGGTGGTGCTGGACGATCAGGACAAAGTGATTCGTCCCGCTATCCTGTGGAACGACGGACGTACTGTGCAAGAAGTGGAATACCTGAATAATGTGATCGGCAAAGACAAGCTCAGTCGGTATACCGCTAACATTGCTTTTGCTGGGTTTACTGCTCCCAAACTATTGTGGATGGAGAAGCATGAGCCGGAACTGTTTGCCAGAATCGCAAAAATCATGCTGCCTAAGGATTATATCAACTACATGCTGACCGGGGTGCACTGCACCGATGTATCTGATGCCTCGGGCATGCTGCTTTTGGATGTGGAGCACAGGTGCTGGTCAAAGGAGATGCTGAACATCTGCCACATCAGAGAGACGCAGTTACCCCAATTGTTTGAGTCTTATCAAGCAGTAGGGACTTTGAAGCCTGAGATGGCCCGGAAACTGGGACTATCGGAAGCGGTTGTGGTGGCTGCCGGTGCTGGCGACAATGCTGCTGCTGCGATAGGCACAGGTACGGTGGGAGACGGAGGATGTAACATCTCTTTGGGTACATCCGGAACCGTGTTTATCTCCAGCGAGGCTTTTCGCGTGGATGACAACAACGCGCTACACGCCTTTGCCCACGCTGACGGCCACTATCACTTGATGGGTTGCATGCTGTCTGCTGCGTCCTGCAACAAATGGCTGATGGAGGACATTTTCCAAACCCGGGACTATCAGGCAGAGCAAGAGCCCATTACTCTGGACCAATTGGGGGAAAACCATGTATTTTTCCTCCCTTACCTCATGGGAGAACGTTCTCCTATCAACGATACGAACGCCAGAGGTACCTTCACCGGCATCACCCTGAATACAACACGGGCTGATTTGACACAAGCTGTGTTGGAGGGAGTGGCTTTTGCCATCCGGGATAGCTTTGAGGTGGCAAAAAAACTGGGTATCCGTATGGAGCGCAGTAAAATCTGCGGCGGTGGCGCCAAAAGTACCTTATGGAAAACTATTTTCGCCAATGTTCTCAACTTGAAGCTGGATCTGGTTGCCTCGGAACAAGGACCCGGTATGGGCGGAGCCATGCTGGCCATGGTAGCCTGCGGCGTGTATCCCACGGTGCAGGCGGCCTGCGATGCGTTGGTGCAGGTGGTGGACACGGTGGAGCCGGATCCTGTGCTGGTGGATAAATATGACAAACGTTATCAGCAGTTTTCTACGATTTATCCGGCGCTGAAAGGCGTCTTTCCCCATCTGCTGTAAGGAGAAAAAATATGAAAATTGATTCTGTGTACGATCCTGCCTTCAGAGAATATGGGCAGGTGATTACAGGCTACGATGTGAACGAGCTGCTTAAAACGCTGGATCAGGCAACCCCGTTGCCCGCGGGAGTAGAGTATGTGCCTGAACAGCCTGAATTGCAGATGCTGGCGGTGACTCAGGAGCTGCAAGATCGGCAGTACGGAGGCATGCCCATTCAGATGGGGTGGTGCAACGGACACAACACCGAGCTCAATTGTCTGGAATACCATCGGAACAGTGAGGTAAACTTTGGGGTGTCCGACTTCATTCTTTTGCTGGGTAAGCAGAAAGATATAGACGAAAACGGCATGTTTGACACGGCTAAGATCCGCGCTTTTTTGGTGCCGGCGGGGGTTTTGGTGGAGGTCTATGCAACGTCTCTGCACTATGCGCCGTGCAGCGCCAAACAGGGCCAGGGATTCAAGGTGTTAGTCGTGCTGCCTCGCGGCACCAATACGAATAAGCCGAATTTTCAGCCAGGAAATCAAGAGGACGTTCGGATGGCGGCTCGGAACAAGTGGCTGTTGGCTCACCGGGAGTCGAACGAAGCACAAAACGGTGCGGTTGTGGGACTGACCGGAGCCAATATTGACATTACACCGTATATTTAAAAAATTAGGAATAGAAAGGAAAAATATTATGTTAGGCAGTAATATTCCGGTAGTGAAGTTAGGCATCATTGCCGTATCCCGAGATTGCTTCCCCGTTGTTTTGTCTGAGAAGCGTCGCGCCAACATTGTACAGGCGTATCGTGGGGAGGATTTGTATGAGTGTCCCGTGACAGTGGAAAATGAGCAGGATATGCTCCGTGCTGTGGAGGATGTGAACAAAGCGAATTGCAATGCGCTGGTAGTGTTTCTGGGTAATTTCGGGCCTGAGACTCCCGAGACCCTAATCGCTAAACATTTTCACGGTCCCTGCATGTTCGTAGCTGCTGCCGAGGGAGACGGAGATCTGATTGACGGACGAGGCGATGCTTACTGCGGCATGCTCAATTGCTCTTACAACTTGGGTATGCGTCACCTGAAAGGGTATATTCCGGAGTATCCCGTGGGTACTGCCGCGGAGATTGCGGACATGATTACGCAGTTTATCCCCATTGCGCGTGCGGTCATTGGCATCCAGAATCTGAAGATCATTACCTTCGGTCCGCGTCCACAGGACTTTTTTGCCTGCAACGCCCCCATCTGGTTGCTTATAAGGCTCATGAGAATGACCCACGCATACCCGATGTGTGCAAGGATATGGCTAGGGAGATGGGGGAGGGGAAATATTATCCTGATCTCAATGCCCGCATGGCCCAGTTCGAGTTAACGCTTCTGGATTGGGCAGAGGAACACAGGGGGGCCAGAAAGTATGTCGCATTTGCAGATAAGTGCTGGCCGGCCTTCCCCAGCCAGTTTGGCTTTGAACCCTGTTATGTCAATTCTCGTTTGGTGACTTGCGGCATTCCTGTAGCGTGCGAGGTGGATGTTTACGGTGCCCTCAGCGAGTACATAGGCATGTGTGTATCTGGAGATACGGTAACTCTGCTAGACATCAATAACTCAGTTCCTGCCTCGATGTTTGAGGAGCATATCAAGAGCCGTTATGAACAATATACCCTCACGGACACCTTTATGGGTTTTCACTGCGGCAATACCCCCTCGTGTAAGATGTGCGCGGATCGGGCGGTGAAATACCAGCTGATTCAGCATCGGGTTTTGGAACCCGCCGGCAGTGAGCCTGACATTTCTCGCGGTACCTTAGAGGGCGATATCGCTGCTAGTGACATTACCTTCTACCGACTCCAGTGCGACAGCAATGGAGATCTGCGGGCGTATATTGCGCAGGGTGAGATTCTGGATGTGGCTACGAAGTCCTTTGGCGGCATTGGTGTGTTTGCGATTCCTGAAATGGGCCGTTTCTATCGTCACGTACTCATACAGAAGGGATACCCCCATCATGGTGCTGTGGCGTTCTCTCACGTGGGAAAGTACCTCTTCGAGGTATTTAAGTTCTTGGGTGTAGATGATATTGCGTATAACCAGCCTAAAAATTTGCCGTATCCAACCGAAAATCCTTTTGCATAATCATAAGAAATGTGGGCGAAAAATATTTTCCGCCCACATTTTTTATACATTTTATCAGGCGTTCTCGCCGAAGAACAGCTTCATATCGTCCTCGACCGTGCCGATGCCTGCAATGCCGAAGTTCTCAACGAGAACCTTTGCCACATTGGGGCTGAGGAAAGCGGGCAGGGTGGGGCCAAGATGGATATTCTTAACACCCAGATACAACAGAGCCAACAAGACAATGACGGCCTTCTGCTCATACCATGCGATGTTGTAGACAATGGGCAGGTCGTTGATATCATCCAGACCGAAAATTTCTTTGAGTTTCAGCGCGATGACCGCCAGGGAATAGGAGTCGTTGCACTGGCCGGCGTCCAGCACGCGGGGGATACCGCCGATGTCGCCCAGCGGCAGCTTGTTGTACTTATACTTGGCGCAGCCGGCGGTGAGGATGACGGCATCCTTCGGCAAAGCCTTGGCAAACTCAGTGTAGTAGTCGCGGCTCTTGGCCCGGCCGTCACAGCCGCCCATCACCACAAACTTCTTGATTGCGCCGGACTTCACAGCCTCAACCACCTTGTCGGCCAGCGCAAAAACCTGCGCGTGCGCAAATCCGCCGATAATTTCGCCAGTCTCGATCTCCGTAGGAGGTGCACATTTCTTGGCATGCTCGATGATGGCAGAGAAGTCCTTCTGCTCCCCGATCTCGCCGGGGATGTGCTTGCAGCCGGGATAGCCAGCGGCGCCGGTGGTGTACAGGCGGCCCTTGTAGCTGTCCTTGGGAGGCACGATGCAGTTGGTGGTCATCAGAATCGGGCCGTTGAAGGATTCAAACTCTTCCTTTTGCTTCCACCAGGCATTGCCGTAGTTGCCCACAAAGTTGGGGTACTTCTTAAAGGCCGGATAGTAGTGTGCGGGCAGCATTTCGGAATGGGTGTACACATCTACACCGGTGCCCTGCGTCTGCTCGAGCAGCATCTCCAGATCCCGCAGGTCGTGGCCGGACACCAGGATGCCCGGATTCTTGCCCACGCCGATGTTGACCTTGGTGATTTCAGGATTGCCATAGGCGGTGGTATTCGCCTTGTCCAGCAATGCCATGCCGGAGACACCGTACTTGCCGGTCTCCAGTGTCAGCGCCACCAGCTGGTCCACGCTGAGGGTGTCGTCCAGCGTGGCGGCCAGGGCGCGCTGCAGGAAGGCGTCTACTTCCTCGTCGTCCTGAAGCAGCACGTTGGCGTGCTTGGAGTAGGCGGACAGGCCCTTCAGGCCGTAGGTGATGAGCTCGCGGAGGGAGCGGACATCCTCATTCTCAGTGGAGAGAACGCCCACAGTCTTGGCCTTCTCCTCCCAGTCGCCGGAGCCGTCCCACAGAGCGGCTTCGGGCAGGTTTGCGGTGTTGCTCAACTGAGAGAGCAGTTCCTCCTTAGCATCCAGCGTAGCATGGATGCGCGCCTCAATGCTCTCCTTATCAAAGTTGGCGTTGGTGATGGTGGTGAACAGGTTCAGGGTGATCAGATGATTGATCTCGGCAGAAACGGGTTTACCCTCTTTGCGCAGTGCAGTGGTGACAGCGGAGATTCCCTTGCTCGCATACACCAGCAAATCCTGCATGGCGGCTACATCCGGCTTCTTGCCGCACACGCCCACCATGGTGCAGCCCTTGCATCCAGCGGTCTCCTGACACTGATAACAAAACATTTTATTTTCCATCGATATACTCCTTCGTGTTGTTTTATACCTGTACTTCCGGATTCTTCTCTCCGAAGTTTTCCTGAAGCTTCTCGCAGATCTCTTCCCGGCATTTGCCCTGCTTTTCCATTGTTTTAATCAGCTTATATGCCCGAAACAGGGAAGATGGGCCAATCTCAGAACTGAAAAATCCAATTCCCTGATTCCAGGCCAAAAGCTCGAATACATCGTCCAATGCGGCAGACTCTACCCCGTGATGATATGCCTTTACCAGCTCTCTGGTCGCCTGACGCATGCGGCCGGCACCGACAGCATTGGTCAAGGAAAGCAACAGCCGCATATCATAGGACAATGTGCGTTTGGAATTTTGCCAGGTGAGCTCCCAGAAATCGGCTGCGATGTGTCCTAAGTCCTCGTCGATCATGGGATAATTCAGAAGCGCCAGAGGGCGAAATGGGGTGTTTTTTTCTTGGCTTTTCTTTTCTGTGCGGTAGAAATATGCATGAAATTCTGTCGGAGATCTCTCTTCCGTATAGTGATCGAAGCCCAATTCCTCTAGGGCCTGGTAGAGTGGATGGGGACGGAATGTCTGCACGATGTGCAAGCCCTCTCCAATCTCCAGAGCCGCTGCCTTATTGCGCAAACCTGGGAAAAAATTTCCCTGAATATGCCGGACATCTACCGTCTGAAACTGTGCCGTTTTGTCCTTCCATGCTTCATAAATCATAGTAGAGCAATCCTTTCTGTCTTGAGACATTACTCCGCCTCAAATTGATCTTTACCTACGCCGCAGAGAGGACACTCAAAATCGGCAGGTACATCAGACCAGGCAGTTCCGGGGGCAATGCCGCCCTCTGGATAGCCAGCCTCTTCGTCATAAATAGAGCCGCAAACTGTGCAGACATACTTCATAATCAAAAACCGCCTTTCAAAAATTAATCGATTAGTTGATGAACCAGTTCGGGAATTTTTGCAAAATCACTCTGGTCAGGATTCCACTGGGATTTTACCTCTCCGTCCACGACGGAGAATCCGGCGTCGGCCAACTTCTCTTTCAGGAGCTTAACACTTTCACCGCTCCATCCATAGCAGCCAAACGCCGCCGCCTTTTTCTTCTTAAATTTGAGCGACTTCAGAAATGCCAGCCAACCAGCCACACTGGACAGAATGTCGTTTCCAACCGTAGGAGACCCCACCGCAATGGCCTTGGATTTAAAGACCTCAGTCATGATCTCGTTTTTGTCCGCCTTGGCGATGTTGAACAACTTGACCACGGTATCAGGACTTTGCTTTGCGATCTCACGGGCAATTTCGTGGGCGATCTTTGCAGTACCCTCCCACATGGTATCATAGGCGATGGTCACTTGGTTTTCCTGATAGCTGTCTGCCCATTTTGCATATTGTTCCACGATCTGCAAGGGGTTGTCCCGCCAAATCGCACCGTGACTGGGGGCGATGATGTCAATGGGAAGGTTCAGCCCAACGATCTCGTCGATCTTTTTTGCCACCAGCGGGGAGAAGGGGTTGAGGATATTGGCATAATATTTCATTGCTTCCTTCATGAGAAGGCACTGATTGGCCTTGTCATTGAACATTTCTTCAACCGCAAAGTGCTGACCAAAGGCGTCGTTGGAAAACAAAATATTGTCGCCGGTCATGTATGTCGCCATGGAATCCGGCCAGTGCAGCATCCGCATTTCCACGAATACCAGCTGCTTACCGTTGCCGATGTCCAGCGTGTCACCAGTTTTGACAACCTGAAAGTTCCAGCCGCGCTGGCCAAACTGACCTTCCAGACTCTTCACCGCGTTGGCTGTGCAGTAGATGGGCGTGTCGGGAATTTCCGCCATTAGAGCGGGAAGCGCGCCGGAATGGTCGATCTCACCGTGGTTGACCACGATATAGTCGATCTGCTTGAGGTCGATTTCCTGCTTCAGGTTTTCCACAAATTCAAACTGATGAGGCGCCCAAACGGTATCGATCAGAACCGTTTTTCCCTCCTGAATCAGATAGGCGTTCTGGCTGGAGCCGTTGAGAATGGAGTATTCATCGCCGTGAAATTTCTCCAATTCCCAATCAATGTAGCCCACCCAGCTGACATTATTTTTTACTTGCTTTTTCAATTTTTAGTCCTCCCAACTGATTGCCGATACGGGGCAGGAGTCAATGGCGCTTTGCACATCGCCTTGATTTTCCTCGGTTGCCGCTTGGTAGGCTTCGGCCTTTCCATCGTCATTCATGCGAAACACTGCGTCGCACATTCCACAGCAAAGGCTGCATCCGATGCAGGTATTCTGATCTACAACTGCTTTCATATTCATCGCTCCTCTTCTTAAAATACAACAACCAGCAGCATCTTGAACGCTTCTTCTCCATACACCGCGTGGGGATGCCCAGCGGGCATAACAATGGACTCACCTTCGTGGAGAAGGTAATCGACACCGTCGATGGTGATTTTACCCACTCCGTCCAGGCAGGTAACAAAAGCGTCGCCGCCGGATTCGTGGGTACTGATTTCCTCACTCTTGGCAAAGGAGAACAGGGTGATGCTCAGGGCATCGTTCTGGGCCAGGGTCTTGCTGACCACCTGGCCTTCCTGATAGGCGATTTGGTCCTTCAAAACCAGTACCTCTGCCTGGCTGATGTTTTTCATTTTCACATTCATGATGATGCCTCCTTGTCTGCATTCAGTTTCATACGGTTTCCTGAGACTTATTCACTGCAAATAGGATTTCGCACAACCTTGACCCCATTTGCTTCTTGAAAATACGATCCAATGTGTTTGTTATCCCATCTGACGAGGTTTGCTGCTCGTACAAATTCACCAGAAAATTTGCCTCTACAAAAATCTGATAGTCTGGCCCATCAATGTCATTCCTCCTCAAAACTGACGTGCTTGACCTTACGTTTGCATTTTACTATAATAAGAAAAAAACAGTTGTTGGAATTCCAACATCGGAGGTATTTATGGAAAAATATTTTTCGATTCTATTCCAATGCCCTCTGTTTTACGGAATTGGGCAGGAGGACTTGCAGGCAATGATGGCATGCCTTGGCGCGAAATTTATAGCGGTTCCCAAAGGAGACCCTGTCTTTTTGGAGGGTGATCCTGCACAACTGGTGGGTGTTGTTCTCTCCGGCGGCGTACAGGTGGTTCAGGATGATTACTATGGAAACAGGAGTGTGTTATCCATTTTGCAGCCTGGAGAATCCTTTGGAGAGGCCTTTTCCTGCGCAGGATTGGACAGCATGCCTGTCAGTGTGTTTGCAATCAAGGACAGTGAGGTGCTTCTCCTGAACTGTCGGAGCATACTGACCATGTGCGCTCACACCTGCCACTTTCACAGTCTGTTAATCCAGAACCTCTTAAAGGGTTTGGCGCAAAAAAACTTAGCATTCACACAAAAGGTACGGTATATGTCTCAAAAAACCACAAAAGACAAGCTGCTGGCTTATCTTTTTGATCAGGCAAAACAGCAAGGAAGCGCAGAGTTTGTCATTCCCTGCGATCGGCAAGCCCTAGCGGATTATTTAGGTGTGGAGCGCACCGCCATGTCGGCAGAAATCAGCAAATTAAAAAAAGCAGGACTGCTCGATACAAAAGGGTCCTGGTTTTGCCTGAAGCAAGTCGCTCAAAAACATTAAAGAATAAAGAAAGAGCCACAGACTACCACTGCTTGAGTGGATAGTCTGTGGCTCTTATCGCAAATTTGCATAGCTAAAATATTTATTGATAATTTTGTGCGCCAAAGATTTCGTCCAGATACAGGAAATACAAAGCTGTATCACCTGAATCTAACGAGGCCAAAATGGCTCAGATCAAAGCAGTATTAATTTAGATTTTATCTGGTTGCCATATGATAGAGAATAGATATTCCGCTGTCGTCAATATGATTTGGCTGTCTTTTCATATATACATCCATAGCCATTGCATTTATCGTGATCGATCTGAATGTTTCTTCGCACGATTAGGATGACGTTCTTGTTTTCTTCCCTAAAATATAGTAAAATAAAACACAACAAAACCGAAAAGGGTGGTTCGCATAGGGCGAATCGTTTGAATACAAAGCAAAAAAGTGTTGCCCAAGCAACGGGGACACATGTAAACAGAGGGAATCTTAGTTTTTCGCATGAGCAAATTTCGAGGAAAAATATGAAAGAACTCAATATTTCTAAGCGTGATTTCAATAATCAGCAAAACAGAGAGAAACTGCTCAATGCAATGCATCAGATTATTGAGAAGTATGATTATAATACGGTTACCATCCGGAATCTATGCACGGTATCCGGCGTTTCTTATGGGTCGTTTTACAACCTGTTCAAAACAAAAGAAAACTTTTTGTGTTTTTATCTGACGCATGATTTCATAAAATATATGGATGAATACTATGTGACACATTCTGAAGAATTTCAGGCCATGAATCCGATAGAGAAAAGCATAGATATTTTTTGCTGCTGCGCAAAATATAATATCGATAAAGGCCTGAAGTTTGTCAGCGCATTCTATTCTCCCAATAATTACAGTCTATTTCCCGATCCGGGCAGTCCTGAGCAGGAATATTCTTTTACACCGCTATTACGCTTGGGAAGAGAATATCTGACAAAGGCAAAAGCGCAAAATCTATTAAAATCGGATGCAGACATTGAGCGGATGATTCACATGTATGCTTATATTTTTAACGGCGTTACCTTCAACTGGTGCATCAGCCAAGCAAAATTCGATATTGTAGGTGAAGTGAGGAAATGTTTGACAACGTTTCTGATTCCATATACCGCTGCGACGGAATAGGTCGCAGCGGTTTTTATTTGTTATGCACAGATATGGGGCCAAAAACATGTGGAAGTTGCGGCTTGACAATGTTTTAACAATAGCATAAAATTAAATCACGATTTAGAGCACGATTTAATTTTGGGAGGTTTCTTATGTACGAAAAATTATTTGAACCCATCAAGATTGGTTCGATGGAACTGAAAAACCGTTTGTTTGTGCCTGCAATGTCCACCTTGACGGCCACACCGGAAGGTGCGTCTACCGAACAATTTATTGCGTACCATGAACGTAAAGCGCAGGGCGGCTGGGGCTTTATCATCACGGAGTATTTTGGCGTTGCTCCGTATGTGGGATTTTTCCCTCGGATGCTGGGCATCTGGAATGATGAGCTGATCGAAAGCCATAAGGAATTGACCCGGCGCGTGCATGCAGCCGGTGCAAAAATCGGTGCGCAAATCAGCCACTCAGGGCGTGAGACATATATTGCCGTTTCCGATGAAAATCTTGTTGCGCCATCGCCTTATATGGATGTTGCCGGAGAGAAGAAACCTCGGGAACTCACGGTTGCAGAGATCAAGGAAATCGTTTCTCAATATGGCGATACCGCGCGGAATCTGAAAAAGGCCGGATTTGATGCCGTGGAGATTTATGCGGCACATGGCTACTTGATTTCCAATTTCCTGTCCAAGTATTCCAATAAGCGGACAGATGAATATGGCGGATGCCTGGAAAACAGAATGAGGTTTCTGCTGGAGATCATTAAAGACACGCGTGAAAAGGTAGGACCGGACTTTCCGATTCTAGTACGCCTGTCCACCCGCGAATTCGTCCCGGGCGGTATTTCAATGGGAGAAACCCGTGTCATTGTAAAGAAATTGGAGCAGGCAGGGGTAGATGCCATCGACTGCTCACAGGGCATTTTCACGGTTTCCTATAACATTGTGGAACCGATGCAGGTGGATAACTGTGCTTTCGTTGATGCCTCCGAGGAGATCAAGAAAGTAGTGAATATCCCCGTATTGACTGCCGGCCGCATCAATGAGGCATGTCTGGCGGAAACTGTGCTCCTGACTGGCAAGGCGGATATGGTAGGCATGGGCCGCGCCTCTCTGGCCGATCCGGATTTCCCCAAAAAGGTACAGGAAGGCAGAATCGAAGATATTCGCTACTGCATCGGTTGTGTGCAGGCCTGCATTGGCGGAAACATGCGCGGCGAAAACTGCCATTGCCTTGTCAATCCGGAATTGGATCGCGAATTTGAATTAAAGCCTAACCCGGTTGCAAAGCGGAAAAAGATTTTTATTGCTGGAGGCGGTGTGGCCGGTTGCGAAGCTGCTATTGTTGCGGCACAAAGAGGACATGATGTCACTTTGTTTGAAAAGTCAGATAAATTGGGCGGTACCTGGCTGATTGCTGCGCTGCCGCTTTACAAGTCGGAACTGCTCACCTTCGTCGGTTGGCAGAAGCATGAACTCGCAAAGCTGCATGTAAAAATCGAGCTGAACACTGAACTGACAAAGGAAATGATAGCACAACATCAGCCGGATGAAGTGATTGTGGCAACAGGCTGCAAACCGTTTATTCCCAATATTCCGGGTCATGATATGCCTCATGTTGTGCAGGCGAATGATGTGCTGCAGCAGAATGTACGCTGCGGTAAAAATGTGGTTGTGCTGGGCGGCGGCTCGGTTGGCGTGGAAACGGCAGAATATATTGCTTGGTTCGGCAGCAATGTCACCATCGTGGAAATGCGTGAAGATATTTTGATCGGTTGTGAGCGTGAAACGATGCTGATGCTCCGACAGGGCATCAAGGAGAATGGCATTCAGGTTTACACCGATTCGAAAGTCTGTGAAATCGGTGAAGGAACGGTCACGCTGGAGCGCAAGGGCAAGAAGATTGTTCTGGAAGAAGTGGATCATGTGGTGGTTGCAGCAGGTTCAAAGCCGGTCAACACGCTGGAAGCGGAGGTCAAGGAGCTTGGTATTCCGGTGCGCGTGATCGGTGATTCCAAACAGGTTCGCAACGGCCTGCATGCTATTTTAGAAGGCTATATGGCAGGATACGAGATTTAATGATTGAAGTGGCTATATCAGCAGTCCGTAACAAAAATATTGCATAAAAGTGGCGCTTTCCTATGGCTGAATAGCTGGGAAAGCGCCATTTTTAATGATATAGCAGGAAAAAAGACAGTCGGCAAGTAAATATGTTTCCTTTCCTGACCAGACAAAACTTCAACTATATCTTTTTACTTTTCTGCGCTATGCTATATACGAATGCAGGTCAAAGTAATGTGTTGTCATCGTATCCCGCCCGGGGGTAGTCTGCCTATCCGAGCTGTAACCTAACTTTGTAACCTGATAAAAAGCATGAGACCATACAGAACACCCATTTATGGGGCTGTATGGTCTTTTTTAGTGCAAATTCCAAAAAGAACGGAGGAAAATCGAATGTGAGGGAAAACAGATTGTTAGAGGTACGGTATCAGGACAGCGCGCAGGGCATTTGCCCTGCTTTTCCTCCTTGCTGATGGGAGGTTTGCTATGAAATATCGCTTTTTCTCTCTGGATCAGGTGTTGTACTCGCCGCTGTTTGACTTCTCTAAGTCTTATCAGTCCACGAAGCGTACGGATAGAAGTACCCGTCCGACGCGGCTGGGAGATATGGATTTTGCGCCAGCGCACCGTATTATCTGGAGGACGACTTTTTGCAACTACGCAACCTTTGCAAAGGCAATGCGTTTGCGGCCATGGAGGCGGCACGTGCTTACCAGCAGGCTGTGCAGGCCGACATGCGTGACACAGTGTTGGAGCGAGAATAGTCCAAATGCAGCGCAGCAGGTGGAACACAATCAGGCTCTGCTCGATTGTGTCCGGAATAACCCTATGCTGCAAGGCATCACTCGCCAGCTGGGGCGCATGAAGGAGATGCTCTCCGGTGAACTGGCGCTGATGGCATGCACGGCGGAACTGACTTTGAAACGCCGTTCCGGGAGGCCCTGCGGCTGATCCGCGGGTGGGTCTGCTGCTGGATGCGGAAAGCCCGGGCATGGAGTTCAGCCTTGCAAAATTCAGCGAAAAGATCGTTAGAATCAGTGAAATGGATAAAAATTATGCCGAACAGCCTTTTTGGACAGTTGATAATGCAGAAGAATATGATAGGGTTGTTTACGCCGCCTTCAAGGCTTGAAAGCGTATGGGGTTGTGGAAAACACGCTTGTCTATTCACATTTTTTCAGACAAGGGAACATTCCGTAAAAACAAAGAGGCGCCGCTTTCGCGACACCTCTTCGTCTAACCGCAAGATCGCGGGTCGTTAATAGTGTCTGTTTTCCCGGGTCTGTTTGGAAAAAGTGCATTGTCTGGAGCAAACGACTTGACCGTATGCTGGGCTGCGATGGAGCGGTGCTTACAAGCCTTGCGGCTTATTTGAAAATATCGTGTAGTGCCTTCATGAAATCACGGTCAGCGGAGGTGATAGGCCCCACGCTGGTGGATCGGTTCATAGCATATGCGACTGCACCCAGATTTTGCAAGTAGGAATTCTTCTTTTTCATGTCGGGATGCCTCCATTTCGTATATTGTGTATCATTTTGATGATGTGGCTTTTTTTAACCACACTCTCATTTTAGATCGTTCCATACAAAAAAACAATACATAAACTGTTCAAAGTGCAATAAAACATGGGACAATATTTGTTAAAAATAAACAATGAAATCTTGACTGAAATCGTCCGCGCTGAAGCCACCAAAACGCGTTCTACATCTTTGTGTGCAGGTTTGGTCAGAATGATTCTTGCGTTTTCAGAAAGCGGAAAGCCAGACGGGTCAAAACAATAAGATCACGGTCAGGCGCGTGGAGAGCAAGTACGGCAGTACCCAATTCCATTCCCTGATTAAACAGTAGATTTTAAAAAATGCGTCTTTTTCGCAAATCGGAAGGGGAGGCGGGTTGACTTGTCTGCGCCGGACTGCGCATCCTCGGCTGCAAGGTGAATGCTGCCGTTCGTGCGGGCGCGCACTGCTGCAGCGAACCTATTTCGAACTGTCGGACGCACCGGGCATTATTTTTGGCGCGCGCGGTTGCAACGGAAACGGGAGGGGGTTATGTGCATAGCTTTTTTGAACAGCTTGGTGAAATAGTTGACATCGGTAATGCCGACCTGCTCAGCAATGGCTGCAATGCTGAGTTGGGTGCTGGTTAGAAGATGAGCCGCACGGTCGATCCGCTGGGAATTGATGTAGCTGACGAGTGTCACACCTGTTTCGCGCTTGAATAGAGTGGATAGATAGCCCGGGCTGATAAAGCATAGATCGGCTAGCCGACCGATCGAGAGATCGTCGCCCAGATTGAGGTTGATGTGGTTGATGACCTTCTGCACCAGCGGGGAGTACGCCTTGAGCGAGTATCGCTGCACATATGCGCAGTATTCGCGCAGCATTTGGACGGTCAGCCGGTCGTCATCCCGCACATCCATGTTTTCGATCAGCCGGGCATAGCGGGAGGATATCTGGTCAATATAGAAAGGATGGATCATACTGCTCTGAATGGCCTTGCGTAACAGCGTGTTCAGTATAGTCATTTTGGTCCTGATCTGATAGGGCGTATCGGTGAAGCGCCCCTTGATCTGGAAGCATGTCAATGCGTTCTTGCTGCGAAGGGCGTCTTCGTGGTCGCCTTTGCTGATCGCGGTGAGCATTTGTTCCTCGGCGGCATAGCGCCGCTCCAGCATCGCGGCGGGAATCTCCTGCGTAAAGGTTGGTTCGTTGAAATAGCGTATATCTGGCTCGAAGTTGAGCGGCAGAAACTCCAGATCCTCACGGATGCAGAAATCACTGTCGGGGAAAATGCTGGAAACCAGCGGGACAAACACCTCGGAAAGCCATTCCGGCCGGAGGATGCGCACACCGTTGTAATACTCCTGCACGGCGGCGGCTGCCTCGGGACCGAGCATTTGCTCCACTGCGCGTGACTGCGCAGCGGTACGTTCACCGTGCGTCCACGGCCCGATCAAACAGACCGTGTCCGGCTCGTCCGGCAGTCGGAAAGAGGCGAAGTGCAGGTTAAATACGTCTTCGCCTAAAAAAAGGGTGTTCTCCTTGACTATCGCCACTATGAGCTGTCCAAGTGCCTGCCAGTCAAACGCCGGATCCAGCGCCTTGCGGAGCCCGTAATCACAGTGTTCCAGTCCATCAAACGGTGGACGCACCAGCGTTACCTGCAGGTTCTGTTCCGCTGTCAATTTGCGGAGTATGTTCAGAAAATCAAGCTGCACAGCTATGCTTCCTCCGTTCGCTCTGTTTTTTTCATTGTAGCAGACAATCTATGGACGGGCAAGCGCAAAATTAGACAATATGGTAAATAACAACAAAAATAAAAACAATATTTTATTCAAGTAATACAAAAAATAAAGGAGCTTTTCGTTGCTTCTGACATCAGGATTATTCTAACATTTTGATGTCTGCGCAAGGGATAATAACGGAGTTAGAAAAAGCGCGCCGGATATCAGGGTACGCTTTCAGAACCAAATTGTCAGGAGGCCATTCTTATGAAACAATCGCTGCTTTATCCAATCGATTCTGCTAGCCGCCGCGCTGTGAGCTTGGACGGTATGTGGAAGTTCCAGTTCGATCCCGAAAGCGTCGGACTTGCGCAAGGCTGGGCCAACGGCCTGCCCGCTCCGGTCTCCATGCCGGTGCCATCCTCCTTCTGTGATCTGTTTACCGACAAGGAAAGCCGTGAATACTGCGGTGACTTTTGGTATGAGACCGATTTCTTCGTGCCCGGCGAGTGGCTGGGCCGCGATGTGACCATCCGCTTCGGCTCGGCCACCCACCGCGCCCGCGTGTTTGTCAACGGTGTTGAGGTTGCCGCGCATGAGGGTGGTTTCCTTCCTTTCAACGCCGAGGTCAGTGAGATTGTGCGCTACAACCAGTATAACAAACTGGCAGTGCTGCTCAACAACGAGCTGAACGAGTATATGCTGCCCGCCGGACGCACCACTACGCTGGCAAACGGCCGCAAAATGGCCGCGCCCTACTTCGATTTCTACAACTATGCGGGCTTGCAGCGCCCGGTCAAGCTGCTCTGCCTGCCCGGCGAGCAGGTGGTGGATTTCTCGGTCAACCACCGGCTGGACGGCGCGGACGCTGAGGTAGACTATACCGTCCGCACCACAGGCGCGCACGACTGTGTGGTCGAAGTGCTGGATGCGGACGGTGCCAAGGTTGCCGCGTGCACAGGCAAGGAAGGCACGCTGCACATTCCGAACGTCCACCTATGGGGTGTGCACAACGCCTATTTGTATACCTTTGTCATCCGCATCATGGACGGCGCAAGCGTAGTGGATGAATATATGGAAAAGATTGGTGTTCGCACCTTTGCCATTGAGAACGGCCGTTTCCTGCTCAATGGCAAGCCGATTTATCTGCGGGGCTTCGGAAAGCATGAGGATGCTGACCTGCGCGGCCGCGGCCTTGATCTGGTCACGGTCAAGCGCGACTACGAGTGCATGAAGTGGATCGGTGCGAACTGCTTCCGCACCAGCCACTATCCTTACGCCGAGGAGCTGTACCAGATGGCCGACGAGGAGGGCTTCTTGATCATCGACGAGGTGCCCGCGGTAGGCTTTCTGGAAAGCCTCATGAACTTCGTCGCTGCCAATCAGGGCACCGGTAAGCAGGTGGGCTATTTTGAAAAGGAGACCACTCCCCAGCTGCTGGAAAACCACAAGCAGGCGCTCACCGAGATGATAACGCGCGACAAGAACCACGCCTCGGTCATCGCATGGAGCATCCTCAACGAGCCGCAGTGCACGAGCGAGGGCACTGAAGCCTACTTCAAACCGCTGTTCGATCTTGCGCATGAGCTGGACGTGCAAAAGCGTCCGCGCACCTATGCGGTCGTGATGACCAGCCTGCCGGAGACCTCCAAGGGCCAGCAGTTCGCCGATTTCATCAGCCTGAACCGTTACTACGGCTGGTATGTGCAGGGCGGTTACGCCATCAGCGACAGTGAGCAGGCCTTCCGCAAGGAGATGGATGGCTGGAGAGAGGTGCTTAACGGCCGTCCGATGATCTTCACCGAATATGGCGCGGACACTATGCCGAGCGAGCACAAGCTGCCTAGCGTGATGTGGAGCCAGGAGTATCAGGTGGAATACCTTGGAATGAACCACCGCGTTTTCGACGACTATGATTTCGTGCAGGGTGAGCTGGTTTGGAACTTTGCCGATTTCCAGACCACCGAGGGCATCATGCGTGTCAATGGCAACAAGAAGGGTGTATTCACCCGCCAGCGCCAGCCCAAGGATGCCGCCTTTTACTTCCGTAGCCGTTGGACCACGCTTCCAGAGGAACACAAGGCATAAACCGCACCGCACCGGGGTTAAGCGTCTCCCTGCTGCCGGGCGCCCTGCCCGAAAGAGAAAGAGAGGTAATGTAAATGAGCGAAAAGACCAAAGCACGGCCGTTTGGTATTCGGGATAAGGTAGGGTATATGTTCGGTGATTTCGGCAATGATTTCACCTTCCTGCTTTCTTCCGTCTATCTGATGAAGTTTTATACCGATGTTATGGGGATCGCGCCCTATATCGTTGGCATCCTGATGACGGTAGCGCGTTTCATCGACGCGATTACTGATGTGACCATGGGGCAGATCTGTGACCGCAGCCGACCCACTGCCAAGGGCAAGTTCGTCCCGTGGCTGCGCCGCATGTGCGGCCCGGTGGCCGTAGCGTCGTTTCTGATGTATGCCTTTTGGCTTGAGAACATGTCGATGACCTTCAAGGTCGTCTGGATGTTTGCTACCTATATTCTGTGGGGCTCTGTGTTCTACACCAGCATCAATATCCCTTATGGCTCGATGGCCTCGGCAATTTCAGCTGAGGCAAAGGACCGGCAGGAGCTTTCCAGTTGGCGTACTATCGGCGCGACGCTGGCCAGTACGGTCATTGGCGTGGTGCTGCCGCTGATCGTCTATTATACTGATGCCGCCGGCAATAGCGTGCTTTCGGGCAGCCGAATGGGCTTTGCGGCTTTGGGGTGTTCGATTGGTGCGGTCATCTGCTATTTGATTTGCTATAAGATGACCACTGAGCGCGTCAAAATAGAACAGGAAACCGAGAAGTTTAATTTGCTCGCCCTGCTCAAGTATTTGCTCACCAACCGTGCCCTGATCGGCATCATCGTCGCCGCTATCATGCTGTTGCTCGCCCAATTGAGTCTTTCTAGCATGGCACAGTATATTTACCCCAATTATTTCCGTTCCAGCGCAGCGATCTCAGCATCTAATCTGGGAACCAGCGTGCTGACCATCGCGCTGGCTGCTGTTATGCCGCCACTGGTGCAGAAATTCGGCAAAAAAGAGCTTTCTATTTTCGGCGCGCTGTTAGGTGCCGCGGCGCTGATTGTCGGCTACATACTGCACACGGATAATGTTGTGCTGTTCGTTGTGATCAACCTGATAGCCTTTCTTGGCATCGCGTTTTTCAACGTCTCCTGCTGGGCAATGATCACCGACGTTATTGATGATGCCGAGGTCCGTACTGGCAAGCGTGCGGACGGCACCATCTACGCTACTTATTCCTTTGCACGCAAGTTGGGACAGGCGGCGTCCTCCGGACTGACCGGTGGTCTGCTGTCTTTAATCGGATACTCTGCCGCGACCCAATTCGACCAAAACGTGGTAGATGGCATCTATAACATCACCTGCATTGTACCAGCTGGCGGCTTTATCCTGCTTGCACTCGCGCTGATCTTTATCTATCCGCTGAGCAAAAAACGCGTTGATGCTAACATCGCCGCACTCAAAGCAAAACGCGAACAGTAAGCTTTTTTCTCCTTGCGATAGATGAAAGTACCGGCTTTGCGCTGGTGTCACAATATTGGTGGCGTTATACTTAGTCGAGTGAATGCGCTTGCTGTGCAGACGTTGATTTAATAGGCTGGTGATGGTGGATAATTACGCGGCGCGTACAGTTCGCGGCGTTCGCGGCATCTTGATGCAGTCGTTTGACTTGGCAAATCAGCTCGGTCTGATGCAGGGAAATCCTGCTGTAGGCGTCAAGTTGCCAAAAATCAGGCGACGTGGGCGGAAAGACGAGAGGTATGGATGTTGGCTGATTCGTCTGGATAGCTTCGTTTTTACCAATCGGAAGACAAGAAAACCATATACATACACAGGATTTCGCGCAGTATATTATCATTGTCTCGAGCGAAACGGACTAAAAGCATGCCATCTAAATTTGCATAGCTATCGCCATACCTTTGCTACCATGTTGGTAGAAGCGGGAATGAATCCAAAAGTGGTTCAGAGCCAACTCGGTCACACGAGTGTGAATACAACTCTTGGTGTTTATACCCATGTTACACCGGCACTTAGTGAATCAGTAAGCGTTGCTTTAGAGCATGTGTATCAGCAAATGAATGCGTGATAAGCTCGGTAAAACTATAACAGTCTGGTGCATATATGCATAGGAATGCATAGGCACGGAGTGGAACGACGCGTGTAATTAAGACACGATATGCACGAAGCGACATGAGGTTTTGTGAAAACAAGCAAGACTTTAAAATTTCGAAAAAGTGCATGAAAAAGAAAAAAGCCTGCACAATCCAAAGGATTGCGCAGGCTTTTGTTCTGGTGACCCAGCGGGGATTCGAACCCCGGACACCCTGCTTAAAAGGCAGGTGCTCTGCCGACTGAGCTACTGGGTCATATTGGGTTGTGTCATGGATGCCGGATTTGCTCGAATAGATATGGCAGGGACGGCTGGATTCGCTTTTCTGCGGAAAAGCCACGGCGGTTCAAACAATCCACCGGATTGTTTGCAAGAGCCGCCTTTCGAATCCGGTGCAAAGAAGAAACAATGGCAGGGACGGCTGGATTCGAACCAGCGAATGTCGGCGTCAAAGGCCGATGCCTTACCGCTTGGCGACGCCCCTGTATCCGTTGAATCAAAAAACAGGCCGTACCCTAAGCATAACGCGCTGCGGTAGGCAGCGCGTCATAGGGTCATATGGGGTGGGTAAAGGGACTCGAACCCTCGACCCTCGGAACCACAATCCGATGCTCTAACCAACTGAGCTATACCCACCATATTTTGTTTCGCTAGCGGAATTTGGCACGCCAGGAGGGATTCGAACCCCCGGCCTACTGCTTAGAAGGCAGTTGCTCTATCCGGCTGAGCTACTGGCGCATATCAATTCCGGCAACCCGATGCCTGGAAGAAGTGGAGCGGGTGATGGGAATCGAACCCACGTGTTCAGCTTGGAAGGCTGACATTCTACCATTGAACTACACCCGCGGGTTTTTCTGACGCTTAAATAGTATAACAACGAATGCGGATTTTGTCAACAGATTTTTTATTTTCTTTTGTGAAAAATTTTTGGGCTGAACCGGAAATTTTCGGAAAGCAGTTTGTACGTCATCAAAAGGGCATAAGGGCATGGTATACTGAAAGCACAAAGGGGGGGGATGCAGCGTGGGCTACACAATTTTGCTGGCGGAGGATGAGCCTGCCATGCGCGAGGTGGTTGCCGACTATTTTACCGAAAAGAGCGGCGGCGCGATGACGGTGGTGGCAGCGCCGGACGGTGATGCCGCACTTGCTTTAATCGAACAGCGTGCGTTCGATTTGCTGCTGCTCGACGTGATGCTGCCGGGAACGGATGGCTTTGCGTTGTGCCGTGCGGCGCGGCAGCGGGGCGATGTACCTATTCTGTTCGTCACGGCACGTGAGGACGAGCAGGACAAGCTGCACGGCTATGGCCTTGGCGCGGATGACTATGTCGTCAAGCCGTTTTCGCTGGCGGTGCTGTACGCCAAGGCACAGGCGCTGCTGCGCCGCGCGAAGGGGCTGACGCAGGGGGACATGCTGGCGGCGGGTGCGCTTGTTCTTGACCCCGCGCGCGGCACGGTGACAGCAGGCGGGCAGCCGGTCGCGCTGCCGCCCAAGGAATTTGCATTGCTGCGGGCGCTGATGGAGCGCAAAAACCGCGTGCTGACGCGTGACGAGCTGTTAAATCTCGCGTGGGGATGGGATTTTGACGGTACGGACCGCGTTGTGGACAGCCATATCAAAAAGCTGCGGAAAGCGCTTGGCGCGCACGCGGGTTGCATCAAAACCGTGGTCAAGCAGGGCCACAAATTGGAGGTGGACGGAGATGAAAAGCAAGCATAGGAATTTCTGGAGCTTTTTCTGGCGCGTGGGCGCGGGATTTCTGGCGTTTTATCTGGCGGTGATGGGGCTGTTCACCTATATGACGGCGCAGCGCAAGCTGGACGAGGCGCGCGAAACCTATGGTGACTATGATGAGCTGCTGGATGCAGCCAATTACGAAACGGAGCAAGGGGAGATCGGCTACGGCAGGATGCAGTATTATATTTGCAACAAGGAAACGCAACCGTTAACAATGGTCGGTATTTTTGACAAAGAGCGCAATCTGCTTGTGTCATCGGGAAATTATTATAACCTTGGCGGGTTATATATCGATTTGGAGCGTTGGCTGACCGAGGAAGAGGTGTTTCAGCTTATCCGGTTAGAGCAGGAAAGCCGCAAGGCGTATCCGGTGAAAACCGGTAATACCTATCACAAGCTGTATTACCAGGGCTGGCAGGACAACGGCATGTTTATCCCCTATCGGCTGACCTACACCACATCCGAGTATCATATTCTCGAGGACGGCGGAATTATGGAAACCGAACTGGAGGGCGAAACCGTGCTGATGGAGCGCCAGCCGGATATCGACACCGGCGGCCTGTTCTGGAACGACCAGCCGTTTGAATGTCTGATGGGTCATATCCCCGATAATTTCACGTTATCGGGGTTTGATGTGGAGGACGGTGTTTCGGGTTACGTCAAGGCGCGGGATTCTGCAGAATTGGAACAGATGCGTGCGCGTATGATGACATTGGCCGAAGGTGTGGAGGACATGAACTTTGTTATCGGCGCATGGGATGAGGACAGTACGATTTTCCATTATTATGTGGAGGTTGGCAGATATCTCGGACAGGATATAGTCACCATGGAACCGACGGATTATTCTATGGTTTACATCTGGTCGTACTATCCGCTGCGCGACGCGATGGATGAGCTGAAGCCGGTTTACGGAATGAGCCTGCTGGCGATGCTGGCCATGTCCGCTATTCTGGCCTTTGCCCTGCTGCGCGTCTGGCGCAAGCAGGAGCGTGTTGAGCAGGCGCGCCGCGACACAACCGCCGCGCTCGCGCACGAGCTGAAAACGCCGCTGTCCGTGCTGTCCGCGATCGCCGAGCTGCTCTCCGACGACATGGCGCAGGATAAGCGCACGCACTATCTGGATGTCATCCGGCAGCAGGCGCAGCGCATGGACGGCAGCGTGCGGCATATGTTGGAGCTGTCCCGGCTGGAGGCGGGTGTGAAAGCCTTGCGGCGTGAGCAGGTGTCTCTCTCCGCCCTTGCGCGTGAGCGGCTGGATGCTGCCGTCCCGCCGGACAGCCGTCTGCACACGTCGGTTGTAGTGGACGGCCCGGATGAGGCCGAGGCCAACCGCGCGCTGCTTATCCGTGCGCTCGACGCATTGCTCGAGAACGCGGTGCAGCACACTCCGCCGGATGGAAGCATCACCGTGCGCATCGAGAAAGGCGTGTGCGCGGTAATCAACACGGGTGAGGCAATTCCTCCCGCAGCGCTGCCTCGCTTGTGGGAGGCGTATTATCAGGCTGATCCGGCACGCAGCAAACAGGGTGACGGATTGGGGCTGTCGATTGCAAAAACCGTATTCGACCTGCATGGCTACGCCTGCGGCGCGGAGAATACACCCGCGGGGCCGCGTTTCTGGTTCCGCTTCGGCAAAGCGTGACAGACGCTTGTCCATCAGTCAAACATTTTTCCTTTTTTGTGCAGATTACGCTTGAGAATTGCGCCCCAATGCGGTAAACTGAGAGTACAAATAAAACGTATGATGTACGGAAAGGGTGAGAAACATGTTTGGTTGGAATGCGGTAGGATTGGGCGGCAGCACCGCGTATTCGTCTGCGTATCTGGACCGCGCGGCTGGTGCGCGCAGCATGGAGCCGGTCAACGGCATCGTCCCCGCGCAGACCACGGCAGTTTCCCCTGTGCCGGCGGTGGCCTCGGTACAGCCGGACACGGCGCAGGCCGTACCGGAGCAGGCGGGCCCTCAGCTTCCTTCTCAGCGGGAGGGCGTAGACCCGGTTGAATGGGCTGTCCGTGGCCGTATTCAGTATGCTGATGGGACTGGTCAGGCGGCATCCGAAGATGCTGCTGCGGCGGAAGGACAGGCCGCGTCGGAATCCAAGTCTGCGCAGGAGGTTATGGCGGAAAGCGAGTGCCAGACTTGTAAGGAGCGCAAGTATCAGGATGGTTCGGATGACCCCGGCGTTTCGTATAAAACGCCAACCAATATTGCGCCTGAGGCAGCAGCTTCCGCCGTTCGAGGTCATGAGCAGGAGCATGTAAGCCGGGAGCAGTCCAAGGCACAGCGGGAAGGCCGGGAGGTAGTCAGCCAGTCGGTCACGATTCATACCGCTATCTGCCCCGAGTGCGGCAGGGTTTACGTTTCCGGCGGAACCACCCGCACCACCACACGGCAGGAGAAAGCCGCGCAGCTGTATCAGCAGCAGGAGCAGGCCCCCAGCCAGTTCCAGTCTGTGGCATAAGAGAAAACAGCCGGTCCGGAAACCGGCTGTTTTTTGCTGTCTGCTGGTATCCGATATAAAAAGCCACCCGTTAGCGGCGTTGAGTTAGGAAAACAGCAAAGTAAGGAATGGTATAGTCAAACGGCTATACCATTCTTTTTTGTTTTAGCAGTTTTTGTTTTGGTCATTGCGTGTTCAAAATCAAATGCACCAATAAAATTATAAACGATTTTGATTTCTCGTGTTTTCGTTTGCTTATCCATCTGTGAAACTTCAATATGGTCTATAAACTCTCTAAGAACAGAAGCGGTGAGCTGTTGCATATCGGTATACTTTCTAACCGCCGCAATAAACTGCCGAACATTGACTTTTTGCTGTTCCTGCTTTTTGATTTCCTGTCGAAGCGTCTCGACAATATTCGTAAGGTTCGTTTGTTCCAACTCATAGTCACGGGATAGCTTAATAAAACGCTCATCAGAGAGTTTTCCGGAAATATTATCCTCATACAGCCGCTTTATAATAACATCCAGTTCGGCAATGCGTTTTTGTGATCGGCTTAGGTCATCTCTTTTCTGTACGAGTTCCTTGTTTTGTTCCTTTAGACTTTGGTCTGCTGCCTGCTGGATAAAATCGTCCTCAAACTGTGACACATACTGAATCGCTTCACGTAAATTACGCAGTACAATTTCCTCAAGGACAACGCGCCGGATAGAATGTGTTGTGCACAAAGCACGGTCTTTTCGGTAAGTAGAGCAAAGATAGTATTCCTGTTCCGGCTTGTAACGGTTTGCCCGGCACAGATACATTTTACCGCCGCAATCCGCACAAAACAGCAGGCCGGAGAACATTCCCATGTCACCCATTCTGGTGGGGCGGCAGCGGCCTTGCCGAATTTTCTGCACAATCAGGAACACGCTTTCCTCAATGATCGGTTCTTGGGTCTTCTCAAAGATTACCCACTCGGACGGGTCGTTCCACAACTTTTTCTTGCTTTTGAACGATTGCTTGCGGGTTTTGAAGTTTACCGTATGTCCTAAGTATTCCAGCTTTTCCAGAATACGAGAAACCGTCTCGTTTGACCATTTATAGGGATGAACCGGGGGATTGTTTGCGGTAGGCAGCCCTTTTTCGTGTGCGTAAGCGGCAGGATTCAATACCTTGTTCTCTTGCAGCCACCGGGCGATCTGGCTCGGCCCCATGCCGGAAACACACAAGGCAAAAATCTTCTGGACAACGGCTGCGGCTTGCTCGTCAATAACCCACTTCTTTTTGTTGTCCGGGTCTTTCCTATACCCGTAAGGAGGGATAGTCGCAAGGTGTTCGCCGGAACGTCCTTTGGATTGCCATGTTGCCCGGATTTTCTTGCTGGTGTCCTTGGCATACATTTCGTTAAATACGTTGCGGATGGCGGTAAACTCACTGTCCCCACGCACACTGTCCACACCGTCATTGACAGCGATAAAGTGAACGCCATACTCTGGGAACATCATTTCCGTATACATCCCGACTTGCAGATAGTTGCGCCCGAATCGGCTCATATCCTTAACGACAACGCGCTTGATCTTGCCCGCCTTGATATCGGCAAGCATCCGCTGGAAGCCGGGGCGGTTAAAGTTCGTCCCTGAATAGCCGTCATCTTCATCATAGTGCCGGATGGCGGTATAGCCATGGTCGCGGCAATACTTTTCCAAAATACGCTTTTGGTTGCTGATGCTGTTGCTCTCGCCGTCCAGCTTATCTTCTTGGGAAAGACGCTCGTAACATGCGGTAATGCCCTCGGCTTCCTCTTGTGGCTGGCTGTGAACATAGAATTGCAGCACTGTGTTTTGGATGGCTGTCTTGGCCTGTTCGCTCAACGGTGCGTCGTTGGACACGCGCTGAAAGGGCGCAAGCGGCTGTTGGTGCATTGGATTGTCAAGGTTCATTGTAGTATGATTCTGCGCTGTGTGCGCAGTAAATTTATCCGGCTGTTTCATGTTACCTCCCATCTGACAGACGGACAAACAGGTTATGTATAGTATACTATAAAACCCGCCGCCCGTCTGTAAGAGGATAAAATTTTATAGCTTCTGTTTTTAGGTCATTGCGAATGAGATGATGAATTTTAGCCATCACATCCTTGTGTGCGATAGCCATTGCCGATTTTGTAATTCTCCTGCCTTTGCTATAAGCTACAAAAGTAGCCTAAAAGGTAATACTGGCTTTTAGGCTACCTTGCCCGCTCAGGCGGGCGGGAAAGCTGGCGCTTACAACGGAACGGGGCGCGCGGCCTATGCTCCCGCCTGCGGCCTGCGCTGCCCCTTGTCCGTTTGTGACGGGAAACAAAGCTACCCGTCCAACTGGTAAAGGGGAGAATACAGAGGGATAGGGTAAAAGGACAGGAAATCTCTGATATGAGAAAACCTGTCCTTGACTTATGATTGAATTATGGCAAATGGTGGATTACAATAGAATTGCAATTTCAAAACGAAAAGGAGCATAGCAATATGAAAAGATGGGTAAAAGGTCTGACGGCAGCGGGCGTGGCTGCGCTGCTGACCGTTCCAGCGTTTGCTGCGTTTTCAGATGTACCGGAGAATGCGTGGTATGCTGCTGACGTTGAGGCGGTGCAGGAATACGGCATTATCAACGGCGTAGGTGATAACCGATTCGACCCGGACGGCACGCTGACTATTGCGGAAGCACTGACCATGGCAGTACGCACGAACGCACGACACAACGGCACGGAAGTTCCTGCTGCTGAGGGGGCTTGGTATCAGGGCGCAGTTAATTACGCCACGGAAAACGGTATGATCTCCGGCACGGAATTTGCCGACTATAACGCGAACGCGACCCGCGCACAGATGGCGTATCTGTTCGCAAACGCGCTGCCGGAAAGCGAATACACGGCAATCAACGACGTTACAGCACTGCCGGACGTAAAGGAGCAGACACAGTACAGCGACGAGATTTTCCTGCTGTATAATGCGGGCATCCTGACCGGTTCGGATAAATACGGCACGTTCAAACCAAACGATACTATCATCCGCGCGGAAGCTGCGGCAATTATTAACCGAGTAGTAGATTCTAGCAAGCGCAAGGCAGTAGAGGTTAATTTAGATACAGAGGAGCCCGAAGGCACTGAAGGTTTATCTCCTCTTCCGGACTGCAGTAACATTGGTGAGTATACCGATGCTGTATATCCTAAAGAAGGCGATATTCTGAACGGTGTTAAGGTTACTCGCGACCCGATAACTGGAGTGCTTGGATATGGTAATGGGCAAAAGGGTGGTATATATCTTGGTATCAAGGAGCGTTTAGCAGACGGCTCTTACCGTACTATTGAAGTAGGTACCAGAGCAATTGACACCTACGACGGAATGTCTGCAGGCAACACCTATACGCAGATTGGAGACTATATATTTTGGGACGGTGAATGGGGCAAAATCATTTCATACGTTCAGAGTAAAATGCCAACAGCCTCAGCAAAGTATGTTGGTAAGTGCGTAGACATCAATGGTAATATTGTAGAACCAAATTCCGGCGCTACAATACTCTTTGAGTGTAAGTATGACGATGTTCTGGGAATATATAGTTGGTATCAGACATTCTAAGTAGTAGGTTGATCTATGATATAGGAAGTGATAAAGCAATGGTAGTAAGGGCACCGCCGCAACGAAATGAATTATATTCCATAACAAAGGAGGTTTATGTGTAATGTCAGCTCATAGAAAACTGTTAACACGGTTTACTAGCTTTCTATTAGCGTTTACAATGTTATTCACATTCGCGAGTGCATCAACTGACATCAACCAAGGTGGTGGCTTAGTTGTCTGATAAACTCTTGAAATATAAAACCTCCTGTTAAAAAAGAAAAGGGATAGGTGATCTCGAATGTGAGAAAACCTATCCCTTTGTCTTTGATTATGCCTTTTTAGTTTGAAAGTTTGACAAAACCTGTTTGACCGCTGCCTAGAAACATATTGATTTAGTTTTGTTTTCCTGTCTCAGGCTGGTTTTCGGGTGGCTTTTTTGCGTTATTGCAGGTTAATGGTGACCGCCTGATCTTCGAGCAATTCCAGATCGTCGTCCGGCTGCCAGAAGCATACGCTGGTGAGCTGCGCGATCTGCTCAGGTGTTGCGTCGGGGTATTCGATCGTCGTGATGCACAGGCTGTTTTCGCGATCATACGCATAGTCGATATAGCAGTCGGCATCCAGTTCCGTGCCGTCTGCATTCAGCAGGAAGAATTGCGCGTTGCTTTCCGTGATCGGGCCATGGAAAGAGAACGTTGCAACGGCGCGGTGCTCGCCAACGTCCAGACTTTCGAGCGTATAGCCGCCCGTGCTGTCATCGGTCAGCGGCAGGCTGTCCAGCGCACCCTTGACCTCGTGTAAGCGATACTGACCAATGCAGGGGATGAGCGTGACCGACTTGGTATTCAGATCGGCACCGAGGAATTCAAAGCTGTTGGTTGCGCGGCTGATACCACCGCCGACGCTGCCGTTTGAGATGACCGGCAGGTAATTGCCCTTGTCGTCGCGCAGGACAAAGTTGGTCATTGGGTCCTCTGCCTGTTCGCTCAGTGTGATTGTCGAGCCGAACGGCGAGATCGACACACGCTCGATGCGCGGTTTATAGTGCATATGAAAGGTTTGCCCGTCATATTCTGTGGAAAAATCGACGGTGAAATCCTGCTTCGGTTCGACGGTCAGCGTTTCGACCGCGACCGTGCTTTTATCCACCGACATCGCAAACTGGAAGTTCGCGTCATTGATATCACTCGAACCGCTGTCGTAAAGCAAAAGGTCAAACTGGTCGGGCAGCGCTTCTTTCAGCACGATGCGGTGCACGCCGGTCAGCGTGTATTCGTCCGGCATGGTCGCTTCGTTTTCAATCGCACCGGTCGTGTCAAGCTGCTTGCCATTGACCTGTGCAAAGAAGGTGGGTGCTGTCCAGCTGGTGCGCCAGCTTTGCGGTTCATCATCTGTTCCTGCCAGCTCGATCGGCGTTTTGCTTTTCAGTGTGTAGAACACCAGCATATAGCTGTCATCCACGGCAAGGTTGTCGATGGTGAGCGTCTGGTCGCCGTTGGTGTCGCTCATGCCGACGGCAGCGTTATATTTCTCATACTTGCCCTGATATTCGGCATATTCTGAGCCGCTGTTTTGCGTAAAGTAGCCGATGGCGTTGCGTGCCATTTCCAGCACGGTCGGCGCTGCGGCCGCCGCTCCAACCACCATCGCGGCGGCAATACCGATGCAGACGGCGGTGCGCGGTGCGCGGCGCTTTTTGATGGGAGTCACCTGCTCCGGCAGGTCGTGCAGGAGCGCGTCCATGCGCTCGTCAAAGCCCTTGGGAATCGGGCTGTCCTCGCGCTGCGCGCGCGCCTTCAGTTTCTCGTCTAATGTCATGTCTCATTCCTCCTCCAGCAGCGTGCGCAGACGGTTTCGCGCGCGGGACAGGCGGCTGCGCACCGTCCCTTCGCGCACGCCGAGCGTTTTTGCAATCTCGGCAGTCGTCATATCCTCGTAATAGAACAGTACGGTCGCTACGCGGTAGTCCTCGGGCAGGGCGCAGACTGCATCCCACAGGGTAAAGTCGTGCTTATCCTCCGCACCGCCTGCGAGCGGTTCCAAATCGTCCGTATAGGTCACGTGTGCGCCGCGGCGGTGATGCTCGTAGGCGCAGTTGACCGTAATTTTAATCAGCCAGCTCTTGAGCGCTTTCTCGTCGCGCAGCCGCCCGAAGGCCTGCCACGCGCGCAAGATGGCTTCACTCACCGCATCCTCCGTGTCGGCATCGCTCGAAAGCAGCGCGCGGGCGGCGCGGTACATCGCGCGGCGATGCGCCGTCACGGCGGCGGCAAAGCGCTCACGCGCGTCATCCTGTGTCTGGCTTAATATCATTTCCATCGTATCACCTCGTCTCGTTGTCCGGACACTCTAAGGATGCACGGAGGCGGGGAATTGTTCCCGGAGAAGAAGAAAAAATTTGCCGCCGGACACTTGACCCGGCGGCATTGTATTAAATCGTGTCGATGATGAGCTTGCCGTCCTCGGCGCGCAGATATGCGCCCTTGAGCGGCTGTTCGCCCGTGACGATGGCAGTCGCCAGCGGGTTTTCCACCTCTTTTTCAATCAGGCGGCGCAGGTTGCGCGCACCGAATTTGAGCGAGAAGGATTTTTCGACCAGCCAGTCGAGCAGGCTGTCGTCCCACGTCAGGCGGATATCCTTGTCGGCCAGATTGTCACGCAGCTCATCCAGCATGATAACCGAGATGCAGCGGAAGTCCGCTTCGGTGAGCTGGTTGAAGGCAATAATTTCGTCGATGCGGTTTAAGAACTCAGGACGCATGATGTCCTCAAGCGCCTTCATTGCGCGCTCACGGCTCTGCTGGCTGACCGTGCGGCCAAAGCCCGCAGGCGCGCCTCCGGTCTGCGAACCGGCGTTGGAGGTCATGACAATAACCGTGTTCTCAAAGCTGACCACGCGGCCCTGCGCGTCGGTCAGACGGCCGTCGTCGAGGATTTGCAGCAGTGCGTTGAGTACATCCGGATGCGCCTTTTCGATTTCGTCGAACAGGACGACCGAGTACGGACGGCGGCGGATTTTTTCCGTCAGCTGACCGGCCTCATCATAGCCGACATAGCCCGGAGGCGAACCGATCAGACGAGAAACCGTGTGCTTTTCCATATATTCCGACATGTCCAGCCGCACCAGCGCATCCGGCGAGTCGAACAGGTCGAGCGCGAGCTGCTTGACCAGTTCGGTCTTGCCCACGCCGGTCGGGCCGACGAACAGGAAGGACGCGGGCTTGCGCTTGGGGCTGATGCCCGCGCGTGAGCGGCGGATGGATGCGCAAACCGCGTCGACCGCTTCGTCCTGTCCAATGACATGGGATTTCAGACGCTCCTCCATGCCGCGCAGGCGTGCGGATTCCTGTGCTGCGACCTTAGCGGCCGGGATGCCGGTCCACAGCTCAATGACCGAGGCAAGCATTTGCTCGTCGACTGTGGGTGCAGGCTTGCACAGCAGCTCGTGCAGCCGGCTTTCGACCTGCAGCAGCCGCTGACGGCAGGATGCGATGCGGGCGTAGGTGTCCTCCTGCTCGTCGCGCGCGCTCGACTGGGTCAGCAGGTCGAGCTGGGTCTGCAGGCCCTCCATTTCGGTTTGCAGGGCGGGGATTTCAGACAGCTGCGGCGAATCCAGATTGAGCCGCGAGCATGCTTCATCGATAAGGTCGATAGCCTTGTCGGGCAGAAAACGATCGGTGATATAGCGCTCGCTCATCTCGGCAGCGCGGCGGCAGATATCGTCCGGCACCTGTACGCCGTGGAAAGTCTCATAGTACGAGCGGATGCCCTTGAGGATTTCGGTCGTCTCTGCGACTGACGGCTCCCCGATATAGACCGGCTGGAAGCGTCGCTCGAGCGCGGCGTCCTTCTCAATGTGCTTGCGGTACTCCTTGAGCGTCGTCGCGCCGATGACTTGAATGTCGCCGCGGGCAAGCGCGGGCTTTAAGATGTTCGCGGCGTTCATCGAGCCTTCCGAGTCGCCCGCGCCGACGATATTATGCACCTCGTCGATGACAAGAATGATATTGCCGAGCTTTTTGACCTCGTCAATCAGGCCTTTCATGCGGCTCTCAAACTGGCCGCGGAACTGCGTGCCCGCGACAAGTGCGGTCAGGTCGAGCAGATGCACTTCCTTATTTCGCATCTTGAATGGGATGCGCCCCTCGTTGATGCGCACGGCCAAGCCTTCCGCAACAGCCGTCTTGCCGACGCCCGGCTCGCCAATCAGACAGGGGTTGTTCTTCTGACGGCGGTTGAGAATCTGGATGACGCGGTCGGTCTCGCGGTCACGGCCGACGATGTGGTCGATACGGCCCTCTGCCGCCTTGCGCGTGAGATTTTCGCAGTAGTTATTCAGGTATTTGCGCTTTTTGTCATCGCGCGGGGGGGCCTGCGTGCGCGTACGCGCGCCTTCTCCGCCGCGCAGCGGCCGCTGCGGCGGCAGTGACGAAGGAGCAGGCGGATTGGAAATGGGGTCGGTTTCGTGCGGCGCGTCGTCATCCGATCCGTCCGCACCGGCGGTGACCAGATCGTTTAAGTCGGACAGCGATCCGATTTCACTCGAAAGGGCCTCAAGGTCATCCTCGGTAATGCCCATTTGTTCCATGATGTTGTCGAGCGGCTTGACGCCCAGCTCGCGTGCGCACTTGAGGCACAGCCCCTCCTGCGTCGTCTTATCCGGGCCTTCGATTTTGGTGATAAACACCACTGCGATGTTCTTTTTGCACCGCGAGCACATTGGCATATTCATATGAAAAACTCCTTTGGGGAAGTGGGAAAACAAAATCAGATGGCGACCGGCAGCACGTCAATCAGCGCCGCCAGCAGCAGACTGTGGGAAACCCGTTCGGGAGACAGCCAGCCGAGCGGGGAATAGGCAATGGGATAGACCCACCAGACGCCCAGTAATATCAAAGCAATCAGCACAGCGCCGGCCACAAGCCCAACCGCACCGCCCGCCAGCGAGTCGAGAATGCCCAGTGGGGTCAGATGTGCGATAGCATGCAGACTTTTGGCGGCCAGATTAACCAGCCAGCCGAACAGAATGCAAAACAGGATGAGCAGCAGTACAAACGCTACGCTTTCCGCCATGGAGACAGCGGCTTGGGTCGCGGTCTGACGCAGCGCATCCAATGCGCCGGCAGCGCCGCTCACACCCGCCCGTTTTTCAAACATATCACCGACAATTGGGGTGACAACCCATTCCGACACATAGGGCGCGGCGGCGCGGGCTGCAAAAAAGGCGGCGGCTACCGCGATCACGCGGCCTACTAATCCGGTAAGCGCGCCGAAAAAGCCGCGTCGGAAACCCAGAATGAGATTGACAAGCAAAACCGCCAGAATAATCAGGTCGGGCAGGTTGCACAGACCGGTGAGAACGGATAAAACGTCAGTTGGCATTGGTAACTTCCTCGGAATGTTCGGAATGCGCGGTAAACAGACGCGCGTTTTTGGTGTAAAGGGCGCATACGGTGCCGTCGTCGGTCAGCAGTACGCGACGCGCGCCCACCGCTTCGGTGTTGCACCACTGGGGATGAAATGACGTATCATAAACGGTCACGCCTGAGGCGCTCAGAACGGCTGTTCCCGCTGCGGAAATCGCCAGCGCGGAGGGCTCCTCCGCCAGTGCGTAGGGACCGGACAGCGTACCGCTGCGTATGGTATACAGGTCGCTGCGCGCGCCGCCTGAATAAGAGCGTGTGGCAATGGCCAGCATGTTGTCGTGTGCGGTCAGAGAGATGAGGTCGCTGGAAGCGATGGTGAGCGTGTGATTGGTCTCGCCGCTGCGGTCTATCAGGTACAATCCATCATCGCACAGAACGGCGGCGGTATTGCTTTCCGGATAGCACAGCGCCATGCCAAGCGTATCCTCCAGCGTCGCTTTTGCATCGAGCGAACCGCTGGACACGTCATAAAACAGTACATAGGAGTTGAGCGCCACGCCATCCTGTTGGAAGGCCAGCGCGGCGAGTGTTTTGCCGTCCGGGGACAGATCGGCTGATACGATATAGTATTCCGAGGACTGGTATTTGAATACCTCCTTGCCGGAGGTGTCATAGACAGCGACTGCAGTGCGGTAGCCCTGCTCGTCGGTCACCAGTACAAATCGCCCGTCCTGTCCGATGCTGCCGGTAAGGATTGCGGAGTCGAGGCTCAGTTCAGCCACCGCTGTGGCTGAGTTGGTCAGCACCGCCTGCATACCGCCGCGGTCATAGACCAGCACATAATTGTCGCTGGTCTCCACCACGGGGGAGGAATAGCCGAGCGTGTATTTCATCGTGGTCACGCTTCCGGGGCGCGCAAGGAACAGGGAGTCGTTGTCCGCATAGGCAATGCCTGCTTCAAACAGCGCTGCATCCGAAAACGTGCCGTTTTCATAATTGATGGTGGTGATATCGCCCTCATGCTGCTTGAAACCCGCCACGGCATATTCCGCAAGACTGCGGATAGAGGTGGGCGAGAACAGCCGGTAGTTAGAGAGCAGGAACAGGAACGTGCAGACCACCAGTAGCCAGCCGCATACCGAGCGCAGCAGCGCGGTCAGGCGCACGCGTGGGTCCTTGCTTTCGCGCAGCAGGCGGCGGCGCTCCTTCCGTGAGGACGGGAAACGGATGATATTCTGTTTGGACTTGGTGGGCTGTTGTTCGCTCATGTTGTTCCGTCTCCTCATTGTATCGCGTTTGGGGGTGGAAAATGTGAATAAAAAATAAATTATCCGAAAGCCGCTTACGCATCCAGCCGGAAGCGGGCAAGCTCCGGTGTGTGCTCGTACCACAGCCGGTTCATAAACAGGCCGCAGGCGGGCAGGGTAGGGCCGGCCTGCTCGCGGTCGCCCGCGCGCAGGATGGCGGAAACATCGTCCGGCGTGAGTTTTCCGCCGCCGACATAGGTCAGTGTGCCCGCGATGGCACGCACCATATTATAGAGAAAGCCGTCCCCGCACACGCGGATGCGGATTAAGTCGTCCACCGGCTCGACCTCGCACCAGAAGATGGTGCGCACCGTGCTTTTGACCGGCGTGCCCTGACTGCGCACGGCGGCAAAGTCCTGTTTCCCGACAAAGCGCTGTGCGCCCGCCTGCATGCGCTCGATGTCGAGCGGATAGTTGTATCGGTAGGCGTAACGCGCGTGGAACGGGTTGCGCAAAGTGGACGGGAAAATATAGTAGGCGTATTCTTTTTTGGTGCAGTCAAATCGTGCGTCAAAGTTCTCCGGCACCTCTACTGCACCCGAAACCGCAATGTCCTCGGGCAAAAAGCTGTTGAGTGCATAGGGCAGACGGTCCATCGGAATGGTGCAGTCCGCCTTGAAATTCGCTACATACCGGCGTGCATGCACGCCCGAGTCCGTGCGGCCTACGCCGGAAACATGCACCTTCTGGCCGAGCAGCCGGAAAACCGCGGTTTCCATCGATTCCTGAATGGACGGGCCGTTTTTCTGTATCTGCCAGCCGTTGTAGGCCGTTCCGTCGTAGGACAAAATCACGGCAATGTTCATAGGCCGTACCGCCTGAGCAGGAGAATCGCCGCGAACATGGCCGCACAGATCAGCAACGCGCAGATATCCACACGGGCGATTTTGAGCTGCCGCATGCGTGTGCGGCCCACGTCGCCGCGGTATAAACGGCACTCCATCGCGGTTGCCAGCTCGTCCGCGCGGCGAAACGCCGAGATAAACAGCGGTACGAGAATGGGAATCATGGCTTTTGCGCGCTGCACCAGACTGCCGGATTCAAAATCCGCGCCGCGCGCCTTTTGCGCCGAGATGATTTTCTCGGTCTCCTCGATAAGTGTCGGAATAAAGCGCAGCGCAATCGACATCATCATGGAAAGCTCGTGCACGGGAGCGTGCAGCTTTTTGAGAGGCGAAAGCAGCCGCTCCAAACCGTCGGTCAACTGGATAGGGCTGGTCGTATAGGTCAGCATAGAGGTTGCAATAATCAGCAGCATCAGACGGATGACCATGAAAATCGCTGTGCGGATGCCCTCGCGGCTGATATGCAGAAAGCCCCACTGCCAGATATACTCACCCGGTGTATAGAACAGGTTGAGTACCGCCGTGAAGGCGACAATGAACAGAATCGGCCGCAGTCCGCGCACGACCAGTTTGGGGGAAATGCGCGAAATGCCGATGATAATGGCCAGAAATGCGACAATCAGCGCGTAGGATACCGGCCCTTCCGCAAGGAAGAGCAGCACGATGAACGCGACCGTCAGCACAATCTTGACGCGGGGATCGAGTCGGTGCACGGCGCTGTCGCCGGGGAAAAACTGACCGATGGTGATATCCTTGAGCATCAGCGCGCACCCCCTTTCGCTTTGCAGGCGCGCAGGGCGTCCAGCGCCTGCTGCACCGTGTAGACCGAGGTGTCCACGTCATGCCCGCGTTTTTTCAGTTCCAGCATCACCTTGGTAATCATGGGAATGTCCAGCCCCGCCGCGATGATTTCATTTGCGTGCGAGAACACAGCGCGCGGCGTGTCGCAGAACAGGACTTTCGCGTGATTCATCACGAGCAGGCGGTCGGCCAGACCTGCGATGTCCTCCATCGAATGTGAGACGATCAGAACGGTTGCGCCAGACTGCTTGTGGTAGTCGCGGATAAGACCCAGGATTTCATCGCGGCCCTGCGGGTCAAGGCCTGCGGTTGGCTCATCCAGTACGAGCACTTCCGGCCGCATGGCAAGGATGCCCGCAATGGCGACGCGGCGTTTTTGTCCGCCGGACAGCGCAAACGGCGACTGGTTCGCCATGCCCTCGTCCAGCCCGACCGCACGCATGGATTCAATGACGCGCTCGTCGATTTCGGCCTGCTTCAGCCCCATGTTGGTCGGGCCAAAGGCGATATCTCGGGCAATCGTCTCCTCAAACAGCTGATATTCCGGGTACTGGAACACCAGGCCGACGCGAAAGCGTGTCTCTCTGGCGCATTTGCCTTTTTCGTTCCAGATGGACTGGCCGCCCAACAGCACTTCGCCCTCGTCGGGCTTTAAAAGACCGTTAAAATGTTGAATGAGCGTACTTTTTCCCGAGCCGGTGTGGCCGATAACGCCCAGAATTTCGCCTTTTTCGATTTTCAGGTCGACGTGGTCGAGCGCTTTGCGCTCAAAAGGGGTGCCTGCGCCATAGATATGGGTCAAGCCCCGTGTTTCCAGAATGGTTGACAAAGGATTCGTCCTCCCACTTCGTTTCTCGCGCAAAGCGCGCGTTCAAATGGATTTTGCAGTGTACTGCCAAATCCCAACAAACCAGGAGCATGTATCTCGGTTTGTTGTCCCCGACTCAGCCGCCTTGGGCGGCGTCCGGGGGTATCAGCCAATGGTTTTTACGGAACCATTGGCTGTATCTAGGGGGTATGGATACCCCTGGAGGTTACTGTAAATATTTTTCGAGAATATCCGCGCACTCATCCACAGAGAGTGCGTCAATAGGCAGGGTTTCGCCGTCCTGCCGGTCGAGGTCGTACAGCACCTCAATGGTCTGCGGCACGGTCAGCGACGCGGCGCGCAGCGTATCCACCTGTGTGAAAATTTCGCGCGGCGTGCCGTCCATCAGCACATTGCCCTGATGCATGACCACCACGCGCCCAGCCTGCACGGCCTCGTCCATGTGGTGGGTAATCAAAATGACCGTGATACCGAATTTGCGGTTCAGCTCACGCACAACCGACATCACCTCGCGCCGGCCCTGCGGGTCGAGCATGGCGGTCGGCTCGTCCAGTACAACACAGCGCGGCATCATGGCGATTACGCCTGCGATGGCCACGCGCTGCTTTTGTCCGCCGGACAGGCGATGCGGCGCCTGCGTGCGGTATTCATACATGCCGACGGCCTTGAGCGCTTCATCCACGCGTTTGCGGATTTCTGCGGGGGGAACGCCCATGTTTTCGAGGGCAAACGCCACGTCCTCCTCAACCACGGTCGCAACCAGCTGGTTGTCCGGGTTCTGGAACACCATCGAGACGGTCTTGCGCACCTCGTAGGTGTTGTTCTCGTCTCGCGTGTCCATCATATCGACGTAGCACACGCCGCCGGTCGGCAGACGGATGGCATTGAAGCAGCCCGCGAGCGTACTCTTGCCCGAGCCGTTGTGCCCCAGCACCGCGACGAACTCGCCGCGCTGGATGGACAGGTTCACACCCTTGAGCACGGGCACGGCGAGCTGGCCTTCCTCGACGGGGTAGGCGTATTGCAGGTTTTCGGTTTTGATGATTTCAGACATCGCTTTTCGTCCTTGCAAAAAAAATTAGAATTTCGGTCGGTTGGATTCGTTGATGGCATCCTTAACCGCCTTTTTGATGACAAAATACAGCAGAAGCAGGCCGATAGCCATCGGCACAAAGGCGACAATCAGTGAGAAAAGAACATTGGTAAAATGAAGCATGGAAGGCATAACGTTCAACTCCTTATCTCTTTATCCCGGTTGATGGTTGTCCGTCTTATGTTTCTGCGATAAACCGCGCGCTTGAGCCGCACGGCAGAACAAGTCCGGTCGCCTCGACCGGCAGGCCGAGTTCCTGCGCTTCAATGTGTCCTGCGGCGCGCTTTGCCGCCGTGATGCCGAGCAGATAGGCCATCACCGACGGGGCAAGCCCGGTCGAATAGCTGGAAATCAGCACAAACAGGGGATTATCCGACAAAACACCCATGGTCAGCTCGACGAAGTCGGCCACGTCCTCTTCAATTTTCCACGTCTCGCCCGACGGTCCGCGTCCGTAGCTTGGCGGGTCCATGATGATGGCGTCGTACTTGCGGCCGCGCCGAATTTCGCGCTGGACAAACTTCTTGCAGTCGTCTACGATCCAGCGGATGGACCGTTCAGCAAGGCCGCTGGACGCGGCGTTTTCGCGTGCCCACTGCACCATGCCCTTGGAAGCATCCACATGGCAGACCGACGCGCCCGCGTTTGCCGCGGCAAGCGTTGCGCCGCCCGTATAGGCAAACAGGTTGAGGACACTGACCGGACGGCCCGCGCCCCGCACCATGCGGTCGATAAAGTCCCAGTTGGCGGCCTGCTCAGGGAATAGGCCGGTGTGCTTGAAGCTCATGGGCTTGAGCTGAAAGGTGAGGTCGCCGTAATGGATCGCCCACTGCTCGGGCAGCTTGCGAATCTCCCATTGTCCGCCGCCCGCCTTGGAGCGGTGATAGATGGCGTTCGGCTTGTCCCAGGCGCGGCAGCCCTCCGCCCGCGGCCAGATGGCCTGCGGGTCGGGACGCACCAGCACCTGATTGCCCCAGCGCTCCACCTTTTCGCCGCCGCCGCAGTCGATGACGGCGTATTCTTTCCAGTTGTTTGCGATCCACATAAAAGATATCCCTCATTCAGATGTGAGATTTACACAATATATCAGCTTCTATTCTAACACCAAACTGCGGCGCGTGCAATCAAAAAAGAAACGCAGTCAAAATACGCGGCTTTAGGTAAAACGGCAAAAAACGCACATACCCGCTCAGAGCGAGTATGTGCGCGTAAAGAGAAAAATCTGTTTAGGCTTTGTTTTCGGATGTATGGGACAGACGGCGAGCGATGACGATGAACATGATGATACTCATGACCACTGAGAACAGGTCGGCCGCCGGCTGGGAGAAGATGATGCCGGTCATGCCGAACCATGCGCCCGCGATGATGACACAGGGTACGAACACAAAGCCCTGACGGCTGACCGCGAGGATAAGGGACGCGGCTGCGCGGCCCATCGCCTGCAGGGCGTTTTGCAGCACAAACATGATGCCCAGCACCGGAGAGGAGAACATCAGCGCGCGCAGCATGGGTACGCCCGCTTCAATAACGGCGGCGTCGTCAATAAAGATGGAGATAATCGAGTCGGCGGTAAACCAGTATATCACAGTCAGAATCACGCCGATGATCGTTGTGCAGACGGCCGAGAAGTTGACCACCCCGCGCACACGGCGGATGTTATTCGCGCCGTAGGCAAAGCCGATAAGCGGCTGCACACCCATGGCAAGGCCGAGTTGTACAAAAATCACCAGCATGTTGGCCTTCATGGCCACGCCCATGCCTGCGACTGCGTCATCGCCGTAGCCTGCGAGGTATTTGTTGAGCAGGATGTTGGACAGGCTCATCAGAATGTTGTTGAGCGAGGCAGGCAGGCCGATGGAGATCACGCCGCCGATGATGCCGCGCACGGCGAAGTCGCGCGGATGGATGGACAGCACGGTTTTGCCGCGCAGAAAGTAGAACAGGTAGAAAAAGCAGGCGCAGATGTTGCCGATGACCGTGGCGATGGCTGCGCCTGCAACACCCCAGCCCAGTGCGAGAATCATAATGGGGTCAAGGATGATGTTGACCACCGTGCCAACCATGTTGCCAATCATAGAGGCGGTGGCTGCGCCCTCGCCGCGAATCAGGTTGCAAAAGCCGTTTGCGAAAATGATGAACGGCGCGCCGAGCGAAATCCAGAACAGGTAGTCGTGGGCATAGCCGATGGTGTATTCGCTGGTGCCGATGATCGACAGGATGAACGGCATGGCGGCAAGGAACACGAAAATCATAATCACGCCCCAGATGAGTGAGCCGTAGCAGCAGAACGCGCTGACCTTTTTGGCGCGTTCGCCCTCGTTTGCGCCCAGCAGGCGAGAGATGAGAGACGAACCGCCGATGCCGAACATGTTGCCGAAGGCCATCAGGATGAGGAACACCGGCGTTGCCACCGAAACCGCCGCCACCTGATTGGCATCGCCCGTCTGGCCGACGAAAAAGGTATCGACCATGTTATACAGTACGACCACCAGCATGCTCAGCATGGTTGGCACGGCCATTTGCGCGACTGCCTTAGGGATAGGGGCATCGCGGAACACAGAGTCGTTATTATTTCTCATTATATTACCTCCTGTAATAAGACAAATGTAGGTAGCTACATAAAAAGGCGAAAAAATATCAGCTCTCGCTGATATTGTGGTAGACGCGGGACAGATATTCTTCCAGCTGCGCCATTTCCTCGGCGGTAAAACCGCGCGTAACGCGGGCGTCTATCGTGTCGCGGGTCTCACGCATGACGCGCTGCACTTCGTCGAATTTTTCGGTCAGTCGGATGACGCGGCAGCGTCGGTCGCGCTGCGAAACCGAACTGGTGACAAAGCCTTTCTGCTCCAGCCGATGGATAAAGCCGATTACAGTCGGATGCTTGAGTTGGAAATGCTGACCGATGTCCTGCACCGTGGTTTCCTCCTCGCCGCGCTCGGCCAGATATTCCAGCAGATCGCTTTGCGCACAGGTCAGTCCGAGTGGGCGCAGCGCTGCATCGGCATGTGCAATGAACAGAATGTTAATCATCTTAAAAAGATCGCCGGGAAAAACCGGACTGTCCAAGTGAAAACCCCCTTTATCAGTAAGTAGCTTGCTACATAATTTTATCAACAGAAAGCCGTTTCGTCAACGGCTTTCGTAAAGTTTGGAGAGAAAGCGCACAGCGCAAGAAGAAGGCGCGGCATGCATTGTGCAGATTTCTGACGATTGACTGCATTATTTTTTGCGCTTGGCCTTGGCCCAGCCTTTTTTCTTGGGGGCGGTCGGGCGGTGAGCCGCAGGGCGCGCGCTCTTTCCGGATTTTGCCGCACGACCGGACGGAACAGGCGGCTTTTCGCCACGCGTAGGACGAATCAGACATTCTTTGCTGAAGCCAATCAGGTCCTCGCGGCCGGCCTTTTTGAGCGCGGCGAGCACAATCGGCCGCTTGTCCGGCCGCCGCCATTGCAGCAGTGCGCGCTGCATGGCCTTTTCCTCGGGCGTTTTGGCAACATAGACCGGCTTCATTGTGCGCGGGTCGATTTCGGTGTAGTACATCGCGGTTGACAGTGTGCCCGGCGTGGGGTAGAAGTCCTGCACCTGCTCGGGCATATAGCCGACGCGGTTGAGGTACTCGGCCAGCAGAATCGCGTCGTCCAGCGTCGCGCCGGGGTGCGAGCTCATCAGATAGGGCACCAGATATTGCTTGCGGCCCAGTTTCTGATTGATGCGGGCGTATCGCTCACGGAACTGCTCATATACGGAGAATGATGGTTTTCCCATATAATACAGAGCGTTATCGCTCATGTGTTCGGGCGCAACCTTGAGCTGGCCTGAAATATGGTGCTCGACCAACTCACGGAAAAAGGCGTCGTTATGATCGGCCATCATATAGTCGTAGCGCAGGCCGGAGCGCACAAATACCTTTTTGATGCCTTCAATTTGACGCAGCTCACGCAGCAGATTGAGGTAATCCGCGTGGTCGGCCTCCAGGTTTTTGCAGGCTGATGGGAACAAACAGCGCTTGTTCTTGCATAAACCGTGTTCCTCCTGCTGCTTGCAGGACGGGAAACGGAAATTGGCAGTCGGTCCTCCGACGTCGTGGATATAGCCCTTGAAGCCGGGCATCTGCACGATTTGTTTGGCTTCTGCAATCACGCTTTCGTGGCTGCGCGCCTGAATATAGCGTCCCTGATGGAAGGCGAGCGCACAGAAGTTGCATGCACCGAAGCAGCCGCGATTGTGGATGATGGAGAACTGTACTTCCTGAATCGCGGGCACGCCGCCGAGTGATTCATAGGACGGATGATAGGTGCGCATATAGGGAAGAGCATAGACGTGATCCATCTCTTCCATGGTCAGCGGACGTGCAGGCGGGTTTTGGATAAGCATGCGCTTTCCGTGGCGCTGCAAAAGCGCTTTGCCGCGCACTGCGTCCTGCTCGTCATATTGGAGCTTGACCGAGCGGGCGTAATCCGGTTTGCTCGCGCACACGTCCTCGTAGGACGGACACTCTACCGCGTTTTGGATGCCGCCTGCGTCATGTGCCATATAGGCCGTGCCGCGCACACCGACGCAAGCGTCCGCGCCCTTTTTGCCGTGCTTGAGGTTGTTTGCCAATTCGACAACCGAGTGCTCACTCATGCCGAACATCAGCCCGTCTGCACCGGTCGATTCCAGTATCGAGGGCATGACGCGGTCGGCCCAGTAGTCGTAATGCGCAAAGCGGCGCAGGCTGGCTTCGATGCCGCCGAGATAGATAGGCGTATCCGGGAACGCGCGCCGCGCAAGCATCGCATAGACGGTCACCGCGCGGTCGGGGCGTTTGCCTGCCTTGCCGCCGGGGGTATAGGCGTCGTTCGAACGGCGCTTTTTGGCGGCGGTGTAGTGCGCGACCATCGAGTCGATGTTGCCGCCGTTGATGAGCACCGCATAGCGCGGGCGGCCCATGGCGGCGAAGTCGCGCTCGTCATGGAAATCCGGCTGGCTGAGGATGGCAACCTTGTAGCCCGCGTCCTCCAGAACGCGCGAGATAATAGCGGTTCCGAAGGAAGGGTGGTCGACATAAGCGTCGCCCGTGACGAGCAGAAAATCGCAGTAATACCAGCCGCGATCGACCATATCCTGTTTGTTTATTGGGAGAAAACCGTTCATAATTTCCCTTTCGCTTTACAAAAAGTAAAAGATAGTCTATCATGGAAATAAGCAGTCCGGCAAGACAAAAGGCGGTTGACCATGCTCCTGCAAGGGAGGTGGTTTTTATGGAGATGCTGTGGCAGATCATTTTGCTGCTGATCCTTCTTGAAATCATCAAAACCATAAAAAAATGACCGCCCACTTGCCCCGGGTACGGTCATTTTTTTGAAATGATAGATACTTAGGGTCAACCGTCTTTGCCGGACTGCCCTTTTTCTACTTTCATTATAACGGATTTACTCCGTTTGTCAAGCCCTGCCTCAGTTATCGAGGTAGAACTGTACCAACTCCTGCATCAACTCGTCGCGGTCGATCTTGCAGATCAGGCTGCGCGCGTTGTTATGGTTGGTGATGTACGTCGGGTCCTCGGAGAGGAGATAGCCCACGATCTGGTTGATCGGGTTATACCCTTTCTCCTTAAGCGCGTCATATACTGCGGTCAGCGTGCGCTTCATTTCCTTGTTGGACTCGTCTACAAGGCTGAATTTTCTTGTGCCGTCAAGCATGTCTGTCTCCTTTCCGATCCTACCGGTTGGCTTTTTGCTATAAACAGCATAATACAAAACGGCCGAAAAGTAAAGTCTTATCCGCGCAAAACCGCACCGAAATCTTTTTCCAGCGCTGCCAGTGCATTTTTCATTGCCTTATCGCACTCTTCGTCGGTCAGCGTGCGGTCGGGGGTGCGCATGGACAGCGAGTAGGCAACCGACTTCTTGCCCTCGGGGATGCCCTTGCCCTTGTACACGTCGAATAGCTTGACGTTTTCCAGAATGTGTCCTGCGGCCTTTTCGATCGCAGCCTGCATGGAGGCTGCGGGTACCGCATCGTCGACCAGCACGGCGATATCGCGGGTCGACGCTGGGAACTTGGGCAGCGGGTGATAGAGCTTGACTGGGTCAATTGCTTCAAACAGAGCGTCCAGCGGCAGCTCGGCGGCGAGTACTTCGCCGGACAGGCCATAGCGTGCGGCGACGGTCGGATGCACCGTGCCGAACACACCGGCGGGCTTGCCGTCGATCAGGATGTTGGCGCAGCGGCCCGGATGATAGGACGGGTTGTTCTTTTCCGGCATGAACTGCACGTTCTTGACATTCAGCTCACGGCAGATGGCTTCTACTACGCCCTTGAACTGGAAGAAGGACAGGCGGCCGTAGCTGCCGAGGGTGATGATTTTCTCTTCGCGCGGCAAAACGTCCGGGTCGGCCTTGCCGTCCTTGACGGTCGGGATATAGACTGTGCCCAGCTCAAACAGCGACGCGGTCGGATTGCGGTGCGCATGGTTGTGCGCCAGCGATTGCAGCATAGAGGGCAGCACGGTCGTGCGCATGACGCTGAAATCCTCGCCGAGCGGGTTGAGAATGGTCGTGGAGATGCGGCGCGGGTCGTCCTTATCCCAGCCGATCATGTCATAGAACTTCGGGGAGATGAAAGAATGGCTCATCGCCTCGTCAAAACCGGCCTCGCGGCAGGTCAGCGAGACATTCTGCTCCGCCAGCTGCTTGGGCGTGTACTCGCCCTGCACCATTTCGCCGGCATACAGCGTGGTCGGAATCTTGTCGTAGCCGTACATGCGCGCGACTTCCTCCGCCAGATCGCACATGCGCGCAATGTCCACGCGGAAGGACGGGATAATGACCTTGCCGTCCTCAACACGGAACTCGAGGCGTTCCAGATATGCCTTCTGCTCGTCGGCCGAAAGGTCAAGGCCGAGCAGTGCGTTCATCTTGTCCGGCTCAAAGGGCAGCGTCTTGGGGGTCAGGTCGGCGGCGCATGCGTCAATGATGCCGTCGACAACCTCGCCCGCGCCGAGCATTTCGACCAGCTCGCACGCACGCTGCACGGCGGGCATGGTCAGCGACGGGTCAAGGCCCTTTTCAAAGCGGCCGGATGCCTCGGTGCGCATGCCGAGCGCCTTGGCCGTCACGCGCACGGTTGCGCCGTGGAAGCAGGCGGATTCGAACACGACCGTTTTGGTGTCGTCCTCAATTTCGGAGTTTGCGCCGCCCATAACGCCCGCAACTGCAACCGGCTTGTCGTTGTCGCAGATGGCCAGCATCTTGTCGGTCAGGTCGTGATCCTGCCCGTCAAGGGTCTGGATGGACTCGCCGTTCCGAGCGCGGCGCACGACAATCTTGCCGTCGGACAGGCAGGAGTAATCGAACGCATGCATCGGCTGACCGTATTCAAGCATGACGTAGTTGGTGATATCAACGATGTTGTTAATCGGGCGTACGCCGCAGGCATGCAGACGCTCGCGCATCCACGCGGGGGACGGCTCGATTTTGATGTTCTTGACCAGACGCGCGGTGTAGCGCGGGCACAGATCGGTGTCGACCACCTCAACCGACATATACTTGTTGATGTCGTCGCCCGAACCCTTGACCACCGGCTCCTTGACCGAAAACGGACGGTCAAAGGTCGCGGCGGTTTCGCGCGCAAGACCGATGACGCTGAAGCAGTCGGCACGGTTGGAGGTGATTTCAAAGTCGGCAACGTAGTCGTCGAGACCGAGCACCTTCTTGATATCCTCGCCCACGGGCGTGCCTTCGGGCAGGAACAGGATGCCGTTCTCGCAGGCGTAGGGCACGCAGCCGTGCGTCAGCCCCAGCTCCTGGAACGAGCACATCATGCCGTTAGAGACTTCGCCGCGCAGCTTGCCCTTGGTGATTTTGACGCCGCCGGGCAGCGTGGACTTGTGCAGCGCGACCGGGCAGATTTCGCCCACCGAATCGGGGGTGACATTGGGCGCGCCGGTGACGATCTGAATGGGTTCGCTCTGACCCACGTCGATCTGGCAGATTTTCAGGTGGTCGGAGTCCGGATGGTCGACAACCGACAGCACTTTGCCGGTCACGACGTTTTCAATCTCCGCGCCGAGATAGTAAACCTCCTCGACCTTGGAGCCGGACATGGTCAGACGGGCGTCATACTCCTTGGGGGTGACGCCGGAAATATCGGTATAATCCGAAAGCCAGGAAAGCGGCAACTTCATAATAGATGAACGCTCCTTTATCGTAATGTTCAGGATACCGCGCCGTCAGGCGCATTTTAGAAAGGCTGCAAAGCAGCCGAAAAAACCGGGAGCACAAGGTGAATTGGTCGCAGACCAAGAGAGGGCGGCCTGGGCCGTGTATCACGGTTTTTTCTCAGCGTGGGATGCATCCGTACGGAGGTACGGTGCATCCTTTCGTTCGAAAGCGTGGTTTCGAACGAAGTTCTTAGAACTGTTCCAAAAACCGCACGTCGTTCTCGTAGAACAGGCGGATGTCGTCAATCTTGAAACGGCCCATGACCGTGCGCTCCAGACCGATGCCGAACGCATAGCCCGAATACTCCTCGGGGTCGATGCCGCTCATTTCGAGCACCTTGGGGTGCACCATGCCGCAGCCGAGGATTTCGATCCAGCCCTCGCCCTTGCACAGCGGGCAGCCCGCGCCGTGGCAGCGGTAGCACTGGATATCCATTTCGGCACTCGGCTCGGTGAACGGGAAGTGGTGCGGGCGGAACCGCACGACCGTGTCCTCGCCGTACAGCTTTTTGGCGAACAGTTCAAGGATGCCCTTGAGGTCAGACATGCGGATGCCCTTATCGACGACCAGCCCCTCAATCTGATGGAACAGCGGGGAGTGGGTGGCGTCAACCGCGTCCGAACGGTACACGCGGCCCGGTGCAATGATGCGGATGGGGGGCTTTTTCTGCTCCATCGTGCGCACCTGCATGGGCGAGGTCTGCGTGCGCAGCACCACGTTGTCCGAGATGTAGAAGGTGTCCTGCGTGTCGCGCGCGGGATGGTCCTTCGGGATGTTGAGCGCTTCAAAGTTGTAGTGGTCCAGCTCGACCTCCGGGCCTTCTGCAATCGAGAAGCCCAGACCGATGAAGATTTCCTTGAGCTCGTCCAGCACGATATTGAGCGGGTGCTTTTTGCCGATGACGACTTCCTCGCCCGGCAGAGTGACGTCGATGGTCTCAGCCTCCAGCTTATGTGCCAGCGCAGCCTGCTCGATGACTTCCTTCTGCTTGTCGATGATGGTTTCGATTTCGGCGCGCACGTCGTTAATGAGCTGGCCGACAACCGGACGCTCCTCTGCGGCCACGTCCTTCATGCCCTTTAAGAGTGCGGTCAGCTCGCCCTTTTTGCCGAGAAAGCGTACACGCGCCTCGTCGAGCGCACGGGCGTCGCCCGCAGCGGCAAGCTGGTCCTTGGCGGCCTGCAAAATGCCTTGCAGTTTTTCTTTCATGATGACTCTCCTTTATGAAAAATCGTTCAGGGACGCAATAAAAAAGCCTTTCGTCCCGAAAAAGTAGGGACGAAAGGCGTATAATACATCTTCCGTGGTACCACCCTGATTCCCGGACAGGCCGGGCGCTCATTGAACGCCGGTAACGGGGCGTTACTTCGCCTGCGCCTACTGGAAAAGCCGTTCAGCGCCGGTGCTCGCAGGGGAACTTCGCGTCAGGTCTCTTTGAACGGCTCGCAGCCAAAGGCCGTTTTCTCTGAAAAGAGGGGAGTGACGGTACTTTCCCTGTTCATCGCAGGTATCGTTATTCCATAACAGTATTATTAAAACACAGTTTTCCGGCAAATGCAAGGGGAAGTTGCACAAATTTGCGTACAATCAGGCGCCCAGCGCAAAGGTGAGCGGTTTGCAGCTTTCAAACTGCCAGTCAGTCATCTCGACGACCACGCCGCCGGTGAGCGCATCGGCCGGCACGTCCTCAAAAATATATGCCGTGATGCCGTATGCATCGGGCAGTATGGTAGCGTTGCAGTTGGGGAGTGCGGCGGGGTATATATCCCGGTTGGGGTCCTCGTTTTCGAAGAAGCATACGAGCGCCTCGGCCTGCGGATAGTAGGCCGCGCGGTGCAAGCTCACGCCGTCTTGCTCGACGGGCTGTGAAAGCAGCTCCTGCGCCGACAGGATGCCGTCCGGCACGGTGTTTTCAATTTGCGTCATGCGCGCGGTGCGCACTTCGGCCTGGATGGTCTGTTGTTTGCCGACGGTCTGCCACGCAAGACCGGACACCGCGACGAGCACCGCCATGGCGAGCAGCACAAGCAGAAATTTTCGTTTGCGGGTCATTCGATTCCTCCTTCTAATACATCAAATGCGCCAGCGCGCTGTAAACCGGCGTGATGAACAGCGTGCCGATGACAAAGCTCACAAGGTTGGCGGTGATGGCATACGCCACGCGGCGCGCGCGGGTGTGTCCGCGCAGAAAGCGCGCATAGGCAAGCACTTCGACGACGAAAATAACCGCTTCGACGGCAAACGCCCAGAAAAAGGCTTGTCTCCAATCGGCGGAGAGCAAAATGCGCCCATAGGTAAGCGTCATCAAAGTCTGCGTTGCAAGGTTGACCAGCAAAAACGGCTTGAGGTTTTCGTACAGCTTGAAACGGAACAGCAGCAGCACCGCTGCCTCGATGAGGAGCGTTACCATAAAGGTGCAGACAAATTGTTTGAGCAGGCCAATTCCAATCGGTGAGGTCGAGATTTCGCCGGTCTGTGCGTTGATGGTAAAGGTTTGCATTGCGCGGGTGCGCTCGGCCTCGCCGGTCAGCAGCACCGTGCCGTCCTCATGCAGCAGCGCCGCACGGAACGGCGAGGGAAAGGGAATGGTCCATAAAAACACCTGCTCGCTGTTGTACGGTGCATAGTCCCACACATACCAGCCGTCCGGCAGGGCGGCGGTGAGCGCTTCGGGCGGATTTTGCGGGGGATTGTCATACGGCTCGTTTCCGAGCAGGGCGACAGATACAATGCCGTCGTTCATCCCGGCGATGCTGATGTAAATGGACGAGGTCGGCAGGCCGTTGGCGCGCGCGGAAACAGGCAGCAGAACAAGGAGCAAAGCAAACAGGCAGAGAACAGAACGGAGCTTTTGACGCATGGCGATCGCCTCCCTGTGTTTTGATACCTTCATTATAGCAGAGGGGCGGCAAAGCACAAGTTACAGGACGGGTTTTCAGTCGATGGCGCGCTCCTCCGCGCCGGAGAGCGCCTGCCGCAGTCCGGAAAGGACGGTTTTGCGGTCGGCGGTTTCGTCCGACAGCTCCATGTAGCGGACAAGGTCGTCCACCGCGCGCACCAGATACAGATAGGCGTCCTTGTAGTTGAGTTCATCCATGAGATACACCTCCAAATTGTTAGTATATTCTTAGTACATTTTTAGTAGACTACCAACATCATACCACATAAAAGTCTTAAAGTGAACTTAAAATAAGTTCAAGTGTTTTGAGGTGTATTATGGGTGAGTCCAAACACATCGGTTTTCGCGTGGATGAGGAAACGCTGGAAAAGCTACGTTATGTTGCGTCCTACGAAGGCCGCTCTATCAATGGACACTTAATGTATCTTGCGCGGGAAGATATTCGCCGCTTTGAAAAAGAACATGGTCAAATTGACATTTCTGAGGCGCAAAAATCTTGACAAACCCCATTTTTGTGGATATACTGATTAAGTTAATACGCAAAATGCAATGACAAAGAGGAGTATTCCTGTCCCCGCGCGTCAAGAGAGAGGGCGGTTCGGTGCAAGCCCTTCGGCGGGAAGGAAGAAGGTCGCTTTGGAGCAGGAGGGCTGAAACCAGTAGGCCGTCCCGTCCCGCCCACGTTACGGGTCAATGAGTGCGCGGCAGTTTTGCCGCGAATTTAGGTGGTACCACGGAGCACGCTTCGTCCTATACGGACGGCGTGCTTTTTTGTTTGCCCGTATTTCGCGGGCAGCGGGAAACGTGCGGCTACGCGCCGCAGGCGCACAAGAGGTGGGGGGAACCAAGGTTCCCCCGGCCTCTTGTGAATCACCTCCCCCTCCTTCAGGGCGCGCTTCGCGCGCAAAAGTGTGTTTTGCCAAACGGCTTCCACCCATCTGACGGGAGAAACAGCAAGGGATATTTGCCACCCCAGAGCGGCGTCGGTGCTGCAAAAAAACGTTAATTCAATTCAAAAGGAGATAGACCCATGAGCGAACTGCCCAAGACCTACGACCCGAAAGCGGTCGAGGACAAGCTGTACAGCTTCTGGAACGACTCCGGCTTTTTCCATGCCGAGGTCAACCCGGACAAGAAACCCTATACCATCGTCATTCCGCCCCCGAACGTGACCGGCCAGCTGCACATGGGCCATGCGTTCGACGAGACTTTGCAGGACATCCTCATCCGCACCAAGCGCATGCAGGGCTATGAAGCGCTGTGGATGCCCGGCACCGACCACGCGGGTATTGCCACCCAGATTAAGGTGGAAGAGAACCTGCGCAAGGAAGAGGGCCTGACCCGTTACGACCTCGGCCGCGAGAAGTTCCTCGAGCGCGTTTGGGACTGGAAGAACAAGTATGGTGACCGCATCATCAGCCAGCTCAAAAAGCTCGGCTCGTCCTGCGACTGGGAGCGCGAGCGCTTCACGATGGACGAGGGTTGCTCCAAGGCGGTACGCGAGGTGTTTGTCAACCTGTATAACAAGGGGCTGATTTACAAGGGCCACCGCATCATCAACTGGTGCCCGCACTGCACGACCGCGCTTTCCGACGCGGAGGTCGAATATGAGACCCAGCCGGGCAAGCTGTGGCACATCCGCTACCCGCTGGCGGACGGTTCGGGCGATTTGGTCGTGGCGACCACCCGCCCGGAGACCTTCATGGGCGATACCGGCGTTGCAGTCAACCCGAACGACGAGCGCTACAAGCATCTGATTGGCAAGACCTGCATCCTGCCGATTATGAACCGTGAAATCCCGATTTTCGGCGATGATTACGTTGATATGGAGTTTGGTACGGGCTGCGTCAAGGTCACGCCCTGCCACGACCCGAACGACTTCGAGATGGGCCAGCGCCACAACCTCGAGCAGATTCTCGTATTCAACGAGGACGCGACCGTCAACGAAAACGGCGGCAAGTATGAGGGCATGGACCGCTACGAGTGCCGTAAGGCGGTCATCAAGGACCTCGAAGAGGGCGGTTATCTGGTTAAAATTGAGGACCACGAGCACAACGTCGGCACCTGCTATCGCTGCGGCACGACGGTCGAGCCGATGACTTCGGCACAGTGGTTTGTCAAGATGGCGCCGCTGGCCAAGCCCGCAATGGACGTTGTCACCGAGGGCAAGACCAAGTTTGTACCCGACCGCTTCTCCAAGACCTATCTGCGCTGGATGGAAAATGTGCATGACTGGTGCATTTCGCGTCAGCTGTGGTGGGGCCATCGCATCCCGGCATTCTACTGCGACGACTGCGGCGAGATGACCGTCTCCAAGGAAGATGTGCACGTTTGCCCCAAGTGCGGCTCGAAGAACGTCCGTCAGGAAGAGGACGTGCTGGATACCTGGTTCTCGTCTGCACTGTGGCCGTTCTCCACGCTCGGCTGGCCGGACAAGACGCCCGAGCTGGACTACTTCTATCCGACCTCCACGCTGGTTACCGGCTATGATATCATTTTCTTCTGGGTAGCCCGCATGATTTTCTCGGGCGTCGAGCACATGGGCCAGACCCCGTTCGACACCGTGTATATTCACGGGCTGGTGCGCGACGCGCAGGGCCGCAAGATGTCCAAGTCGCTCGGCAATGGCATCGACCCGCTGGAAATCATCGACCAGTACGGCGCGGACGCGCTGCGCTTCACGCTGGCGACCGGCAACAGCCCCGGAAACGACATGCGTTTCTCGGATGAGCGTGTGCAGGCGTCGCGTAACTTCTGCAACAAGATTTGGAACGCGTCGCGCTTTATCCAGATGAACCTGACCATCGGCAAGGACAAGGCCGCCGAGCTGCCCGAGACGCTGGCGCTCGAGGACAAGTGGATCGTGTCCAAATACAATACGCTCATTGCCGAGGTCACCCGCAACATCGACCAGTACGAGCTGGGTCTGGCTGCCGCTAAGCTCAACGACTTTATCTGGGACAACTTCTGCGACTGGTATATCGAAATCGCCAAGACCCGTTTGCAGGCGGGCGACGAGAATGTGCAGAAGGTGCTGTGCTATGTGCTGTCCGGCGCGATGCAGCTGCTGCATCCGTTCATGCCGTTCATCACCGAAACCATCTGGCAGGCGCTGCCGCACGAAGGCCCCTCGGTCATGGTTTCCCAGTGGCCGGAGTACGACGAAAAGCTGCACTTTGCTGCTGAAGAGGCGCAGATGGAGACACTGATGGACGCGGTGCGCGCCATCCGCAACCGCCGCAGCGAGATGAACGTTCCGCCGTCCAAGAAGGCCAAGGTGCTCATCCTGACCGAGAAGAAGGACACCTTCGCTGCCGGCGAAGGCTTCTTCCCGAAACTCGCTTATGCATCCGGCATCGAGCTGATTGACGCAGTACCCGCGGACGCGGCCAAGATGGCCTCGGTCGTCACGGGCGACGCGCAGCTCTATATGCCGATGGGCGACCTCATCGACTTCGCCGCCGAGCGCGCGCGCCTGGAAAAGGAGAAGGCTAAGGTCGAGGACGACATCGAGTTCGTCATGAAAAAGCTGAGTAACCCGAAGTTCGTCGACAAGGCGCCTGAGAAGGTTGTCGCGGTCGAGCGCGAGAAGGCCGAAAAGCTGCGCGAGCACCTCGCAAAGCTGGAGGAATCCATCGCGGCACTGGGCTGATTGGTTCAATTCAAATGCAAGCGCCGCAGGCAAAAAGCCTGCGGCGCTTTTCGCTTCCCCGTATTTAATACGAAACAAAGGTTGAAAAATTGTTGAAACTGTCCATTACTTTTTTGCCGTTTTGGTCGGATATTTACATATAAAGGGATTTAATTGGCAGCAAGGGATGGAGGGACAGATTATGGTGGAACGAATTCAGCGAATACGGGCACTTTATCGTGCGGCAGGACAGCAGCTTCGGAGTACCGGTGTGGACACTTATCGCGCCGCCGGTCAGGCGGAGCCGCAGGATACAGTGACGCTGGATACCGACTGGCAGCAGACCGACTGGACGCGCGCGGTCAATGAGGTGCTGGAAAGCTTGCGTGACAGCTTTCCTGACATCGAGATTGCGACCGGCAGTGTGCAGGATGGAGACGAACTGAAGCAGCTCGCTATCGGGCTGGGCGGCGGAAAGCATCTGGTGATCGATCAGGCGTTTCTGGATAAAATGGCGCAGGGTCCGGAGGAGTTTCACGAGGGCTGCGACGCACTGATGCGGCTGCTGCGCACGCTGAGCGCCACGGATATCACGGGCGTATATGTCGGCGAGGAGAAAGCGCAGACATGGAAGTATTTCGAAAAATCTCCGGCAGCTGAGCAGATGGAGAAGGCAAGGCAGCTGCTGCACTGGTTTGCGGAGATGAACAAACCGAAGGAGCAGAAAAAGACGATTTTCGTCACCAACCCGCGCAACTACTCGACCAAGGGAAAGTATCATCGCTTGGCCCGTGCAGCGAGTGTGGGGCAGGTGAATATGCTGATTTCGGATATCAACAGCACGATTGACAGCCTGCAGGGCGAGGCCATGTCCTCCGGCGAAAACGCAGCCAAAGCACGGCGCGCTATTCGTTCGCTGCGCACGCTGCTGCAGCGTGCGACACGGAAAATCAGCCGTCTGCAAGCGGAAAAGCTGCTCAGTGCCAAGAAAAAACGCGCCGAGCGTGAGCAAAAGCAGGAGGAGGCAAACCGCTTGCGTCGTGCGCAGAAGGAGCAGCGCACCAAGCGGATGCGCGCGGATGTGACAACGGCAAACGGCGGCATCGTACAGATGCCCGCGCAGAACAAGCGCTGGAAGAACAGTCCCTATGATGCGTTTTCCGCTGTGGCAGCGCCTGCCTGTCCGCTGCCCTCGGTTTCTGCGGGCGATATGGACGGCGCGGGGGACGCTACGGGCGGCGCGGTCGAGATGGGACCGGAGATTGCGCTTTGAGTCAGTCGAGCAACGGAAGAGGGGGAAACTGCGGTTTCTCCTTTTTCTTTTTGGCGAGGCATGGTATAATGTTGCATATCGTTTTTCAGGAAAGGGTTTACTATGAATACCGCAATTCCCAAAACCGCCGTTGATTATATTCACTCGCTCGGTCGATTTTCCGGCGCGCCCGGCCTGCACCGCATCCGCGCTTTGTGCGCGGCGCTGGGCAATCCGCAGGACGGACTGAAATTCGTGCATTTGGCGGGCACGAACGGCAAAGGTTCGACCGCGTGCATGTTGGATTCTGTGCTGCGCGCGGCGGGATATCATGTAGGACTGTATACTTCGCCCTACCTCGTGCAGTTTCATGAGCGCATCCGCGTAGACGGCGTCATGATTCCGGATGTGAATTTAACGCGTTTGTCTGCGCGTGTGGCGCAGGCCTGTGAAGGGCTGACACTGCCGGAGGGTGAGCGCATCGGTGAGTTCGAGTTCACCACGGCGCTGGCATTTCTGTACTTTGCCGAGCAGCGGTGCGATATCGTCGTGCTTGAGACTGGACTTGGCGGCCGGTGCGACGCGACCAACGTCATCCTGGCACCTGAGGTGTGTGTTATCACCCCGATTTCGCGCGATCATATGGCGGTGCTGGGCGACACGGTTGCCGAAATCGCGGCCGAAAAGGCTGCGATCATCAAGCCCGCCTGTGCGGTGGTTTGTGCGGACGGTCAGCCGGATGAGGCGTTGCCAGTCATCCGGCGCGCGTGCGACGCGGCGGGCGCGGTCTGGTATGACGGCATGCAGGATATGCAGCTGCTGCGCTGCGATATCACGGGTTCGGCGTTTGTGCGCGGAGGACAGGGTTACACCATCCCGATGCCCGGCCGCCATCAGCTGCAAAACGCACAAACTGCGCTGCGTACGCTTGCCGCGCTGCGGGAGCGCGGCTGGAACATCCCGCAGGAAGCTGAGGTGCGCGGACTGGCGCGGGCGCGCATGCCCGGACGGCTGGAGCGCATGATGGATCAGCCGCTGGTGCTGCTCGACGGGGCGCACAATGCCGCGGGCGTGGCGGCACTCACCCGCACGGTGGACGAAATGCTCAAAATGCGCCGTCTGTTGGTCGTGATGGGTATGGTCAAAGATAAGGAATATGGGAGATGCATTTATCAGATGGCACGCCGCGCAGATGTGTTCTTTGCCTGCGCGCCTGAGGAGGATACACGCGCGCTGCCTGCGCAGACTGCGGCGGCCATTGCCGAACAGCACTGCGGTGAGGTGTATGACTGCCATACGATTGAGCGCGCGCTTGAACTGGCGCTGGAAAAGGCCGCGCCACGCGATTGCGTGCTGGTGTGCGGTTCGCTGTACCTGATTGGCGAGGCGGAAAAAATCCTGCGCACGCGACAGAAAGCGGCAGAATAAAACGGTAAAAAATGGTAAACTAAGGCTTGTACCGGGAAGGTACAAGCCTTTTTTGTTTTGACAGAAAAAATGAGGTGAAAAACACTTATGCTGCATATCACACAGGCGGAGAGCGGCGGCGTGCTGACGGTTTCGCTATCGGGTGAGCTGGATCATCATGCTGCGCGCGAAGCCATTGAGCAGAGCGAGGATTTGATGGCGCTCTATCCCTGCGAAAAGCTGGTGCTCAATTTGGCGGGACTGACGTTTATGGACAGTTCGGGCCTTGCGGTCGTGCTGCATCTGCACCGCACCTGTGCGCGCAGCGGCTGCGATTTTGTGGTGCGCGGCACGCCGCCGCAGCCCATGCGTGTGTTTGAGGCGGCGGGTCTGCCGCAGGTCATGATTTTCGAGAGGGGGGAGTAATTTGCGCGCGGTCATCAACAAAATGAGCCTGAAATTTGAAAGCCACTCGGTTAACGAAGCGTTTGCGCGGCAGGCGGTGGGCGCGTTTGTGGCGCAGCTCGACCCAACAATGGAGGAGCTGGGCGATATCAAAACCGTCGTATCCGAGGCAGTCACAAATGCGATTGTCCATGGTTATGCGGATAAAACCGGGTTTATTACGGTCACGGTGCGGTTGCTGGAAGGGCGTATTCTGGAAATTAAGGTTAAGGACACCGGACGCGGTATCGAGAATGTCGAGCAGGCGAGACAGCCCATGTTCACCACTGGGGACGATACCCGCAGCGGCATGGGCTTTACCATTATGGAATCGTTTACCGATAAGCTGCGCGTGCGCTCCACGCCCGGCAAGGGAACGATGGTGACGATGATTAAGCTGCTGCGGGAGCGTGGCGCGTGACCGGAGCAATGCGCGGCTTGCTCGAGCGGGCAGCGGCGGGCGACCGCGATGCGGAAGCGCAGCTGATTGAGGAAAACAGCGGGCTTATCTGGTCGATTGCGCGACGGTACTACGGGCACGGCGTAGACCCGGACGACCTGTACCAACTGGCCTGTGTGGGCTTTATCAAGGCGGTGCGCGGTTTTGACGTGGCGCTCGGCAACGAATTTTCTACTTATGCGGTGCCCAAAATCGCGGGCGAGATCCGGCGTTTTTTGCGGGACGATGGTGCAGTCAAGGTCGGGCGTGCGGTCAAGGAACGCGCGGTGCGCGTGCGTCGCATTCAGGCTGAGCTGGAGGGACGCACCGGGCGCTCGCCCACGGTGACCGAGGTTGCGGCGGCTGCTGGACTGACGGTGGAAGAGGTCGCTTCCTGTGAGCAGGCGGACGTGACGGTGGATTCATTTGAGCGCGAGTTGTCCGGCGGCGGACGGCTGGGCGATATGGTGGGCGATGAGGGCATGGAGGAGCGCACCTGCCTGTATTTGTCACTGGGTGAGGCGATCGGCACACTGCCGGAGCGCGAGCGGCAGGTGCTTTCTTTGCGCTTTTCGCGCGACCTGACGCAGCAGCAGGTATCCAAAATTATCGGGGTGTCACAGGTGCAGGTGTCGCGCATTGAAAAGCGCGCGATTGAAGCGCTGCGTAAGAAACTGGTGGAATAGAGCGGGCAGCATGCTGAATGCGGCCCGCTTTTTTATGGGATGCAGATTGGCGTTGACAGGTCGCGCGGGCTGGGTTAAACTGAAAGCAGATATCGGAAAGGGGTGGAAACGATGCGGAAAACAGTGCGGAAATCGGTGGTTGGCTGGGCTGCGGGTCTGGCTGTAATTTGGGTGATGATCGTGCTTGCCATATCGCTTTCTCCCACGATGCAGGGCAGCATTCCGTATTTCGGCAGCTTTGGCAGCCGCACGATGTGGGTTGCAGCTGCGCTGGCTGCAGCGGTATATCTGATTCCTGCGGTGTTATACGGCGTGGGGCAGCATTGGGCGAAATATCTGCTTGCTGTTATCAACGGTGCGGTAATGGTGGTGACGCTTGTGCTGCTCGGCCTGATGGTAATTATGCTGCTCTTCCAAATCGGCATTGAGGGATGGTATGTCATGGGACTTGACCGATGGTTCGCTCTTGTGGCGGTGTTGGGCGTTGCAGCGTTTATTATGGGTTTCCTGTGGTTCCGGGCGGCGTTTCCCGTGCGCGGGGCGGCTTAAGGTGAATAACGGATGGCGTGGTATGCCGTCTGAAATGATAAGTAAAAGGCTTGATATCTGAAACAAACAGATATCAAGCCTTTTTTATGCGTGCGTGGAAACGGCAAGAGATTGGGGGGAGCGTGGTGGAGCGGTAGTGTCTCGAACGATGAGTTCGGAGGCAACAAGCGACACCAATACGGTGGTATCACCGTTGATAATTTCGTCCAATCGTTTTACCGCCAATTCGCCGATTTTTTGTTTGGGGATACGCATTGTGGTTAAAGCGGGGGAAAAGAGGGAACAAACGAGGGAATCGTCAAAACCGACGATGGAGAGGTCTTGCGGTACACGAAGGGAAGAAAAAGATAGTGCTTTGAGAGCGCCGGCGGCTATGATGTCATTGTAAGCAAAAAAAGCGGTAGGTAAATCGGTGGTTTGCTCCAGATAACGGCTGAAGGCACGACAGGCGGGATCAACAAAAATGGGAAGTGTGATAATATCTTCCGGTCTCAATTCCAAACCGAGCTTTTGTTGGGAATGATAAAATGCGTTTTGTCGTTCCGGCAGTGCGCCGGTGGCCTCGTTAGCGGTTAAAAAGCCGATGCGTCGATGGCCGAGATCGTACAGATAGCGCAATGCCTGATAGACGCTGAAAGTGCTTTCCACCGTGACGGAATTGATGGCGTGTTCGGGAAAGCGCGAGTCAACCACGACGGTTGGAATGCGGGTTGCCGAAAATAAATCGGCATGTATGGGATCAAATTCGGAGGCGAAGAAAATAATGCCGTCCAGAGATTGCTGGTTCGCTTCGTCGAGAAGGTGCGGTAAGCCGGTTAGGTTGGTATTGGTTACATTGATGTTGTAGCCCAGTTTTTTTGCGGTGGAATCCGCTCCGTCGAATATTTTTTCATAAAAATCGTCCACGGATTCAAAGAGATGCCCGGAACCTCGAAAACGAATATAAAGAATGTTTCTTTTGGCGGGAACAGTGGTTTCATGCCGTATGGAATAGCCGTGTTCGGATAGCAGTTTCGCAACTTGCGCTCGGGTTCTTTCGTTCACGCCGGCACGGTTGTTGAGAACTAAGGAAACCGTTGCGGGGGAAACGCCTGCCAATGCGGCAATTTCTTTGAGTTTCATGGGCCTCGCCTCCTGATGCTGATTCTATGATAACGTATGCAAATCAAAATTTCAAATAAAAAATTAAAAAATTTTTTAAATAATTTAATTCCATCAAAAGAAAAATATTCCAGTTATAAGGATAATAACAACAAAAAATAAAAGAATAATTCATAAAAATAGACATATTGACAAAAAAGAAGAAGAATGATTTAATTAAAACACAAAATAAATTTAGATATTTTTTAAAAATTTTAAAGAGAAGGGATGATGGATATGGCAAAACAGGTGAAAGCGGCTGTTATTGAGGGACCGGGAAAAATTTCAATTCAACACTTCCCCTATCCGGATTTGGAGAAGTATGAGGGCGCAGTTTTGAAGGTGATCCAATGCGGCATCTGTGGCACGGATAAGCATTCTTACCGCGGCGAAACAAGACAAAACAGCGGGAGCGACACAGAATTTAACGTTGCCTATCCATACATCATGGGTCATGAGGCAGTTGGGATTCTGGACGCCGTTTCTCCGGGCGTTGTTCGGAAAGATTTTTACGGAGAAGAAATACATGTAGGGGAACGAATTACCTTTTGTCCGGATATCGTATGCGGCGAATGCTACTATTGTCGAACAGCATCGTGGTATCCGTGGTGCGAAGATCCATCACGAGAGTGTTTCGGTAATACCATGTCGATAACGCGGGAGCCAAGTTTGTTCGGAGCCAATGCCGAATACATGTTCCTGCCGCCCAAGGCATATCTGTACAAGGTACCGGACAAGCTCCCGGATGATATGGCAGTTTTGACAGAGCTGATGTGCGTTACTTATTCGCTGGATAAGGCAAAGGAAATGTTTGCGTTTGATGGCGAAGGTTTTGAATTCGGCGGTTCCGTGGTGGTGCTGGGCTGTGGTCCGCTGGGATTGGCACATGTTATCAAAGCCCGCATGCTGGGGGCCGGCACGGTGATTGCAACGGATATTTCGGATTATAAACTTAATTTGGCCAAGGAATTCGGCGCGGATGTTGTACTCAATGTGCGGAATACAACAGCGGACGAGCGGGTGCAGATGGTGCGTGAGGCAACGCACGGGCTGGGCGCTAATGTTGTGTGCGAATGCTCCGGCGTGCCGTCTGTGGTTCCGGAGGGATTGCGTATGGTACGCAAATGCGGCGTATTTCTTGAAGTGGGTATGTATGTGGATATGGGCGGTATTCCAATCAACATGGCAGAGGTGACCGGCAAGAATATTCGCATCATTGGCATGAACAACCACGCGGCTACGGGCTATCGGCCGACCATGGAGATGATGCTGCGCCATCAGAATGATTTTCCGTGGAAGAAGTTTATCAGCCACAAATTTAAGCTGGATGATTATGATGAGGCGATTCGAGTCAGCCAAACGGATGAAAGTATGAAGGTAGTAATTGAAGCGAATTAAAGAAAAGTAAAAAATGCCTTGGGAAATGCGGACAGAACCATCAATATGCGGTGAGAAAGGCGGTGGGAAGATGGAAGGAGCGGGTACAGTTCCGATTATTCGTTTTGAACATGTCACAAAAGTGTTTCCGGGAATCAAAGCGTTGGATGATGTGTCATTCAGCATTCGGGAAGGGGAGGTACACTGCTTACTGGGTGAAAACGGTGCCGGAAAATCAACACTGATGAAAATTTTAACAGGTGTCTACCATGCGGAATCAGGAGAGATCTATTTACGAGGTGAAAAGATAAACGTCGGAGATATTCATCAGGCGCAGAAGCTGCGCATCGGCACTGTTTTTCAGGAAAACAGTCTGATCCCGCATATGACAGTGGCGGAAAACGTCTTTTTGACACGTGAGATAAAAAATAAGGCAGGCTTTATCGATTGGAACAAAATGTATAGCGAATGCGTTCGATGGGGCAGCGAGCTGGGGGTTGCGCTCGATCCTCATATGCAAGTGAAAAAACTTTCGGTTGCGCAACAGCAGATTGTGGAGATCGTTAAGATGTTTTCACAGGACCCGCAAATTGTTATTCTGGATGAGCCAACTTCTTCCCTGTCGGATAATGAAATTGATAACCTGTTCAATATTATTTTGCGCATGCAGAAAAAGGGAATCACGTTCATCTATATTTCACACCGCATGGAAGAAATAAAAAGAATTGGAAACAGCGGAACGGTATTGCGTGATGGAAAGTATATTGCCACCATCGAAGATGTCAAGCAAATGGATATGGACCAAATCATCAAGCTTATTGTAGGGCGTGATTTGGAGGAACAATATCCGGCCCGCCAATCGGAAATCGGCGATGTGCTGCTGGATGTGCAGGGATTAACCGTAAAAGGCTTGATTGAGGATGTTTCCTTTCAAGTGCGTCGTGGTGAAGTGCTGGGCTTTTCGGGATTGGTCGGTGCAGGGCGAACCACTACGGCAAAGGCGGTTTTTGGTGCGCTGAAAAAGGCGGCGGGAAAAATTACTGTGGACGGAAAAGAGGTGCATATCAGAAACCCGCAGGATGCGATTCGGTGCGGTATCAGTTTGCTGCCGGAAAACCGGAAGGAAGAGGGTCTGATTTTAACCAAGTCGATTGCATGGAATATGGTATTTGCCAGTCTGCACAAGTATAAATGCGGCCCGTTTTTGGATGAAAAAAAGCAGTATGCGGATGTGGCGGCATACCGGGATATGCTGTCGATTAAAGCGCCTTCGCTGGATCGGCAAATCAAGTACTTATCGGGTGGCAACCAGCAAAAAGTCGTGTTTGCCAAGTGGCTTTGTGCGGAATCAAAAATTTACTTTTTTGATGAGCCGACAAGAGGCATTGATGTTGGCGCTAAGAGCGAAATGTACAAAATCATAAACATGCTGGTGGGACAAGGGCATGCGGTTGTCGTTATTTCTTCCGAACTGCCGGAAATTTTAGGAATATGCGACCGGGTTGCTGTGTTTCATGAGGGCAGGCTGACAGGAACGCTGGATAGAAAGGATGCAACGCAGGAAGCCATTATGCACTATGCGTTAGGAGGGCAGTGAGATGGAACAGGCAAAACAGATTTGGGTCAAAATAAAACGGGTAAACGGAATAGGATCGCTGTTGCCGCTTGCACTCTTACTGGTTTTCTTTGCTGTCACAACAGATACCTTTTGGAGTACCAATAACCTGATGCAGATCCTGCGGCAGTCCGCCGTATATGTCATCATGGGTATCGGAATGACCTTTGTAGTATTGACCGGCGGCATTGACCTGTCACAAGGATCGCTCTTGGCATTGTGCTGTGTGACAAGCGGTCTGACGCTGAATGCGACGGGAAGTATTCTGCTATGTATTGTGGTAGCGTTGGCAACAGGGTTTCTGGTTGGACTTATCAATGGAGTCATCGTTGCGTACATCAAGATCCCTGCCTTTATCATGACGCTTGGTTCCATGTATATTGTGCGTGCAGTGACCCTGTGGATCACAAATTCTGCACAAATTGCGGTAAAGAATGACAGGTTTTCGTTTATTGGACAAGGCTTTTTGGCAGGTATTCCCGTTCCGGTCTATGTCTTTATTATCATTGCAATTGCGGCGTACATCTTTTTGGCGCATACCGCATCCGGACGGTATATCTTTGCAGTGGGATCGAATTGCGAAACCGCGCGTCTTTCCGGTGTGAATGTGGAACGAACAACCATTCAGGTGTTTGTGTTGTCCGGGTTGGCAATTGCATTGGCATCGGTCGTTTATTTGGCACGCCTAACCGCAGCACAGCCTACAGCCGGTCAGAGCTACGAAATGGAAGCGGTTGCCGCTACTGTGATTGGCGGCACCAGCATTGCCGGTGGAGAAGGCGGTATTTTCGGCACCGTAATCGGCGCCATTATCGTTACAGTGATTCGCAACGGATTGGTACAGCTTGGTGTGGGAAGCTATTTTACCACGTTGGTTGTCGGTGTGATTATCATCGCCGCAGTTTCATTGGATGTGATTCGTACGCGGATTGCGTCGAATAAATAAGCACAATCGGTAGAAAATCAACAAGAGAAGCTTGTATGGAGGGAATCACAGATGAAAAAGTCGTTAGCAGCAGTATTATCGGCAGCAATGTTGTGCATGGCAATCAGTGCTTGCGGAGGACAGAATAATGCATCCGGAACAGATGACAGCACGGACAACGCAGCCGGCTCCGGCGGCGAAAATGGAACGATTGCCGTTGTGACCAAAACCATGAATAATCCATTCCATGTGACATATGGCGAAGCGATTAAGGAGGCAGGCGAAGCCGCGGGCTATGAAGTTGTTGTTTCCGGACCGGACGCAGAAACAGACGTGGATAAGCAGATCAGCTTGATTGAAACCTACATCGAGCAAGGGGTAACGGCAATTGTCACCTCGGCTTGCTCCTCCACGGCTATCGTAGATGTGATTGAGCAGGCGGATGAGAAAGGAATACCGGTATTTCTGGTGGATTCCGGCGCGGATGGCGGGCCGTATATTTCGTTTATCGGCACAGACAATTATGCCGGCGGGCAATTGGCAGGCGAATGGGTCGGTGAAAATGTCGATGCAGGCAAGTGTGTTATTCTGGATGGCAATTCCGGCAACGATGCAACAACCAAACGTGTTAAGGGATTTACGGAAGTGATTGAATCTCAGTATCCGGACATTGAAATTGTGGCTTCGGATTATGCAAACTGTGAAATCTCCAAGGCGATGGAAGTTACGGAGAATTTCCTGGCGGCCTATCCGGATTTGAAGGTCATTTTCTGCGCAAACGATAATATGGCAATCGGCGCGGGTCAGGCGGTTGCAGCGGCAGGCTTGCGTGATCAGATTAAGATTTGCGGTTTTGATGGTCAGCCGGACGCAGCGCAGGCAATTATTGACGGCGAAATCGACGCTACTATCGCACAAAAGCCTGCAACAATGGGAAAAATGGTAGTAGAGGCTATTGAAGCATACCTTGCAGGTGAAACTGTGGAAAAAGAAGTGGATACGGGATGTGACATTGTTACTTCGGAAAATGCGGAAACCTATCTGGAATGGCAATAATCTGACAATCTCTCTCTTTTCTCCTATTTACTGTATGCCTGTGGCATAAGTAAGGCGGCTGCCAATCGGCAGCCGCCTTACTTTTTGTATTTTTCAGATTTTCTGCATAAAATTGGCCGCTGCCTTGGCCATAAGTCGTTTGGTGCCCTTCTGGTCGAACGCGATTTCCAGCAGTGCGTCATTGCCCATCGGCTTTACCGATACAATCATACCGTCGCCAAAGGCTTTATGATGCACGCGGCAGCCCGCCGGAAAATCCGGCAGCGGCGCACCCGCAGCCTTGGGTGCAGAAGCAACCGAGGACGCGGACGAAAGCGTGCGCGCACGTGTGATCTGTGCACGGGGCAGGCCGGGTTCGGGCTGGGTGGCGGAGGAGAACATACGGCTCTCCACGATGTTGCTGTCGAGCAGCTCACGCGGCATCTCGTCGATGAAGCGCGAGGGATGCGCGTACTGTGTGCGGCCGTACAGCAGGCGGCGCTCGGCGCAGGTCAGGTAGAGCTGTTCTCTGGCGCGCGTGACCGCAACATAGCACAGCCGCCGCTCCTCTTCCATATCCTCCTCGCGTTCCATTGCGCGGAAGCCGGGAAACAGACCGTCCTCCATGCCTGCAAGGAACACGATGGGGAACTCCAGGCCCTTGGCGGAGTGCATGGTCATCATCAGCACCGCATCCTCGTCCTCGGCAGACTGGTCTGCATCGGTGTAGAGCGCCATGTTTTCCAAAAAGCCGCCCAGCGTGGGCGCTTCGTTCTTTTCCTCATAGTCGACAATGTAGGATTTCAGTTCTTCAATGTGCTCCAAACGGCCCTGTTCTTCCATGCCGCCCTTTTCTTCGAGGGCATGGCGATAACCGGTTTTTTCGAGCAGCTCGTCGTATAGCTCGGAGAGCGAAAGAAATTCCCGCTGCTGACGCAGGTTTTCCATCATCGTACCGAATTTCTCCATTGCGGATGCGCTGCGCGTGAGCGGCGCAAACTGCGAGGCGTTGCGCACGACGTCATACAGCAGCATGCCGTTTTCCAATGCGATTTGCGATGCGGTCTCGACTGATTTGTCTCCGATTTTGCGCGTGGGTACGTTGATGATGCGCCGCAGACGAAGTTCGTCCGCCGGGTTTTCCAACACCCACAGATAGGCGAACATATCGCGCACCTCGGCGCGTGAGAAGAAGTCGCGGCCCTTATAGACGCGATAGGGGATGCCTGCGCGGATGAACGCGGCAGCAATGTTATCCGAAAGAACGTTGTTGCGGTACAAAATCGCAAAATCGCTCCACCGCCGGCCTGCTTCCACACCCTCGCGGATGGTGTCCGCGATATAGGCGGCTTCGCCCTCCTGACTGTCCGAGCGATGCAGATGGATTTTCGATCCGCCCGCCTGATCGGTCCAAAGCTCCTTACCCTTTCGGCCGACGTTGTTGCGGATGACTTCGTTGGCGGCGCTCAGAATATTGCCGGTCGAGCGGTAATTCTGCTCCAGACGGATGGTTTTGGCGTTTTTAAACTGCTTTTCAAACTCGAGAATGTTGGCGATGGTCGCGCCGCGGAATTTGTAGATACTCTGATCATCGTCGCCGACCACGCAGATATTCTCATAATGCCCCGCGAGCAGACTGGTCAGCACATACTGGGCATAGTTGGTGTCCTGATACTCGTCCACCAGCACATAGCGGAACTGCCGCTGATAATAGTCCAGCACGTCCGGGTTGCTTTGCAGCAGCAGCACGGTTTTCATGATGATGTCGTCGAAGTCGAGCGCGCAAGCCTTGCGCATCTCCTTTTCGTACAGCTTATAGACATCCGCAACCTTTTCACGGAAGTAGTCGCCCGCAGCGTCCGCGGCGAACTGCTTCGGCGTCATCAGCTTGTCCTTGGCGCGGCTAATCATACTGATAACCGTGCGCGGGTCAAAGGCTTTCGGGTCGAGATTTAACTGCTTGAGCAAGTTCGTGACCACACGCTTTTTATCGTCCTCGTCGTAGATGGTGAACGCACTGTCAAAGCCCAGAAGATCGCCGTGGCGGCGCAGAATGCGCAGACAGGCCGTGTGGAAGGTGTAGGCCCAGACGTCGTTTGCCGCTTGTTCGTCGGGCAGCGCGGCCAGCAGACGGTCGCGCAGCTCGCGTGCGGCCTTATTGGTAAAGGTGATGGCAATGACCTGCCACGGGCGCGCGGCATCAACCGCGCACAGCTTTTCGGCGCGCGCGCGGTTTTCCGGCTTGGGTGCGGTCAGATATTCGGTCAGGAACAGCAAGTCATCCTCGGTTGCGCCCTCAGGAGCGAATTGGCTGGTCAGCCCCTGTCCGAAGCGCAGAATGTTGACGATGCGGTTGATGAGCACAGTGGTCTTGCCGCTGCCTGCGCCTGCCAGAATGAGCAGCGGGCCTTCGGTGGTGAATACCGCCTCTCGCTGGCGGTCGTTCAAGTGCGCGAAGGATTGCTCGATAATCGCGCGCCGTACGGCGGCGTATTTTATGTCAAATTTGGTCGGTTCCATGGGGTTCCTCGTTTCATTTTGGAGATACGAAATCAGTATAGCATAAACCGGGAAAGAAAACAAATGTTCTTGTGCTCTGTGCACGTAAAAAAGCCGCCCTGTGAGGCGGCTTTTTTCAGATAAGTCCGATGAGTGTGCATACGCCGTGTACCGCAAGGCAGAGTGCAAGGCCGAACGCGGTTGGCAGAGCAAAGGCGGCAAGCGTCCATTTGATGCTGCGTGTTTCTTTCCAGATGGTCAGGCAGGTGGTCGAGCACGGCCAATGCGCTACCGAAAACACCAGTGTGCACAGCGCGGTGCAGACCGTCCAGCCGTTGGCCAGCAGCAGTGTACGGAACGCGGCAAGGTCGGCAACATCCGTAATAGATCCGGTTGCAAGGTAGCCCATGACGATGAGCGGCATGACCAGCTCGTTTGCCGGAAAGGCAAGGATAAAGGCCAGCAGAATCACGCCGTCCAGACCGAACAGACGCCCGGCAGGGTCGAGCAAGGCGGTCAGGTGCGAAAACACTGATATGCCGCCGATGTCGAGATTGGCCAGCAGCCAAATCAGTGCGCCTGCGGGTGCAGCTACCGCCGCCGCACGACCGAGCACGAACAGCGTCCGGTCGAACACGCTGCGCACAATCACCTGCCCAATCTGCGGGGCGCGGTAGGGCGGCAATTCGAGCGTAAAAGAGGAGGGGGCGCCTTTCAGTACGGTTGCCGACAGCAGGCGAGAGGCTGCAAGGGTCAGCACGACGCTACCTGCGATTACGGCGGTGAGCAGCAGTGCACCGCCTGCTGCGCTGTCCGTGAAAAACACGGCACATAGGAAAATCAGCAGCGGAAACCGCCCGTTGCAGGGCGCGAACGTGTTGGTCAGAATGGCGATGAGCCGCTCCCGCGGTGAGTCGATGATGCGGCAGCCGGTCACGCCGCAGGCGTTGCATCCGAAACCCATGCACATGCTTGGGTAAGCGGCATAGAAGATGAGCATCTGCATCAGCGCTTCTTTGATAAAAGTTTTTTGTACCAAGTTTCTGCACCAGTCAGGCAATCCAGGAAGCGAAGAAGCATAAAATTCAACCGAGATGGAAAGGAGGCCGATCTGTGAACGATACGCAGACAAACGAGCGTTCAGCGCAGTATCGTCAATTTCTGCTCGAACTGCTCGAGAACGTCATTGCGGCACAATTTGAGGCAGAAACAGTCGGGACACAGGCATAACGCATCGGATTGCTTGCAGGCGGTGATTAGAAAGGAGGGCGTATGCTATGTGTGAAGTAACAGCCGCCTGCAGGGCGGTTCTGTACCTGCGGCTGAGCCGCGACGACGACAATCTCGGCGAAAGCAAGAGCATCCAGAACCAGCGCAGCCTGCTGCAAGGGTATGCGGCACAGCACGGGTTCACCATCGTCGGGGAATATGTGGATGACGGCTGGTCGGGTACACGGTTCGACCGTCCGCGCTTTCAGGATATGCTCCGTGATATGGAGCAGCACCGGTTCGAGGTCGTGCTGGTCAAGGATCTGTCGCGGCTGGGGCGCGATTATATCCAGACTGGGCGGTATCTGGAATTGGTGTTTCCTGAGCATGGCGTGCGCCTTATCGCGGTAGGGGACGGAATCGACACTGCGCGGGCGGATACCGACCTCGCGCCGTTTCGAAATGTCATCAACGAGATGTATGCCCGCGATACCAGCCGCAAGATTCGCGGCGCGCTGCATACCAAAATGCGGGCAGGTAAGTTTATCGGCAATTTTGCGCCATACGGGTATCAAAAAGATCCCCAAGACAAAAACCACCTGATTCCGGATGAGCGGGCCGCCGCGACCGTGCGGCAGATCTTTGCATGGGCGGCGGCAGGCAAGCGCCCGGCGGAGATCGCGCGGATGCTGAACGAGCGCGGCGAGCCGCCGCCGGCTGTCTATCGCACCTTGGTGCATCCGGGACTCAATCCAAACCATTCCTCCAAATACAAGGTATGGACCTCGGTGGGGGTTAGCCGTATGTTGCAGGATGTGGTGTATCTGGGGCATATTGCGCAGGGGAAGACCGACAAGGTCAGCTTCAAAAGCAAAAAGACCCGCGAAAAGCGGGCGGACGAGTGGATCATCGTTCCAGATTGCCATGAGCCGCTGGTTTGCCAGCAGACCTTTGACGCGGTGCAGCGCCAGCGGTCGGCTCGTCGCTGTGACCGGAAAGGGGCGTTTTCCAATCTGTTTTCCGGGCTCGTCTTTTGCTTGGACTGCGGCAAGGCCATGTCCACGGTCGGCACGCGCAAGAAAGGCTCGGCGGCGAGTCTAGCCTGCGGCGCGTACAAACTCCGGGGCACCGCTGCCTGTTCCAATCATTTTATCTCCTATGAGTCGCTCTACCACTGTGTATTGGATGCGGTGCGGCGCTATGTCTGCCTGTCCGAACAGGACTGCGATGCCTTATTCGAGCGGTTGCAGCATCGCCTGCGTCTGGATGAGCGGGGACGAGAAGCAGGCCGTGAGCGGGAACGGCTGACACAGGAGCTAACGCGGGTACAGCGTCTGGTTGCGCAGCTTTATGAAGATCGCGCGGCAGGGAAGATCGGGGAGACAAACTTTTATCCGCTGCTCGAACGGTATGAGCGCAAAACGGCTGCGCTGCAGCAGCAGATCGACGCGGTGCAGTCGGATTGTGGGGCGCAAAGCTTGCAGCGGCTACAGGAACGCTTGCGGGCGATCATTCGCCGCTATACGGATGTGGAGGAATTGACACCGTCTCTGCTGTTTGAACTGATCGAGCGGATCGAGGTCGGACAGGGTACATACGAAAAAACAGAAAAAGGCAAGGTGAAGCGGCAGAAAGTTATCATTCATTTTCGCTTTCTGCCCGTACCCTGTGAAATCGACTGGATAGAATAAACGGGACGTACTTGGATGGTACGTCCCGTTTGTTTTTGTCTGTTATGGAGCTATGTCAGTGCGGTGAAGCTCGTCAGGATTTTTGCACCCTCCGCGCGGGTGGCGCTGCCCTGCGGGGCGAGCGTGGTTGCGGTGCGGCCGTTCAGCAATCCGGACGCAACCGCCCACTGCATGGCTTCCTGCGCGTATGCACTCACCTGTGCGGCATCCGTGTACACGGACAGATCGGCGCGTGCGCTGGTATCCATGCCGAGGTAATTTGCCAGACGGTAGAGCAGTACGGCGGCCTGTTCGCGGGTAACTGTGTCATTGGGTGCAAAGGTTTCGTCGTTGTAGCCGGTCACGAGTCCGTTGGCCCGCGCCCAGTAGACGGGCAGGGCATAATAGGCGTTTGCATCCACATCGGCATAGGGATAGCCGAGGTTATCGCCCACTTCGGGCTTGCCTGCGAGGTTATACAGCACCGTGGTCAGCATGGCGCGTGTGACAACCGTATCGGGCGAGAAGGTATAGGCGCTCGTGCCATTCATCAGCCCCTGCTCGACAACCTCGCCCACGCTGTCATAATACCAGCTTTCCGCGGGTACATCGGTGAACAGGCGGCCGTACTTGGTCAGTGTGCAGGTGACAACCGGGCTGTTCAGATGGCCGGATAGCATGGCGATGCACTTGGTGGTTGTCGTGGGCGCGAACGGCCCGGTATAGGGCGTGCTTTCGGCGGTCGGCGTGGAGCCGTCGGTCGTGTAATAAATGGACGCGCCCGCAGTGGCGCACGAGAGCGTCAGCAAGCCGTTTTCATAGGAAACCGTCGGCGCAGACGTTGGCGGTATGCCGGCAACCGTTTTGGTTGTCACCGGCGTGCGCGTGCCGTATTTGTCAATGCCGACCACGGTGAACGTTGTGTCCTTGGTAATGGTAATCGGGCCGGTGTATTTCTGGCTTCCCAGATGCGGGGTCGCGGTGCTGGTCGTGTAATACAGCGTTAGCCCCTTGTCTGCAGTTGAAAACGTAACCGAAACACCGTTGTCACCCGGTGTGGAGGTGATGGTCGGCGCAGTATACGCGGGCAGGTTAGTTCCCTTGTTCGGGGCGCTGGTGTAGACAACGCCGTTTTGTGGGGTGATGCCGCGGCGGCGCAGCAGTTCGGCTACGGTTACGAACTCATAGCCCTGCGCTTTGAGCGTATCAATTGCGCGCAGCGCACCCTGTACGCTGGTTTGATAGATGTCGTGCGTCAGCACGATTGCACCATCATGCGCGCCTTTGATGATGTTGTTGTAGACCGTGTTTGCGTTGCGGTACTTCCAGTCGAGCGGGTCCACGCTCCACAGGATGATGGGCGCGGCAACTGTGCTCTTGACCGCGCCGCCTGTTGCGCCGCCGGGGGTGCGCACCATGTCGGTGTATGAGCCGCCCATGCGGTCAAACAGCAGACTTTCCACGCGGCTGACCTCGCTCGAGATCGTGCTCGCGCCGTAGCTGTCGAACGGGATGAGGTGCTGATAAGTATGGTTTGCGAGCTGGTGACCCTCGTCCCGCATGCGGGTGAGCAGGTCTTTGTGGTTGACAATGCCGTGTGAGCCGTTTGTACCGTTCATAAAGAAGGTTGCCTTGGCGCCACGGGCTTTCAGACCATCGAGCAGGGTGGCGGTATAGGTCGAGGGGCCGTCATCAAACGTGAAGGCAATCAGTTTGGTGTTTGTGCTTGCGGCAACAGGTGTATCCTCGGCTGCCGCAGCAAGCGGCAGGCAGGGGACAAGAAGCGCAAGCATCAGCAATAGGGCGGTGAGTCTTTTTTTCATAATAATCTCCTTTTCGGGGAAAACGTGGGATGTAAGATATCCACATTGTAATCGTTTTTTACCGTGCCGTCAATCATTCGATGCAGGATATACAAAAGCCGCCATCCTGGAGGATAGCGGCCCGTGCGATATTCTGCTTACAGGAAGATATATTTGAGAATGAACAGCACCGCCAGTACATACATGAGCGGGGTGACCTTCTTGCCCTTGCCTGCGGCAAGGTTCAGCAAAACATAGGAGATAACGCCCATCGAGATGCCTTCGGAAATGCTGTAAAACAGCGGCATGGAGATGATGGCGAGATAAGCCGGGATGGCTTCGGTCAGGTTGTCCAGATCGAAGCGGATTTCGGTGACCGTGCCGACCATCAGGAAGCCAACCATAATCAGCGCCGGAGCGGTGGCAAAGGAGGGGATAGCGGTGAAAATCGGCGCGAACAGCGTGGAAACCAGGAACAGAATGCCAGTAACCAGCGCAGTCAGGCCGGTGCGGCCGCCGACAGCCACGCCGGAGGCGGACTCGACAAAGGTCGTGGTCGTCGAGGTGCCGAGAATAGCGCCCGCCGAGGTCGCAATCGCGTCGGACAGAAGCGCGGGCTTGATGCGCGGCAGCTTACCGTCCTTGTCGAGCATGTTCGCCTTGGTGGCTACGCCGATCAGCGTGCCGAGCGTGTCAAAGATATCGACGAACAGGAACGAGAAGATGACCACGATGAAGTTGAAGATGCCGACCGCGCCGAAATCCACATTGAAGCACTGGCCGAAGGTCAGACCGAGCTTGGTAAAGTCGGTCATGCCGAAGGCCGGGAACAGGGTGTAGAAGCCCGCTTCCACGTCCGGGATATACAGGCCGGTCAGCTGGCACAGCATACCGATGATCCAGGTCGCCAGAATGCCGAACAGAATTGCGCCCTTAACCTTGTGGATATACAGCACCGCGGTAATAAACAGGCCGACCAGCGCGAGCAGCGCGCAGATACCCGAGGTGTGGAAGTTGTCGGTAAAGCTGGTGATGGTGACGAGCGTGGAGGAGTCGATCGACAGCCCCGCGTTTTGCAGGCCGATGAAGGCGATAAACAGGCCGATGCCGACCGAAACGCCCTTTTTGAGCGTCAGCGGGATGGCGTTGAAAATCGCTTCGCGCACGTTGGTCAGTGACAAAACGATAAAGATCAGGCCCTCGATAAAGACCGCGAGCAGCGCGACCTGCCATCTGTAGCCGTAACCGGCGACAACGGTGTACGCCATAAAGGCGTTCAGGCCCATGCCAGCGGACAGCGCAAACGGCAGGTTTGCCATGAATGCCATGCAGACCGTGCCGAGGCAGGATGCCAGCGCGGTCGCCAGCAGTACGGCGGTGGTATCCATACCGGTCGAGCCGAGCACGCTCGGGTTGACCGCAAGGATGTATGCCATGGTCATGAAGGTGGTAATGCCCGCCATGACCTCGGTGCGGACGGTGGTGTGGTTGTCCGACAGTTTGAACATCTTTTCAAACATGTGTGGTTTCAGCCCCTTTTTATTTTCTCTATTTTCCCTTTTCTTATTTGCCGTCGTAGGATACAACGGTGGCGAGCGGATAGTCCTGCAGACGGTCGCGGCCGTGCAGTCCCTTCAGCTCGAGCAGGCAGACGATCTTGACCACGGTTGCGCCGAGCGACTCGAGCAGCTTGGCCGCCGCTTCCAGCGTGCCGCCCGTGGCGATGAGATCGTCGATCAGCACGACACGCATCCCCGGCTGGATGTCGTCACGGTGTACCTCGATCGAGGCGGTGCCGTACTCCAGCTCGTAGGACATCCCGGCGGTCGCACGCGGCAGCTTGCCGGCCTTGCGGATCGGAATGAACGGCTTGTGCAGCTTGTAGGCGATCGGCATACCGAACAGGAATCCGCGCGATTCCAGCCCTGCGATCACATCAAAGTTTTCCCCCTCCAGCAGCGCGGCCATTTCGTCCACCGACAGCTGCAAGCCATCCGCGTTGCCGATGACCGTGGTGATGTCTCGGAAGATCACGCCCCGTTCGGGAAAATCCGGGATGCTGGTGATATATGGTTCGATTTTGCTCATGCTTCCTCCTCCATGCAGTGTTCTTTCCGCATTCTGTGTGTGGGCCTGTGCCGCCCGCAGGCGACAAATCATACACAACCATTTTAAGCAAAACCGACGCGCATTACAAGAGTTTTATTACATGAAATCCGGTGAGAAATCCTGTTATCTTTTACATTTTGGGTATCTTGGAATCGGTTTCCAGACAATTTGCGGAAAAGTGTACGGATTATAACCCAGCGGCGGCGCCTTGTCCCAAAGGCGCCGCCGCTGGATTGGTTTAGGCTGCTGGTGTTTTTCGGCCGAGCGTGTACAGGAAAACGGCGAGCAGCACGGTCACCGGGACGCTCAGCACGATGCCGAAGCTGCCGGCCAGCCCCTGCATGATGGCTATGCCGATGTTGTTGGAATTGATGATTTGCAGATAGGGCAGGTCGTAGGCATAGTCGAGCACCAGCATGCTGATGCTGCCGCCCGCAAAGGCGAGGATAAGCGTGTTGGAGTCCGTGCCCATCATGTCGCGTCCGACGCGCATGCCCGCGCGGAACAGCTCGCGGCGGGAGATATCCGGCGTCTGGGTGTGGATCTCGCTGATGGCGCTGGCGATTGACATGGCAACATCCATCGTGGCCCCCAGACTGGAGATCAACAGGCCGGAAAACAGCAGGCCGCCGACCTGGATGCCGTTGGTGTTCCACAGTGTCAGCAGGCTTTCGATGTCGCTGACGTTCCAGCCCGTGATGCCCGAAGCTGCGCTGAACGCGGTCGCGGTCAGACCTGCGATGCACACGCCCGCAACCGTACCGCCGGTCGCGACCAGCGTTTTCATCGTCGGGCCGCCGATCAGGTACATGGTGACGATCGTGGTGATAGTGCAGATGAACACCGACACCCAGAATGGGGAATGGTCGCGGTAGACAAGCGGCAGATACATGAATAGGATGCAGAAAAAGGTGAACACCAGACCGAGCGCGCCCTTCACGCCCTGCTTGCCGCCCACAAGACACAGCACCAGCAGGTACAGCCCCGCAAATACATAGATAACGGTTTCGCGGTCCTGCGCATAGACGCTTGCAACGGTCGAGTCGCCCGACACGCTCTGCATGACGATGACCTTCATTCCCACGGTGCAGCCCGCGCCGAACAGATAGCCGGAGGAGCTGGTCATTTCGAGCGTCTGACCGGCGCGCGCGCCGGTTTTCATTTCCACGCGCACCAGCTGCTCGCCCACACGACTGCCGTCGTACTGCAAGTTGTCCTGTATGATCTCGGTGACGACACCTTTCTCAAAGGTCTGCCCTTCACGGGAGACGAGTCCGAATTTATCTACCGCATTGATGCGCACAACAAATACGCAGAACACAAGCAGCAGCAAAAGCGGCGGCGCCCAGCGGAGCAGCAGACGGCGGACGGGTTGTTTTTGGTCGGTATGCAAATCAATCACTCGCTTTACGGAAATGGATAATGTCTTGCGCGCAAGGCAAAGACGAAAAACAGGGGAAACCGGAAAATTCTCCGCGGATGCGCTGTCATCCGCGGAGAATCTGCCGAAAGAATGTAGGAACGGAAGAAAGAGGGGGAAAATTACTTGGTGGTGATGGTCAGCGTGCCATTCGATACCGTGCCCTTGATGCCCAGCGTGGACAGCAGGCTTGCCGGGACATAGTAGTTGCCGTTTACGTCGGCAGCGGCCGTGGTCACGGTCTTGCCGTTTACCTGCATGGTCAGGGTTTGCTTGACGCCGGTCGCCTCGGCAGCCGGGGCAAGGGCTGCGGTGTCGTAGTGCTCGCCGGTGATGACGATGACGCCGTTCTTCCACTCGACGTTAAACTGGGCAGCTGTGCCGTTTACCGCGGTGGCAAGGTCGCGCAGGCGGTAGTAGGTCTCACCGCTGACCGAAGCGGTCGCAACCTGCTTGGCTGCGCCGTCCACGGTGACCGCTGCGGACTGCTCATCGGTCTTTTTGATGGTGAAGGTGTTGTCGATCTTTTCCACCTTTCCGGCGTCGGTGATTTGGTAGGTGTCGATCGAGAAGGTGTCGGCCGTCAGGTTGATGACCGAGTAACTCGGCAGCCAGTTCTGGCTGCGCTCGGCGACGTAATCCTGCTGAGAAGCGATCAGCTCATAGAACTTGGAACCCGAAGCGGAGTTTGCGGTCATGTACAGGATGCCCTGCGGGTTGGTGACCGTGTTGCCCTGCATATCCTCGATGGTGTAGCACTCGTTGTCGGCTTGGAATGCGTCGTGCTTGGCCTGACCGGCTTCATCCTCGGGATAGAGCGGGATCTGCTCATCGGTCTGGGTGTTGTACGCATTGTCCCAGTCGTAGTCCGAGCCGTCCTCGTTGAGGCGGAATTCGTAGGTGCCGTGGGTCTGACCGTCGCCGTAGAGCAGCTTGGTGCGGCTGTAGGTGTGGTCGTGGCCCTGCAGAACGACGTCGATGTCGTATTCGTCAAAAATTGGGGTCAGCTGGGTGCGCAGGATCATGCCGTCGGTGTCCGAGTGGTCAAGGCCAGAGCCATAGATGTCCTGATGGATGGTGACGATGCGGAATTTAGCGTCCGGGTCGGAGGCTACGGCTTTCTGGATGGTTTTTTCATGCTCGGCCACGTTGTAGTTGTTGGTGTTGAGCACGATGAACAGGCTGGAGCCGTAGGAGTAATAGTAGTCACCGCCCGCTTCGGTTTCACCGTAGCCGGTCTGGTTCGGGTTGTAGAAGTGGTACTGGTAGTCCGCGTTGAGTGAGTCGTGGTTGCCGATCGTGGTGGCAACCGGCAGGCTGGTCAGCGCGCTGGCGGAAAGGTAACCCGCGTACTCCTCTTCCTTGGGCTTGCCGGTCTTGTTGATCTGGTCGCCCGCGGAAATCACGAAATCAAGCCCCGGATTCTGCTGGAGCGCAATATCCAGTGTGCGGTCCCAGGCAAAGCTGTCGTTACGCGCGGCGGTGTTGGCAGCGCCGCTGTCCGCAGCAAGCGCTTCGCCGTTCTGCGTCTGACCCTTGGAAGCGCCGATCTGCGGGTCGCCGACGTACAGGATCTGCGCGCTTTCAAAGTCGCCGGTCTGGTAGGTCTTGACCTCGGTCTGCACACCGTTCTTTTCTACCGTGTAGTAGTAGGTGGTGTTGGCCTTCAGACCGGTCACAGTAACATGGTTGTAGGAATAGGCCGTGCCATCGGTCAGGCTGGTGTCCACGGCGGCAGAAGTGCCGGTGAACCCAGCAAGGTTATTCTTGTCCGTGCCGAAGTGGACGACCGGCGTTGCGCTCTTGCCGGTCTCGTCCTTGCTGTACCAGGCGAAGTTCAGCTGGGTCTCGTCCGCGCCGGGTGTCATGGAAACCTGCGTGTAGTCGGTGGCAATGGTGTTCCACGCTTCGGTCCATGCCTGCCAGCCCGCAGCACCGGTGACGCTTGAATCGTTATAGTCCGCTGCGGAAGCGAACGGGTAGGTGCCGAGCAGCAGCGTGCTGGTCAGGATGCCTGCCAATACTCTTTTTGTCTGCATTCGTGATTACTCCCTTTTTTGCATGTAATTGCAGGGTGTGAATTGATTTTCCCTGTGTCCAAAAGCGAGTATAGCACCGCAAAATATCCATCTCAACCACTCTTGCCAAAGCTTAGCCTACATTTTAACTGCCTTTAACGCAGATGGAAATGCAGCGCATTGCGCATCCGTTTTTGACCCAAGCACATGGTTAGGCTTTGTTTGCCGCAGGCATGCGCGCAGCGGAAGGCATGGTCGAGCTGAAAGGCGACGCGCGGCAGATAGCCTGCGTCCTCGAGCAGTGTAAACAGCGGAAAAAAGATGGCCATGGGCGGCAGCATGACCGAGATGACGGTCGCGAGTACGCGCCACAGGCCGTCGACCAGCAGGGAAACGGCAAACGGCGGCAGACCGAGTGTGGACAGAAAGGTGGCAAACGGTGTGCTCAGACCGAGCAGATGTTCGCCCAGCCATTCGCTCGGGACATTAGCGCCAAACAGAGTGATGTAAAACACAAGCGCAAGCAGCAGCAGCATGAGAGGCAGCCCGAACCGGCGGCTGAGCAGGATACGGTCGATACGCCGGTCGCGCGCATCTGCATCCGCGGGGACCTGCACGCAGGTCAGGGCGATTTCCTCGGCGCGCAGCGCTGCCGCAGCGGTTAGTAAATCATCCAGCTGCTGCACGGACAGTCCTTCGGGCGGGCAGTCTGAAAGCGCAGCCAGCGCATCTGCGCGCGCAAGGCCGGATGCGCGTATGGCCTGCTCGATTTCGGCGGAATAACGGATAGCGGTGGGGTGAGGGACGGTTTCACCGTTTAATATACGGCACACAGCTTGCGTCAGCGAGGGCAGACCGCGGCCGCGCCGCGCCGCACACGGCACAACCGGTACGCCCAACTCGCGCTCAAGTGCAGGTATGTCGATGTGGATGCGCTTTTTTCGCGCCTCATCCATCAGGTTCAGGCATACCACGACGTTAGGCAGGAGTTCCAGCACTTGCAGAATCAAAATGAGATTGCGCTCCAGACAGGTTGCGTCCGCAACCAGAACGGCCGCATCCGCTTCGCCGCCGGCGAGAAAATCCCGCGCGACACGCTCCTCTGCCGAGCGGGGGCGCAGCGAATAGGTCCCCGGCAGGTCGACCAGCGTCATTTCGCGGCCGCCGCAGTGCATTGTGCCGCGTGCGCCCGACACCGTCTTGCCGCTCCAGTTGCCGGTGTGCTGGCGCGCGCCGGTCAGCGCGTTGAACACAGTGGATTTGCCGACGTTGGGGTTGCCCATCAGCGCCACGACTGGGGTTCGCTCCGACTCCATCAAGCGTCCACCCCGATTTCGATTTGCGCGGCGTCATCCGCTCGCAGTGCGATGATCGCGCCGCGGATGCGGTAGGCTGTCGGGTCGCCCGCTGCGGCACGTTGGATGCAGGATACCCGCGTGCCTGCCACTAGCCCGAGGTCCTGCAGGCGGCGACGCATGCCGCCTGACAGATGCAGCGCATGCACGCGCGCCCGTGAGCCTTCGGGCAGGTCGGACAGCGGGGAAAAGATTTCGTGGTCCATGCAATCATTCCCAGTTTGAAAGATTTCGGCCGCACTTCCCGCGGGGGGAAGGCGGTCATTGCATCCTATGCGGCGGGTGCGCAGCGTGCTATACTGGAAAGCGGCAAAAAATTTCTCCGCCGTGCTGTAACGAACGGTGGAGTGGCTGGTCTTATCTGTGAAAAAAGGAGGTGGGCGTGTGCAGGACTTCGAGCAGGTGTACCGGACGTACTTCACCGACGTGTACCGGTATGTATTGTCGCTGTGCCGAAACGAGGGCATAGCCGAAGAGGTCACGCAGCAGGCGTTTTTCAAGGCACTGCAAGCAATCGGTGGCTTCCGGGGCGAATGCCGCCTGTATGTCTGGCTGTGCCAGATCGCCAAAAACGAGTATTACACCTGGCTGCGCAAAAACCGGGGCGGCGAACCGGCCGAGGATTGCGTCGAGAATCTGGAGCACAAATTGCTGCGCAGGGAGACGGCGTTTGCTGTTCACAAGGCGCTGCATGCGCTGCCCGAACCCTACAAAGAGGTGTTTTCGCTGCGGCTGTTCGGCGAGCTGCCGTTTGCGCAGATCGGGCAGTTGTTTGGCAAAACCGAAAGCTGGGCGCGGGTGACCTATCACCGTGCGAGACTGAAACTGAAGGAGGAATTGCAGGATGAAGCTGAGCTGTAATGTGATCCGCGACCTGCTGCCGCTCTATCGGGACGGCGTGTGTGCGGACGAGACGCGCACGCTGGTTGAAGAACATCTGGCAGGCTGCGCGTCCTGTCGCGCGGAGCTGGCGGCGCTGGACGCACCGCTTGCGCAGATGGCGGAGGAGCAGCGGGAGGTGCGTGCGCTGGACGGCGTGGCAAAAACGTGGCGGCGCGGCAAGCTGCGGGCGTTTCTAAAGGGGTGTGCGGTTACCGCGTTGCTGTGTGCCGTGCTGCTTGGCCTGTTCGCGGTTTTGGTCGGTTGGCATGGGGCGGTGCCGTATGACCTTTCGGAGATGCGAGTGTACGACCGGTGCGTGCTGCCTGACGGGCGCATCGCCTACCGGTTGGACTATCCGGGCGACCGCTACATGGAATACCGCTTTGAGGAGGGGGGAAACGGGGAGGTATACAAAATTCCCTGTCACTCGGTCACTGGACTGGGTGAGATGGACAACCGCGACTGGCAGAACGGCGACTGGCATATTTACGATTGGGAGGAGGAAAATGTCGCCCGCGTGCGGGACGGCGCGCAGACGACGACTGCCTATTACTGGGGCGAAGGAGACGATGCTGTGCTGATCTGGCAGCAGGGCATGGATTTGCCCCGTGCGACCGACGCACAGCTGGTCGAGATCGCCGCCGCGCGCTTCGGCATGACGGATACGCGCCGCTCACCCGCTGCGAAGGCGGCAGCGGCCGCGGGCGTTGCCGTGACAGACTACCCGACTCCTGACGAATTGCAAGACTATATCCCGTATTACCTCGACGCCAATTACCCCGGTTGGCGGACGGAGTGACCCCGCGTGCGCAGCAACAAAAAGCCGGAACCCAAGGGTTCCGGTTTTTTGCGTCACTCTGCGCTCGACAGCATCAGCTTGATGCGGTTTTCCTGATTGATCTTGGATGCGCCGGGGTCATAGTCGACCGCGACGATGTTCGCCTGCGGGTAGACCTCGCGGATGCGGCGGATCATGCCCTTGCCCGCGATATGATTGGGCAGGCAGCCGAACGGCTGGGTGCAGACGATGTTGGTTACGCCTTCGCTGATGAGTTCGACCATTTCAGCCGGCAACAGCCAGCCTTCGCCCATCTTAACACCCTCGCCGATGATGGCGTGCGACTTTTTGCGCACCTCGTCAAACGGCATCGGGGGACGGAAGTTGCCGTCCTTTTTCATAATTTTAATGATATCCGCCTGTTTGCCAAGCAGGAACTGATAGACGAACTTGTAAATGGCGGCGCGCTTGGCCGAGCGGCCGTACAGATTATGGTCGATAACCGAGTTGTAGATGGAATACAGGCAGAAGTCGGTCAGACCGGGCAGCACAGGCTCGCAGCCTTCCGAAAGCAGGAACTCCTCCAGACGGTTGTTGCCGAGCGGGGAGAACTTGACGTAAATCTCGCCCACAATGCCGACCATTTTCTTTTTCTGCGTCTTGTCCAGACGCAGTTTGCCGAAAGCGGTCAGCACATACTGGTACAGGTGCTTGACCTCGCTGTAGCGCACCATACGGTCGCCCGTAAAGCGCGCAGTAACCGCGTTCATACAGATTTCGATGGCCTTTTCGGTCGAGCCGGGTACGACTTCATACGGACGGCACTGGTTGGCTACCAGCATAATCAAATCGCCGATGAGCAGCGCGTAAGCAATCTGGATGAGCATGGTCTTGGTCAGCTTGAAGCCGGGGTTGGCATCCTCTTCCAGACCGGCAAAGTTGAGCGAAATGACCGGGATAAAGCCATATCCGTTCTTTTCCAGCGCCTTGCGCATCAGATGGATGTAGTTGGAAGCGCGGCAGCCGCCGCCGGTCTGCGGCAGGATGAGCGCAATTTTGTGGATGTCGTATTTGCCGGACTCAATGGCATCCAGCAGCTGGCCGATGACCAGCAGCGCAGGATAGCAGGTGTCGTTGTGCACGTTGCGCAGGCCCTGTTCCGCGATGTTCGGCCCGAACGTGTTGAGCAGTTCCATGTTATAGCCGAAGTTCTTCATCAGGCGGCACATCAGGCCGAGCTGCACCGGCAGCATATTGGGTACCAGAATGGTATAATCCTTGCGCATTTCCTCTGTGAACTGCGCGTATTGATAGGTTTTAGGCGTCGTGTTGTTGTTTTGCAAGTTTTCTGCCCTCCTCTACGGCGGCCAGCATACTGCGGATGCGGATTTTTGCCGCGCCGAGATTGCTGATCTCGTCAATCTTGAGCTGTGTATAGAGTTTGCCGCCATTTTCGCAAATGGCACGCATTTCGTCGGTGGTGATGGCGTCGATGCCGCAGCCAAAGGACACCAGCTGAATCAGCTGCGCGTTTTCTTTTTTGGTGACGTATTTCGCCGCGCCGTACATGCGCGAATGATAGGTCCACTGGTTAAGCACATGTACCTGCGGCGCTTCGGTCAGCTGCCAGACTGCGTCCTCAGACACGATGACCAGTCCGAACGAGGCGATCAGCTGGTCGATGCCGTGGTTAATCTCCGGGTCGACATGGTACGGACGGCCCGCGATGACCGCAATATCCAGTCCGTGCGTGTCGGCATAAGCGATGGCCTTCTGGCCCTCTGCGCGGATTTGCGCGTAATAGTCGGCCAGCTCCTGATAAGCAGCCTTTGAAGCGGCTTCCACCTGCTTTTTCTTCAGCTGCGGGTACTTGCCGCAGAAATATTTTGCCGCGTGCTGGGTAAACCGCTTGGGGTCAGCCAGCTCAAAATACGGCATCATAAAGTCAAAATCGGAAAGCGCTGCGACGTTCGCCTTCAAAAGCTCGGGATAGTACGCCACGACCGGGCAGTTATAGCAGTTGGTCGCGCGGCCCTCGTCCAGATTGTAGGTCATGCACGGATAGAAAATCGCGTCCACGCCCTTTTCCAGCAGGTTTTCGATATGGCCGTGCATCAGCTTGGCCGGGTAGCATACCGTGTCCGACGGGATAGAGTGCTGTCCCTTCATGTACATGTCGCGGGTGGACACGTCACTCAGCACGGTTTCAAAACCGAGCGAACGCAGGAAAGTCGTCCAGAACGGCAGCAGCTCGTAATAGTTCAGGCCGAACGGCAGGCCAATCGTGGCGAGCGGCGCAGGATTGCCGGACGGTTCGCCGTAGCTGCGAAGTTTATCCAGCTTCCATTTATAAAGGTTGGGCAGCTCAGTCTTTTTCACGCCGCCGAGCGGACGCTCACAGCGGTTGCCTGAGATGAAACGGCGGCCGCCGCCGAAGTCGTTGATGGTCAGGCTGCAGTGGTTTTCGCACAGACCACAGCGCGCTGTGCGCACGGTGTGCTCGAAACCGGCGAGCACGTCTGTCCCAATGAGCGAGGTCTGTTCCGGACGGTTGTCCTTGGCGTGCAGCGCTGCGCCGTAAGCACCCATCAGGCCGGCAATTGCCGGACGGGTCACGTCGCGGCCGATTTCCTGCTCGAACGAGCGCAGAATGGCATCATTGAGGAAGGTGCCGCCCTGCACGACGATGTGCTGGCCGAGGTCATCCGGCGAGTGCGCGCGGATAACCTTATACAGTGCGTTCTTGACGACCGAAACCGACAGGCCGGCCGAAATCGCGTCGATACCTGCGCCGTCCTTCTGAGCCTGCTTGACCGAGGAGTTCATGAATACCGTGCAGCGCGAGCCGAGGTCGATCGGATGCTGGGCAAACAGGCCGAGCTTGCAGAATTCCTCGATAGAGTAGCCCATCGAGCGGGCAAAGGTCTCGATGAACGAGCCGCAGCCCGACGAGCAGGCCTCGTTGAGCGAGATGTTATCGATGCACTTGTTGCGGATCTTGAAGCACTTGATGTCCTGTCCGCCGATGTCGATGATGAAATCGACATCCGGGCAGAAGTGGCGTGCCGCGCGGAAGTGCGCGACCGTTTCTACCAGTCCGAAGTCCACGCCGAAAGCATTCTGAATGAGCGCTTCACCATAGCCCGTGACCGCGCTGGAAACGATATGTACGCGGTCCCCGCACAGCTTATACAGCTGGGTGAGCTGCTCACGGATAACGTCCGCCGGGTTGCCCTTATTAGATTGGTAGTGATGGTACAGAATTTGATGGTCCTCACCAATCAGCACCAGCTTGGTCGTGGTCGAGCCGCAGTCGATGCCGAGATAAGCGTCCCCTTCGTACATCGTGACGTTTTGCGTCATGACATCGTGCACGCCGTGGCGGTGTTTGAATTCCTCGTACTGCGCTTCGTTTTCAAACAGTGGCGGAAGATAGTTTGCCACCACCGGTGCGCCGGCCGCATGCTCAAGCGCGTCGAGCAGTGACGAGACGGTATAGGTTTTCTGTGTGTCGCCCGCGTACTCCGCCGCGCCTGCGGCAATTGCGTAGGGGGCGAGGTCGGGGAAGTGCGCATGCGCATCGTCCAGACCGAGCGTTTCCTGAAAACGGTGCTGCAAGCCCTTAAAGAAGAACAGCGGCCCGCCCAGGAACAGCACGTCGCCTTTGATTTCGCGGCCCTGCGCCAGACCTGCGACCGTCTGGTTGACGACCGCCTGGAAGATGGACGCGGCAACGTCCTCTTTACGCGCGCCTTCATTTAACAGCGGCTGGACATCCGACTTGGCGAACACGCCGCAGCGGGACGCGATGGTGTAGATGCGCTCCGCGCCCTGCGCGAGCTGATCCAGTTCAGCCGGGGTTACGTCCAGCAGCACGGCCATCTGGTCGATGAACGCGCCGGTACCGCCCGCGCACGAGCCGTTCATGCGCTCCTCCAGCTGGCCGGACAGGAACACAATCTTGGCGTCCTCACCGCCCAGCTCGATGACCACATCCGCCTGCGGCACATGCACGCCAACCGCTTTGCGTGTGGCAAAAACCTCCTGCACAAAGTCGATGTCGGCAGCTTTGGCGACGCCCAGGCCTGCCGAGCCAGTGATGGCGCAGCGCAGCGTGGTGTCTTCTCCGATCAGCGCGCGCGCATTTCGCACCAGCTCAACCGCTTTTTCGCGTACCTTGGAAAAGTGGCGCTCATAGTGCTTGTGGATGATCTCTCCATCGCGCACAACGACGATTTTAACCGTTGTTGAGCCGATATCGATTCCTACATTTACGTTCATATATCCTTATTCTCTCCCGTGATAAAAACAATGCGTCCGTAGGACGCATGGTGAATGCGAATAAGAATATGCCGCAAAGCCGCGCAAACTGAACGACGGCAGGGCACATTCTTACTTATTTAATATAACGGGGTACAAAGAAAATGTCAATCCGCATACAATATCCGAATTTACTGAAATTTTCGCTTGACAAATATTCTGTTTTTATATAAAATAAACCGCGTAAGTAAATATACGACCTTATCCAGAGCGGTGGAGGGAACGGCCCAATGAAACCCGGCAACCTGCGCAAAACCATGCGTAAGGTGCCAAATCCGGCGTAGGAAGACGAAAGATGAGGGGGCAAAACGGCTTTTTCGCTCCCTGACGGGAGCGTTTTTTGTTGTGTCCCGACGTACCAGAAAGGAAGGAATTATATCATGGCACATCATTTTTTCACCTCGGAATCCGTAACGGAGGGACATCCGGACAAGATCTGTGACCAGATCTCGGATGCGATCCTTAACGAAATCTTAACGAATGATCCGTATGCGCGCGTTGCCTGCGAAACCACCTGCACCACTGGCATGGTACAGGTGATGGGCGAAATCTCGACCACCTGCTATGTGGACATCCCCAAGGTTGTGCGCGATACCATTCGGGAAATCGGTTATGACCGCGCCAAGTACGGCTTTGACTGCGACACCTGCGCGGTGCTGACCGCAATCGATGAGCAGTCCGCCGATATCGCGTTGGGCGTAGACAACTCGCTTGAGCGCAAGGAAGGCGCGTCAGACGCCGACCTCGCCATCGGTGCGGGCGATCAGGGCATGATGTTCGGCTATGCGTGTGACGAAACACCCGAACTGATGCCGCTGCCCATCTCTCTGGCACACAAGCTGGCAAAGCGCCTGACCGAGGTGCGTAAGAACGGCATGTTTGATTATCTGCGCCCGGACGGCAAGAGCCAGGTGACGATTGAGTATGATGATGACAATCTGCCGGTGCGTGTGGACACGGTTGTGCTGTCCACCCAGCACAGCCCGGAGGTTTCGCTTCAGCAGATTCGCAAGGATATGATTGAGCAGGTTGTCAAGGCGGTCATTCCGTCCCATTTGCTCGACGAGAACACCAAGTATTTCATCAACCCGACCGGCCGCTTTGTTATCGGCGGTCCGCAGGGCGATTCGGGTCTGACCGGCCGTAAGATTATCGTCGATACCTACGGCGGCATCGGCCGTCACGGCGGCGGCGCGTTCTCGGGCAAGGACCCGACCAAGGTGGATCGCTCGGCGGCGTATGCGGCGCGCTGGGTGGCTAAGAATATCGTTGCGGCCGGACTGGCCAAGCGCTGTGAGCTTCAGCTGGCCTATGCCATCGGTGTAGCCGAGCCGGTTTCCATCATGGTCGAGACTTTCGGCACCGGCACTGTGGACGAAGGTAAGCTGGCCGAAGCAGTGCGCAAGGTATTTGACCTGCGTCCGGCGGCAATTATCGAAACGCTTGACCTGCGCAAGCCGATTTATAAGCAGCTTGCCGCTTACGGCCATATGGGCCGTGAGGAGCTGGGCGTTAAGTGGGAGAATACCGACAAGGTAGAGGAACTCAAGGCCGCGCTCGCGTAAGCGCACGGTAAAGGAACTGGCGGGAGGCGGCAAAGAATGACGGAGGAAGAAAAAATCTTTGCGGGCAGGCTGTTTGACGCGCGCACCAAGGAACTGCGCGACATCAAGCATAAGGCGCACATCCTGTGTCAGAAATTCAATGCGATGGACGAATACGACCCCGCGCGACTGCCCATTGTGCGTGAGTTTATCGGGCAGATCGGTGAGAAATACTATTTTCAGGGGCCGATCCAGTTCAATTATGGCTTTCATACCTTTATCGGAGAGAATTTCTTCTGCAATTTCAATTTGACCGTCATGGATGATGCACGCATCTTTATCGGGGATAACGTGATGTTCGGCCCGAATGTGTCGCTCATGGCGACCGACCATCCGCTCATTGCGTCCGAGCGCACCAGCATGCGCTATCCGGACGGGCATGTCTCGATGTCCGAGTTTGCCAAGGACATCCACATCGGGAATAACGTCTGGATTGCAGCGAATGTTGTGGTGCTCGGCGGTGTGAACATTGGAGACGGTGCGGTTATCGGCGCGGGCAGTGTGGTGACGCGGGACATCCCTGCGGGATACCTTGCGGTCGGCGTGCCATGCCGTCCGCTGCGGCCAATTACTGAAGCGGACTCTAAGATGGAACTGCTTTGAACGAAAAACATAGAAAAGTCCTGCCGGAATCCCGGCAGGACTTTTTTGCAGTTTAGTCGGTTTGGCGGTCGATCCAGCAGTGCAGCAGCAATAGCATGGTGAGCACTGCCACCGCCGCCGGGAAATTGACAGAAAAGACGGTGGTACGCAGAAACGCACTGGCAATGAGATAAAGCAAAAACCAAGGCAAAAACAGCAAGCGGACTTTCATACTGCTGCTGTAAAGCTGTGTCAACGGACTGCGAGAAAAGTAACGGGTAAGCAGGGAAAGAGTTATCATAATCAACACGACAAGTGCTGCGCCGACCAGATTGCCCGTGGTAACAGGCATCATTGGCCAGCTTTGCTGTAGCTGCCCAATGATAGGAATCAGCCAGTATGCAATGAGAAAGTAGGCGGTCAACAATACGCCGCGCAGGCCGTATAGACACTGTTCCTGGCGGGTCAGCGGCGGCACTTCTGCGATCACGCTGTCGCAGAAGGCACGGTAATCTGCGCCGATGACAGCTTCTGCCGTTTGCCCGTGGGCTTCTGCGTCGAGCAGCATTTGTACGATATCGCGGCGAATGCTTTCCTGATAATAAGTGTTGATAGGGGCGGTACGGATGTAAACAGTGATTTGTTGGAAGATACGTTCGGTGGGATGGGAAAGAAGGCTTGCAGAGCGTTCGTTTTCATCTCTGAGCAGTAGGGTTTGCTTGGTCATGGTAATCGCCTCCTGTATCAGCCAGAAGTTTATCAACCGCTTGTGTCAGCTCGCGGTAGCTTGCGAGAAAATTCTGCAATTCCACGCGGCCTTTGTCGGTCAGCGCGTAGTATTTGCGCTTGGGACCCACCTCGGAGGCGCGGTATTCCGCCTGCGCCAGCCCGTTTTTCTCCAGCCGCAGCAGCAGCGGATAAATCGTACCCTCGGCAATCTGGCCGAAGCCATAGTCGGAAAGCTGTTCGGTGATCTCGTAGCCGTAGGTTGGCGCGCGGCTGAGCACGGCAAGAATACAGCCCTCAAGTGTGCCTTTGAGCAGTTGTGATGGTATCACACCGGCCGCCCTCCCTTTCCTTGGTGTTTTGCTTTGCAAGGTACTGACTATATTGTAATGCAATATAGCGCGCATTGTCAATGCATGCGGATAAATCCGGCGAAACTGCCAAATGCAGACGGTGAAATCCGGCGGAAATGCTAAAAAACAGGCGGCGGATTGACTTTGCAGGTGAAAAAAGCTATGCTTAAATCAGAGTAAAAAGGGAGGCGGATACACAATGCAGGTATTGGAAAACGAGCTTTTCCGGGTGGAGATCAATCCGTTTGGGGCGGAATTGAGCAGTTTTAAGAGTAAAAAAACCGGCACGGAATATGTCTGGCAGGCCGATCCTGCCGTGTGGAAACGGCATGCGCCGATTCTGTTCCCGATTGTTGGGCGGCTCAAGGATAAAACCTATACGGTGGGCGGCACGCCCTATGAAATCACCCAGCACGGCTTCGGTCGTGATTTGGAATGGCAGATCGGTGCTGTAGGCAATGAGTACGTGGAATTTGTGCTGGAAGCAAACGATTTCACCAAGAAAATGTATCCGTGGGATTTTGTCTGCACGGTGCGCTATACGCTGACAGGCGCAACTCTGAAAAAAGAACATGTCGTGTTTAACCGCAGCGATACCGATATGTATTACGAAGTCGGCGGGCACGATGCATACACACTCTGCTGGCAGCCGAATGAGTCGATTGAGGACTATTTTGTGGCGTTTGAGGGTACGACGGTGCTGCATCCGATCCTGACGGATGAAAACGTGATGCTCAGCCGCGCGCACGGTGATCTGCTGCTCAAAGACGGCTATTTGCCTATCACGCGCGAGACGTTCCGCAATGATGCAATCATTATGGACGATCTTCCGGTGCGCCGTGCGACCATTGGCAGTACGTGCAACGACCGAACCGTAACCATGGACTTTGCGGACTTTCCGTATTTTGCGCTGTGGAGCGCGTATAAGGATTTTGACGTGCCTTATGTCTGCTTGGAGCCGTGGAGCACGCTGCCGGATGGCGGTTATCTTGACCACGCAATCGAAAACAAGGTTGGCGTGCGCATGCTGCGTCCGGGACAGGAGGAATGTCTGTCCTTCTCGACCACTATTCACGAATAAGCAAATAGAAAGCAAAAGCCGCACGAAACTCGTGCGGCTTTTGCATGTATAGGGCGGTTAATCGGGAAAAATGCGGCGGAAAATCAGGCGCACCAGCGGTCCGGCCACGAAGAATTGCAGCAGCAGCGCTATCGGGAAGTTGAGCACGGTGGTCTGCACCCAGATAGCGATAAACTCGCTTTGCAGAAGGCCGCCCTTGAAAAAGAGACAGGCAAAAAAGCTCATGCACGGGCACATCAGCCATACCGACATCGCGGAGATTGCCAGCATGATGGCGGTCGGTGGGACAGTGCGTGGGTCGACCAGACGGAATGCCAGCTTTTGTGCCAGCCGGCCGACAAAAATCAGCTCCAGCAGTACCGCGACCGGCCACATGATGGGAAACTCGTGAAACGCTGCGCCAAAGACCTCGTTGCGGCACCCGCCGATGTTGAGGGCAACATTGTAGCAGATCATGCCGTATACCATCACGGCGGCCATCAGCAGGGTAAAGACAATATCTTGTTTTTTGTTCTTGGGCATTTGGGTTTTCTCCTTTTTATTCTGTTGCAGTGCAGCGGAACAAAAAAAGGACGCAGTGTAAACTTTCGTTTCACTGCGTCCTTGCGAACCGCTTCAACTACCATTAATTGTGTTTATTTTACCGTTTTTAAGCGGATTTGTCAAGAGAAGCGGAAAAAACAGCATCTTTCACAGAGGGTTGACAAAATAAAGTGCGTGGGGTATACTAACTGTGCAACAGACCCCCTCCCCGGGGGAGGGGTGAGAGATAAAAGGAGATCCTGATATGAAACAACGATTTCGCGTCGGCGGGATGAGTTGCGCGGCGTGCTCTGCACATGTGGAAAAAAGCGTTTCCGCTGTGCCGGGTGTGCGCGAAGTGCAGGTCAATCTGCTGGCAGGCAGCATGACGGTGGAGTATGATGAGAGTGCATGCGGCGACGAACAGATCATCCGCGCGGTTGAAGAGGGCGGCTACACTGCCGCTGTGGACGGCGGCACGCGCGCGGCGGCGCCTGCAAAGGATGCCGCGCCCGAGGATGCGCTGCATGAAATGAAAACTCGCATCCTTGTCTCCGCGGTGTTCCTCATTATTCTGATGTATTTTTCCATGGGACCGATGTTGGGTCTGCCGATGCCCGGTTTTGTCAGCGGCGAGGCGCATGCGTTTGCGCTGGCACTGGTGCAGCTGCTGCTGACGCTGCCCATCCTGCTGGTCAATCGCAAATATTTTATCAACGGTTTCCGCACGATATGGCATCGCGCGCCCACGATGGACGCGCTGATTGCGGTCGGCTCGGGTGCATCCGTGGTGTACGGTGTGTACGCGCTGTTTCAGATTGGTTATGCGGGCGCTGCGGGCGACATGGCGCGCGTGCATGAGTATGCGCATGACCTGTACTTTGAGTCCGCGGGTATGATCCTGACGCTTGTCACACTCGGCAAGTTCTTTGAAGCGCGCGCCAAGCGCAAGACCGGCGAGGCCATTGCCGCTCTGATGGATTTGCGGCCGCAGACCGCATCGGTTATACGCGGTGAGCAGGAGGTTACCGTACCGATTGAAGAGGTGCGCGTGGGCGATTACGTTATCGTGCGCGCAGGGCAGTCTGTGCCGGTAGACGGCCAGATTGTAGAGGGGCATGCCTATCTCGATGAGAGCGCCATCACAGGCGAGTCCATGCCGGTGGAAAAGAACAAGGGTGACATGGTGATTGGCGCAACCGTGACGAAAAACGGTTATTTTGCGATGAAAGCGTCCCGCGTGGGCGATGATACAACGCTCAGCCAGATCATCCGGCTGGTCGAGGAGGCGGGCGCATCCAAGGCGCCGATTGCCAAGCTCGCGGATAAGGTCGCAGGCGTATTTGTGCCGGTTGTCATGCTGATTGCGCTGGTGACTGCGATCATCTGGCTGGTGGTCGGGGAGACCCCGAGCTTTGCATTGACTCGTGCGATAGCGGTTCTGGTGATTTCCTGCCCGTGTGCGCTGGGACTGGCAACGCCGGTTGCCATCATGGTCGGTACGGGCGTGGGTGCGAAAAACGGCGTGCTGTTCCAGTCGGCTGAGGCACTGGAAAACCTGCATAACGTGGACTGCGTCGTGCTGGACAAGACCGGTACCGTGACCGAGGGCCGTCCGGTCGTCACCGATATCAAATCCTTCGGTGTGGAGCCGGAAGATTTGCTGTCGCTGGCGCTGTCCCTTGAGGTGCACAGCGATCATCCGCTTGCGGATGCAATCGTGCGCTATGCGCGCGCCAAGCATGTCAAGGAGCGCAAAACCGATTCGTTTGAAATGATTGAAGGACAGGGCGTGCGCGCGGTAATCGACGGTGTGCGCTGCATGGCCGGCAACCGCCGTATGCTGTTGGCAAACGGCCTTGCGCTGTCGCGCTCGGCGCAGCAGATGGGCGAAAACCTTGCTGCCGCGGGCAAAACACCGCTGTACTTTGCGGCTAACCGGCAGGTGGTCGGCATCTTTGCGGTAGCGGATGTGCTCAAGCCGAGCAGCCGCGCCGCGGTCGATACGCTGCAAAAGCTGGGTGTGCAGGTGACGCTGCTGACCGGCGACAATCAGGCGACGGCGCAATCCATTGCCGCAGAACTGGGCGTGCAGGATGTGGTGGCCGAGGTTCTGCCGCAGGACAAGGAGCGTGTGGTGCGCGAAAAGCAGGAGCAGGGCCGCAAGGTGGCCATGATTGGCGACGGTATCAACGACGCGCCCGCGCTGGCGCGTGCGGATGTGGGCATCGCCATCGGTGCAGGCACAGATGTGGCGATTGCGTCGGCGGACGTGGTGCTGATGAAGAGCGATTTGATGGATGCAGTCGACGCGATACGGCTGTCACGGCAGACCATGCGTAACATCCGTCAGAACCTGTTCTGGGCATTTTTCTATAACTGCATTGGCATCCCGATTGCGGCGGGCGTGCTGTGGCTGCCGCTGGGACTGAAACTCAGCCCGATGATCGGCGCGGCTGCGATGAGTCTGAGCTCGGTTTGTGTGGTTTCCAACGCATTGCGTTTGAAGTTTTTCAAGGCCTCTCCCAAGCCGGAGAGCAGCCAGTGTGTAATACTGCCGAAGGAGGAAGAAAAGCAAATGGAAAAGACCAAGGTAATTCAGATCGAAGGCATGATGTGTGAGCATTGCGTGGCGCATGTCAAAAAGGCGCTGGAGGCATTTGACGGTGTGAGTGCGCAGGTGGATTTGCAAAACGGCACCGCGACGGTTCAAAGCAACACCCTGCCGGATGACGCCAAGCTGACCGAGGCGGTCGAGCAGGCGGGGTATAAGGTGGTCGGCCTGAAATGAGGGCGGACCGGAAAAAGGTCGAGCCGCTGCTGCGTACCGCACGCGGTCAGCTCGACGGGGTGCTCAAGATGATTGAGGACGACCGTTACTGCATGGAAATTGTCACGCAGCTGCAGGCGGTTGAGTCGCTCGTGCACAAGGCGCAGCGCGAGGTGCTGCGCGGGCACTTAGCAGGCTGTGTGCAGGATGCGTTTGAAACGGGCGACGAGCAGGCCCGCGAAGGCAAGATCGACGAGATCATCAAGCTGCTCGATAAAGCATGAGCGCGCATTTGCCCGCGTCGTTGGAATCTGTACAGGACGCGGATATACTGCTGGCCCGTGCCGCGCATGACGAGCAAACGGTGGAAAATGTATGCATCCGCGGGGCAGACTTATCTGGCACATGGTATGAAGGACTGCGGCTGCGCGGTGTGCGGCTGGAGGGCTGCCGTCTGACCGGCTGCCGCTGGGAGCGCGCGGATTTTGCAGACGTGGTGCTCGACGACTGCGAGCTTTCAGGCAGCGGATGGCGGGATGCGTTTTTTGAACGGGTGGAGCTAATCGGCTGCAAGGCTGTTGGGGCGGATTTCGCTGAGACTGGCTGGCGCGAGGTGGATGTGCGGGACTGCCGCCTGTCCGATGCGGTGGTTGATCGGACGCGGCTGCGCCGGGTAGCGTTTTTGAGCAGCGACCTGACAGGCGCATCATTCTGCGATTGCCAGTGGAAGGACTGGACACTGACGCGCACTGTGCTGCGGTCCGCGCGCTTACTGCATACGTCACTGGCGGGGCTGGACTTGACCGACTGCGTGCTGGACGGCATCGCGGTATCTGACACAAATGCCGAACTGCGTGGCGCGATCGTGACGATGGAGCAGGCGGCTATGCTTGCAAAACGGCTGGGAATCGTTATCAAGGCATAACAAAAGAGCGGAAGGCTTCTTCCGCTCTTTTTAATTGGATATTCTTACAGGAAAGCCCGGAGCGCTTCCAACATACGGTCCATCTGCTCGTCGGTGCCGACGGTGATGCGCAGATAGTTGTCAATGCGTGGCAGCTTAAAATATCGGATGAAGATATTTTTCTGCCGCAGATATTCAAAAATCTCCGGCGCTTTTTTGGTTGGGTGCGTGACAAACAGGAAGTTGGTCAGTGAGGGCTGGACGGTGAAGCCGAGCTGGCGCAGCGCGTCAGCCGTGCGTTCGCGCGTGCCCATGACCTTGCGGCAGGTGTCCTGAAAATACGCTTCGTCCTTGACTGCGGCTTCGCCCGCGGCAAGCGCAAGTGTGTCCATGGTGTAGGAGTTATAGGAGTTTTTGACCGCTTCGAGCGTTGCAATGAGTGTTTCTGAGCCGAGCGCATAGCCGATGCGCAGGCCGGCGAGTGAGCGCGATTTGCTCATCGTCTGCACGACGAGCAGGTTTTCATATTTCTCAATGAGAGGCACCGTGCTCTGTGCGCCGAAGTCGACATAGGCTTCGTCGATGATGACGACACAGTCCGCGTTGTGCTGCAAAAGGTCCTCAATGAAGTCGAGCGACACGCCGCGTCCGGTCGGTGCGTTTGGATTGGGCAGGACAATGCCGCCGTTCGGCTTGTCATAGTCTCGGACATTCACGCAGAAGTTCTCATCCAGCGGCACGGTCTCATACGGGATACGGAACAGATCGCACCAGACCGGATAGAACGAGTAGGTGATATCCGGATAGAGAATCGGCTCACCCGAGCAGAAGAACGACTGAAACGCAAGCGCCAGCACGTCGTCCGAGCCGTTTCCGAGAAACACCTGCGTCGGTTTTACGCCAAAACGGCCTGCAAGCGTAGCTTTGAGCGCCTTTCCGTTCGCGTCCGGATAAAGCGCAAGGCGCGAGGCGTCGAATGTGCGCAGTGTTTCGGCAACGCCCGGCGCGGGCGGATACGGGTTTTCGTTGGCGTTTAGCTTGATGATATCGTTGCTCTGCGGCTGCTCACCCGGCACATAAGGGTCAATGCGGCGCAGCTTTGCGAGAAAGGGCTTGTCCATCGGGGAAACTCTCCTTTTTGTTTTACTGACTGCGGATAGTTTATCACAGTAAAGTGAAAAAGTCAAGCGCTGTTTGTGTGCTTGCCGAAAGCGTGATATAATCGTGCTATCAGCAATGGGAGGGAGCGACATGAAAAAGGCAGGATATGTACTTGGCTTTGCGGCAGTTTTGTGGATGTTGTTTTTGTTGTGGGTGCGGGTGATGACAGCTGGGGACATCGGTCCGGCCATGCGCCCATATTACGACGCGGTTTCGCCGCTGTTCAGCAGGCCTGCGATTTGGATGGTATTGTCCGCTGCGCTTGCCTGTAACATGATCGTGCGGCTGTTTCGTGGAAAATGTACCGGTGCAGAAAGGGTGGCCGCCCTGGTGCTTACCCTGCTGTGTTTAGTCAGTGTATTCGGCTGGGCAATCATTACTGCGCTTGTCGCCGCAGCCTGATTTTATAAGGAGAAAGAAATGTATCAACCTTTAGCGGATAAAATTCGCCCGAAAACCTTGGATGATGTGGTCGGACAGCAGCATTTGCTGGGCAAAACCGGTCTGCTGCGCCGCGTGATTGAGTCGGGTACGATTCCAAATATGATTTTTTATGGCCCGTCCGGCGTGGGCAAGACCACGGTCGCATCCATTATTGCAAAGCAAACCGAGCGCAAACTGTATCACCTCAACGCCACGACTGCGGGCATCGCGGATATCAAGGCGATTATTGATGAGCTGGACACCTTTCTTGCGCCCAACGGCGCGCTGGTGTATCTGGACGAAATTCAGTATTTCAACAAAAAGCAGCAGCAGAGCCTGCTGGAGTTCATCGAAACGGGTAAAATGACGCTGATTGCGTCCACGACGGAAAACCCGTATTTCTATGTCTACAATGCGATACTCAGCCGCAGCACGGTCTTTGAGTTCAAGCCCATCGAGACAGGGGATATGCAGCGCGCGGTCGAGCGGGCGTTTTCCCTTGCCATCGGGGACAAGAGCACGCCGGTCGAGGATGGCGTTGCGACCTACATTGCGCAGGCGGTCGGCGGGGATGTGCGCAAGGCGCTTGGCGCAGTTGAACTGCTTGTGTTGGGTGCGGGCGCGGACGGCGTGACGCTGGCGGATGCCAAGCAGGCGGCGCAGCGCTCCAACATGCGCTACGACCGCGACGGCGACAGCCATTACGATATCCTGTCCGCGCTGCAAAAGTCTGTCCGCGGCTCGGACCCGGACGCCGCGCTGCACTATCTCGCGCGTCTGCTCGAAGCGGGCGACATGATTTCGGCCGCGCGGCGTATGCTGGTCATTGCAAGCGAGGACATCGGCCTCGCGTATCCGCAGTGCGCGGCCATCGTCAAGGCGTGCGTGGACAGCGCGTTCCAACTCGGTCTGCCCGAGGCGCGCATCCCACTGGCCGAGGCGGTCCTCCTGATGGCGACCGCGCCCAAGTCCAACAGCGCCGCCGCGGCGATTGACGCGGCGATGGCGGATGTGCGCGCGGGCAAAACCGGCGATATCCCGGCGCATATCAAGGATGCGCACTACGGCGGCGCGCAAAAGCTCGGCCGTGGGCTGACTTATCAGTATCCGCACGCGTTCCCGAACCATTGGGTGAAGCAGCAGTATCTGCCGGATGAAATCAAGCATGCACACTACTATGACTACGGCCCGAACAAAACCGAGCAGGCCGCCAAAGCCTATTGGGAGCGTGTCAAGAACGGAAAATAAGGGTTCACTCGAACACGGTTGCGATATATTTTCGATCGCAGCAGGCAGGGGTGTACACCCACTGGTCGATATGTCCCTCGGTGATAAAATACGGCGGCGGATCAGGCGTGCCCGCAGAGGCGAGGATGTCGATGACGGTCAGCTTGATTTTCATGCGCTGCGGCAGGATGGATTTGATGTAGACCGACACGATAGTGCCGGGCGTGAGGTCGTCGCGCGGCTCGGCAAGGCCAGACAGGTTGGGGGCAAGCTCAATAAAAACGCCGTACGGCTCGACCGAGCGTACCACCCCGCGCACGGTTTCGCCGGGCGAAAACAACGCGGCGTTTTGCTCCCAGGTGCCGAGCAGCTCACGGTGGGTCAGCGAAATGCGGCGCGCCTCCGCATCGACCGAGCGCACGACAGCGTGGATGTACTGGCCGACATGCAGTCGATCGGCAGGGTGGAAAATGCGCGAAACCGACAGATTCTCAATTCCGATGAGTGATGCCACACCGCAGCCAATATCGACAAACGCGCCGAAGTTCTCCAAATGGGTGACGGAGGCCGGGATGACGTCGCCTGGCCGCAGGGTCTCGAGCAAATAGTCCTGCGCGCGCTGCTGTGCAATGGTGCGCGACAGCCAGATGAGCGGCGTGTCCGCGCTTTCGTCTATCTCGGTGACAACAAAGCAGGTGGGTTTGCCCACGCGGGACAGAATGGCAATTTCTCGCGTGTCTCCCTCGGCCACACCCAGCGCGCAGCACGAGCGCGGCATAATGCCCTGCGCAAAGCCCAGGTCGAACAGCAGGTCATGCGCGGGGGTGCATCGCTGCACGACCGCTTCCAGAATCATCCCTTCGTCCTGCGCGTGCCGCAGTCCGTCGAGGGATGTGAGCGCCTGCCGTACCTCGGGCAGCGCGGTGTAACTGCCCTCGGGCAGATAACATTCGCTTGTTTTCATAATATAGCAGAGCCTCCTTTGGGGTCTGTCATACTATATGAAAAAACGGCTGGGATTAGCACTGCAAATATGGTATGATAAAAGCGAGAGGATGGCAGCGGCCATCCTGCAGGAAGGGGAAATGAGTATGGATGTGCAGGTCGGCGATGTACTGACCATGAAAAAGCCGCATCCCTGCGGCTCCAAGCAGTGGAAGGTGCTGCGCACGGGCATGGATTTTAAGCTCAAATGTGCGGGCTGCGGGCATGAGGTCATGCTGCCGCGCGCAAAAGCGGAAAAAAATATCCGAGTGATTGAACGGGAGGGAAAACCGGTATGTTGATTGATGGAAAACAGATGCATTTGCAGATTACCAAGGGTGATGTGGGTCGGTATGTGATTCTGCCGGGCGACCCGGCGCGCTGCGAGAAAATCGCGCGCTATTTTGACAAGCCCAAGCAGATTGCCCAAAATCGAGAGTATACGATCTGGACGGGGACGCTGGACGGTGAACCGGTTGCGGTGTGCTCGACCGGTATCGGCGGTCCATCGGCTGCAATTGCGCTGGAAGAGCTGGTTGAGTGCGGTGCGGATACCTTCATCCGTGTGGGCACTTCGGGCGGCATCGTGGACGAGGTTTGCGGCGGTGACATCGTCATTGCGACCGCAGCAATCCGACAGGAGGGAACAAGCCGTGAGTATCTGCCGATCGAATTCCCAGCGGCGGCGAGTTTTGAGGTTGTCAGCGCGCTGCGGGACGCGGCGGTCAAACTGGGCCTGACCCACCATATCGGCGTTATTCAGTCCAAGGACAGCTTTTACGGTGAGATTCGCCCCGCACAGCAGCCTGTCGCGGATGAGTTGCTCGCCAAGTGGAAGGCATGGAAGGCGGCGGGTGCGCTGACCAGTGAAATGGAGACTGCAGCGCTGCTGATCGTCTCGCAGACGCTGCATGTGCGCTGCGGCGCGGTGCTCAACGTCCTGTGGAATGCAGATAACGATGAGGCGCCGAATATTCCGCCCGACGCGGCCGAGCGCGGCGTACGCACGGCGGTCGAGGCGCTGCGCATTCTGATCCGGGAGGATAAAGCGCGCTGACATGGAAAAACAGAAAAAGCAAAAGCGTGCGGCCGATCTGGGCAACGACCCGGTCGGCCCACTGCTTGTTCGTCTTGCGCTGCCGACCGTGTGCGCGCAGGTGGTCAACCTCTTGTATAATATTGTTGACCGCATTTATATTGGACAGATTCCGGTGGAAGGAAAGCTGGCGCTGACCGGCATGGGCGTAACCTTTCCGGTTATCACACTGATTTCGGCCTTTGCCGCGCTCATTGGCATGGGCGGATCGCCGCGTGCTTCAATTGCGATGGGCGCGGGGGAACACGAAAAGGCAGAGCGCACGCTCGGCACCTGCACCGCCGCGCTGTGGGGACTGGCGGTTGTGCTGACCGTACTGTTTCTGCTGTTTCAGGAACCGCTGCTGGTGCTGTTCGGTGCGTCGACGGACACGCTGCCCTATGCCATGCAGTACCTCAATATCTATGTGCTGGGTACGATTTTTGTCATGACCGCGCTCGGACTCAATGGCTTTATCACCGCACAGGGCAAATCCGGCGTTGCAATGAAAACCGTGCTCATCGGCGCGGTATTAAATGTTGCGCTTGACCCCGTATTCATCTTTGTGTTTGGACTAGGTGTGCGCGGCGCGGCAATTGCAACCGTCATCTCGCAAGCGGTTTCCGCTTTGTGGGTGGTGCGGTTCCTGACCGGAAGCAAGACTGCGCTGCGGCTGAAAAAAGCCTTTTTCCGGCTGGATAAGCGTCTGCTGCTGCCCGCGATTGCGCTGGGCGCATCGCCGTTTGTCATGCAGTCCACCGAGAGCCTGCTGACTGTGACCTTCAATGTGTCTTTGCAGAAGTACGGCGGCGATCTGGCCGTCGGCGCAATGACCATCCTGACTTCGGTGGCGCAGATGGTGCAGATGCCGCTGATGGGATTGGCGCAGGGCGCACAGCCGATTTTGAGTTTCAATTACGGCGCAAAGCGGCCTGACCGCATGAAACAGTCGGTCAGATACAACCTGATGATCGCCTGTGTGTTTGCGTTCGGTGTCTGGGCGCTTGCGATGCTTGCTCCGCATTTGCTTGCGCGCCTGTTCGCGCACGACAGCGCGCTGATCGACGAGACGGCGTGGGCGCTGCGCATCTATTTTGCCGTGGGATTTGTGGCGGCGTTCCAGAACACGTTCCAGCAGAGCTTTGTCGCGCTGGGAGAGGCTAAGATTTCGCTGTTCCTCGCGCTTGAGCGAAAAATCATCCTGCTCATCCCGATGATTTTGATTTTGCCGCATTTATTTGAGGATAAGCTGTTTGCGGTGTTCTTTGCCGAGCCGGTCGCCGATCTGCTGGCAGCTGCCACGACAACAACACTGTTTCTCATCCGATTCCGGCAGATTTTGCGCCGCATATCAACGCAATAACAAAAAAAGAACCGCCGTAAGGCGGTTCTTGCACGTTTTTGCACCATAGGGCATGTATCAAACAGAAAACAGGCCGCTTTGCGGCCTGTTTTTATCAAAGCCGGGGACATGCGCCTCGGCTTTGATACATGGTTTGGACGGGATTACTCCAGTTCGAATGCACCGGTATACAACTGGTAGTACTTGCCGTGTTGGGCAATCAACTGCTCATGGTTGCCGCGCTCGATGATATGGCCGAGCTGCAGCACCATGATGACGTCCGCGTTTTGTACGGTCGACAGGCGATGCGCGATGACAAACACCGTGCGGCCGTACATCAGGCTGTCCATGCCTGCCTGCACGATGGATTCCGTGCGTGTGTCAATCGAACTGGTTGCCTCGTCAAGAATCATAACCGGTGGGTCGGCAACGGCTGCGCGCGCAATCGAAATCAGCTGACGCTGGCCCTGCGACAGGCTGCCGCCTTCGCCGTCGATGACGGTGTCATATCCGTCCGGCAGACGGCGGATGAAGTCGTCGGCGTTGGCCAGCTGTGCGGCCGCTTCAACCTCCTGATCGGTGGCGTCCAGATTGCCGTAACGGATGTTGTCGCGGATGGTGCCGGTAAACAAGTTGGTATCCTGCAAAACGATACCCAGTGAGCGGCGCAGATCAGACTTCTTAATTTTGTTGATATTGATGCCGTCATAACGGATTTTGCCGTCCGCAATATCATAAAAGCGGTTGATGAGGTTGGTGATTGTGGTCTTGCCCGCGCCGGTCGCACCGACAAAAGCGACCTTCTGGCCGGGTTCGGCGTACAGCGTGATGTTATGCAGTACAATTTTATCCGGGTTGTAGCCAAAGTCCACGTCGTAGAAGCGCACATCGCCCTTGACCTGTTGGTAGGTGATAGTGCCATCCTCGTGCGGGTGCTTCCATGCCCAGATGTTGGTTTTTTCCGGGGTTTCGACCAGATTGCCCTGTTTGTCGTACTTGGCGTTAACCAGTGTGACATAACCGTTGTCCTGCTCCGGCTCTTCGTCCATCAGTTCGAAGATACGTTCCGCACCGGCCAGCGCCATAATGATGGAGTTGAACTGCTGCGAAATCTGAGTCACCGGCATGGTAAACGATTTGGTCAGCTGCAGGAAAGAGGCGATAACGCCGATGGTAATGCTGCTGCCGACCACGCCGGACAGTGCCAGCGTGCCGCCGACTACCGCCACCAGCACATACAGCAGGTTGCCGATGTTGGACATGATCGGCATCAGAATGTTGGCGAAGGTATTGGCGTTTTTCGCACTTTCGCGCAGCGCATCGTTGAGTACGTCAAACTGCTCTTTGCACTTTTCTTCATGGCAGAACACTTTGACGACCTTCTGGCCACCGATCATTTCCTCAATGTAGCCGTTGACCTTGCCCAGTGCGGTCTGCTGCTCGAGGAAGAAGCGGGCGGACTGGCCGCCGATGCGCTTAACGACCACTAGCATCACGGCAATGCCGAGCAATACAAAGATGGTCAGCCAGACGTTGGTCACCAGCATGGCAATGAACACCGCGATAATGGTGATCAGCGAGGAGAACATCTGCGGCACAGACTGACTGAGCATCTGCTGCAGCGTGTCGGTATCATTGGTGAAATGGCTCATCAGGTCACCGTGGGTGTGCGTATCAAAATAGCGGATGGGCAGCTTCTGCATGCGCTCGAACATTTCGTCGCGCACCTGCTTGAGGATGCCCTGCGAAATCGACACCATGATGCGGTTATACAGGAAGGTCGAAACAATGCCCACCAGATATACCAGCGCCATAAGCGAGATGGCATGAATCAGTCCGGTGAACACGGGCGAGGCCTGCAAAAGCAGCGGCGCAATATAATCGTCAATCAGCACGCGCAGGAACATTGAGCCTGCGACATTCGCCACCGCGGAAAACAGGATGCAGACCAGAACCACGGTAAACTGCACGGCGTAGCCGCCCTTAAAATAACGGAGCAAACGCGCGAGGGTTTTCTTCGGGTTTTTGCTGCGCTTGCCGCCGGCCATCTGGCCGTGACGGCCTGGACCGCCCATCGGTCCTCTCATTCCGGGTCCTGGCATTATTCCTCGCCTCCTTTCTTCATCTGCTGGTTGTAGATTTCCTGATAGATCGTGTTGTTTGCCAGCAGATCATCATGTGTACCGACCGCCTGAATCGTGCCACCGTCCAGAATGACGATCTGATCGGCATCCTGTACGGAGGAGATACGCTGCGCAATAATCAGCTTGGTCGTGTTCGGAATCTCTTCCGCAAACGCCTTTCGGATGAGCGCGTCTGTCTTGGTGTCGACCGCACTGGTCGAGTCATCCAGAATCAGTACCTTGGGCTTTTTCAGCAGCGCGCGGGCGATACACAGACGCTGCTTCTGGCCGCCGGACACATTGGTGCCGCCCTGTTCAATGTAGGTATCGTATTTGTCCGGCATCTGCTCGATGAACTCGTCGGCCTGTGCCAGACGGCAGACACGTTCCAGTTCTGCATCGCTCGCGTGTTCATCGCCCCAGCGCAGGTTTTCTTTGATTGTGCCGGAAAACAGCACATTTTTCTGCAATACCATGGCGACCTGTTCGCGGAGCGCCTCGATATCATAGTCGCGCACGTCCACGCCGCCGACCTTGACCGAGCCGGTAGTCACATCATACAGGCGCGGAATAAGCTGCACCAGTGTGGATTTTGCCGAGCCGGTACCGCCCAGAATGCCAATGGTCTGACCGGCTTTGATATGCAGGTTGACATCCCGGAGTGCGAGCTTGTTTACGTCGCCTTTGTAGCTGAAGTTGACATTTTCGAAGTCAATGTCGCCGCTCTTCACTTCAGTAACCGGGTTTTCCGGGTTATGCAGGTCGGACTTTTCTTCGAGCAGTTCCACAATACGTTCCGCGCTGGCCTTGGACATGGTGATCATGACGAATACCATGGCCACCATCATCAGGCTCATCAGAATCTGCATCGCGTAGGAGAACAGGCTGGTCAGCTCGCCGGTTGTCATAGTGCCGCCCACAATCAGGCGCGCGCCGAACCACGAGATGAGCAGCATGCAGGCATACATGCAGAACTGCATGAGCGGCATAACACCCGCCATGGTTTTCTGCGCTTTAGAGAACTGGCGGTACAGCAGGCCGGAAACGCCTTTGAATTTTTCGGTTTCGTGGTCCTCACGCACATAGGCCTTGACCACGCGGATGCCGCGCACGTTTTCCTGCACGACCGTGTTCATGCGGTCGTAGGTTTTGAACACGCGCTCAAATACCGGTGCGACGATTTTCATCAGCACGCCCAGACCGATCGCCAAAATCGGAAGTACACACAGAAAGATCAGTGCAAGCTGGCTGTTGATCTGAAACGCCATGACCAGTGCGAACACCAGCATCACCGGGCAGCGCACCGCAATGCGCGTGCACATCTGGAAGGAGTTCTGCACGTTGGTGACGTCGGTTGTCAGACGGGTGACGATTGAACCGGTGGAGAACTTATCAATGTTGGAAAATGAGAAGTCCTGTACCGCATAATACATATCGTGGCGCAGGTTGCGGGCGAAGCCCGTGGAGGCACGCGCGGCATAAGTGCCTGCCGCCGCACCGAAAATCAGTGCGAGCATGGCGCAGGCAATCAGAATGATGCCGTATTTCCAGATTTCCCCCATGTTTTGCGCATCAATGCCGCGGTCGATCAGCAGCGCCATCACCGCGGGGATGACGACCTCCATCACGACCTCAAGCACAACGAAAAACGGCGTGAGCAGCGCTTCCTTTTTGAATTCACGCACGCTTTTTAACAGCCTCTTAATCATCCTTGTCCCTCCGAAGCCTTGCGTTGATATTTTTCTAAATTGGCACGGATTTTTTCACAGACACGAAACCAGACGGCAAGCTCTTCCGGATCAATGCCCTCTTCCATGAGTGCCTCGGTTTGCGCCATCGCCTGTTGGATACGCTCATACAGCGCTTTGGCCCGGTCGGTCAGTACCAGACGCTTGAGCCGCCGGTCCTGCTCCACCGGCTCGCGCCGCAGCAGACCATGATCTTCCATCAGATTCAGGATACCGGTTGCGGTGGAACGCCGGATGCGGAAATAGGTTTCAATATCCCGCTGAAAGCGCTCCTCCTTTGCCTGCATCAGGAACCACAGAATCATCGCCTGCATCCCGGTGATGTTTGCCATTTCATCTTTGCCGGTGGTGCAGACCATCTGCCGTTTGATCAGGTTGTTGAGCATGCCAAGCTCCGTGCCGATTCGCTTGTCACACACTTTGTTAGCCTCCTTACTATTAGCTTACTAACACATTATAGCCGGTTGAAAGGCAATGTCAACCATCTTCACAGAATGTTCAAAAAAAGCCTGCCGCGTGACAAGGCGGCAGGCAATATCCGATTCGCTTTTGTGCAGATTTACGGCTGATATGGAGGCGCAAGATACAGCTTCTGTAAAAGCATTCGGCCGGTGCGTGTGCGGAATACTTTTTCGTCCGCAGTTTGGCAGGCATCCGGCGGGAGTGCATCTTCATAGGCGTTTACCAGAAAGTCCGCTTCTAGCAGGATGCGGAAGTCTCGGTCCTCGGATGCAGTATAGGTATGGTGATGTGCAATCAGCCACAAAATTCGTTCGCACGCTGCCGGGTCCGCACCCACTTGTTCCAGCAGCGGCGCGGCGACCGCCGGGCCTTCTAGCTCCTGCCACTTGCCGGCGGAGGAGCCGTGCTTGTGTTCGGCTTCATGGATGCCGATGTCATGCAGGATGGCTGCGGCTTCAAGGATATTCTGCGTTTGCGCGTCCAACGCTTCGCCCTGTCCGATGATGCGGCAGAATGCATAAACTTTCATCAAATGCTGCACGCGGCGCGGGTCGCCTGCATCATAGGCAACGGCCAGCTCGGTCAGTTTGGCAATGTCAATCATAGGATAAGCCCTCCCATTGGTATTTCTGCATATCCACGCGGCCGTCCAACGTAAATTCCACGCCATCAGCTTCGAGCATGGCGCGCTGCACATCCGCACCGCCGAAGGCAAACGCGGGAGAGGTGCGGCCGTCTTTCGTGACCACGCGGTAGCAGGGGATGCCCTCCGGGTCGGGGTTTACATGCAGGGCATAGCCGACTACCCGTGCCCAGCGCGGGTTCCCTGCAAGAAAAGCCACCTGTCCATATGTTGCCACTGTGCCGCGCGGAATACGCCTCACAACTGCGTAAATTTTTTCAAAAACTGTCATTTTGCAAGTTTCTCCTTTGGCTGTTTCATTATATCAGGTAAATGTCACAATTTCTATCCCCTTTCGACAAGAAAAAAATGTATATTTCTAACATGCTAAATTATTGCACTCTTCTGCAAAATACTATATAATAGTTACACACTACCGCGAGTATGTAAGCGATTCCGCACTTTTTCCTGAAAATTGGAAAGAGGCTGCGGCAGAAATGTAAGGAGGACAAACAAAATGGCACTTACCAATTCTTACCTCAAGGGCGTATATGAGACTGTGCAAAAGCGCAATCCGAACGAGCCGGAATTTCAGCAGGCGGTTCTCGAAGTTCTTGAGAGCTTTGAGCCGGTTGTTGAAGCCCGCCCCGAGCTGGAGAAGAACGGTATCGTTGAGCGCATCGTTGAGCCGGAGCGCATGGTGATGTTCCGTGTTCCGTGGGTAGACGACGAGGGCAAGGTTCAGGTTAACCGCGGTTTCCGCGTACAGTTCAATTCCGCGATCGGCCCCTATAAGGGTGGTCTGCGTTTCCATCCGTCCGTTAACGCTTCGGTTATCAAGTTCCTGGGCTTTGAGCAGTGCTTCAAGAACAGCCTGACCAGCCTGCCCATGGGCGGCGGCAAGGGCGGCTCTGACTTTGATCCGAAGGGCAAGTCGGATGCAGAGGTTATGCGTTTCTGCCAGTCTTTCATCACTGAGCTTTCCAAGCACATCGGCCAGTTCACCGACGTACCGGCAGGTGATATCGGCGTCGGCGGCCGCGAAATCGGCTTTATGTATGGCCAGTACAAGCGTCTGCGCAACGAGTTCACCGGCGTTCTGACTGGCAAGGGCCTGTCCTACGGCGGCTCCCTGGCTCGTACCGAGGCGACCGGTTACGGTCTGTGCTACTACATGAAGGAAATGCTCGCATACAAGGGCACTTCGTTTGAGGGCAAGACGGTTGCCATCTCCGGTTCGGGCAACGTTGCCATCTACGCTTGCCAGAAGGCGACCGAGCTGGGCGCGAAGGTTGTCACCATGTCCGACTCCAATGGCTTCATCTATGATCCCAACGGCATCAACCTGGATGTTGTCAAGGATATCAAGGAAGTCAAGCGCGGCCGCATCAAGGAGTACGCAGAGCGCGTTGCGGGCAGCACCTACACCGAGGGTCAGCGTCCGTGGAGCGTTAAGTGCGATATCGCGCTGCCTTGCGCAACCCAGAACGAGCTGGACGAGAACGATGCGAAGGCACTGATTGCGAACGGCTGCAAGTTTGTTGCCGAAGGCGCAAACATGCCGTCCACTCCGGAGGCAGTTGCTGCATTCCAGGCAAATGACGTATTCTTTGGCCCGGCTAAGGCTGCCAACGCGGGCGGCGTTGCTACCTCCGGTCTGGAGATGAGCCAGAACTCGCTGCGTCTGTCCTGGACCTTCGAGGAGGTCGACCAGCGTCTGCACGACATTATGGTCAACATCTTCAAGACCTGCATCACCGCGGCTGAGAAGTACGGCCACAAGGACAATCTGGTTATGGGCGCCAACATCGGCGGCTTCGAGAAGATTGCCGACGCAATGCTCGCACAGGGCGTATGCTAATTCTCGATTGAAACCACGCTTTCAATCGAATATACGTCCTTGGCAGTCTTCGACTGCAAGGACTATTGCAGAAAAACAGGCTCGGAATTTGATTCCGGGCCTGTTTTTCTGTTTGTCAAAACCGACCCGGCATAGCTGGGCCGGTTTTGGAAACAGGCGACTTTCGGTTCCCTTTGCCGCCTATTTCTTTCTATTGCGCTGCGGCGCAGGAAATACAGGCAAAGCGCGGCGGCATATTCCTGTCCCGTCTCTGCATAAGCTGTACCAAGTGAAAGGAGGCGGCGGACATGACAGGAAAACGTCCGGTGCGCAAGCGTGCGGGCAGCGGCAAGGGCCTGCTGGTGGTGGTGGCGCTGGTGCTTGCCGCGGGGATTGTCAAATATACGGATACGCCTTTTGCGGTCGCCGCACGGGAGAAGGCCGCGCAGGTGCTCGCAGGCACGCCCGGCGTGGATCAGGTGCTTGCTGCATTCGGTGGAGAGGACGCGGATGCAGTATTTGGGGAGCAGAACGGAGAGGAGAACACCTATGCGGCGTCCTCAGGCGGTGCAGAAGATGTGCTCGGCCGGGAGCAGAGCCTGTTCCCGGATACGGTGGATGACACGGTGCATGCGCTGTCGTTTGAGCATGTTTTACCGACCGAGGGCACACTGACTTCGGGATTTGGCAGCCGGTTAAGTCCAACTACAGGTGAGCCGGCATTCCATTACGGTTTGGATATCGCCGCAGATGAGGGGACGCCGATTGCGGCCTTTGCCGACGGCACGGTGCGCGAGGTGGGGGAATCGGATTACGGCAACTATCTGATCGTCGATCACCCGGATGGTTTTTCCACGTTGTATGCGCATTGCAGCAGCATTTTGGCAGGCGTGGGCGACGAGGTGGAATGCGGCGGCGAGATTGCACTGGTCGGGCAGACGGGCAATACGACCGGACCGCATCTGCACTTTGAGCTGTGGAAAGACGGCATGGCGCTCGATCCGTCGGACTATCTGGAACTGGCGTGACGCGCGGCCGGGTTGAGGTACGGGACGGCTTTCTCGTATTGCTCGCCGCGCTGTGGTGCGCGGACCGGACAAACGTGCTGCCGCTTGTGCTGATGGCGGCCGCTGTGCATGAGGGCGGACATCTGCTGGTGCTGCACCTGTCCGGCGGGCGCCTGCACCGGCTGACGCTGACCTGCTGTGGTGCGGTTCTGCACTGCGCGCTGCCGGAAGGGCGGTTTGCGCGGGCTGCAGTGTGTCTGGCAGGACCGGCGGCAAGTTTTGCCCTCACCGTAGTGGCACAGGCGTGCGGTTGGTACCGGCTGGCGGGCGCAAGCGTGCTGCTCGGTGCGTTCAATCTGCTGCCGCTGCCGCCGCTCGACGGCGGAATGGTGCTGGAACACTTGTGCGCGGGCGGTGCGGCGACCGTGCGGGCAGCCCTGGCTCTGCTGAGCGTTGTAGGCCTGCTTTGCTGTGGGATGTGGCTGCTGCGCGCAGGAGGCGGCTGCTGGCTGCTGCTCATCGGTATGCTGATTGGTATGAAAAGTGTGAAAAACCTTGCCAATAGCGTCAATATGATGTAAGATAAAAAAGATCACAGAGGCTTGCTGGAACGGAGGCATTATGTATCAGATCGGCGATAAGGTCGTTCATCCATTGCATGGCGCAGGCGTGATTGCGGATATTGTTGAGCGCACAATAGACAGTGCGCCCGCGACGTATTATGCTCTCAGGCTGGCGCTGGACGATACGCAGCTGTTCATTCCGATTGATGCGTGCGAAAAGCTGGGTATTCGCCCGGTCTGTTCCCGTGCGCAGGCGCAGGCATTTTTGCAGCGGCTGGATGACATTGCCCGAGGTGAGAACAAGGGATGGAATCAGCGATATCGGGAAAACATGCTGCACATCCGTTCGGGTGACCTCGACGAGGTGGCACAGGTGGTCAAAAGCCTTGCCGCGCGAGACAGAGAGCGTGGTCTGTCCACGGGGGAGAAAAAAATGCTGCTCTCTGCGCGGCAGATTCTGGAATCCGAGCTGTGCTTCGCGCTGGACTGCAGTCCGGAGGAGATTGCCCGGGTGATAAATCAGCATTTAGGAACGTAATCAGGAAGGCTTTGCGGTGGAGCAAAGCCTTTTTTCAAAGGAGCATGGATATGCAGGAAAGAAAAAAGAAAAAATCCGTACCCGCTGCGGTGTGTGCGGTTATTGTGGCGGCGGGTTCGTCGCGCCGCATGGGCGGGGAAAACAAGCTGCTGTTGCCGCTTGCCGGCGCGCCTGTGCTGGCGCACACGCTGTCTGCCTTTGAGAAATGCGCAGCGGTACGTGATATTGTGCTGGTCTGCCGAGAGCAGGACATCATGCCCTATACTGATTTGGCGCGTGCGTTCGGTATCTCCAAGCTGCGCACAGTTACACGCGGAGGAGACAGCCGCACGGCATCCGTGCTGGCGGGTATTACGGCTGCGCCCGAAGATACCGTGCTGGTCGCCGTGCATGACGGCGCGCGGCCGCTAGTGAGTGAAGCGGTCATCACCGAGGCAGTGCACGCGGCGGCGGAATGCGGTGCGGCAGCGCCGGTCGTGCCGGTCAAGGACAGCATCAAGCGCATCAAAAACGGCTGCATCGCAGCCGATGTACCGCGTGATACGCTCGCGGCGGTGCAGACGCCGCAGGTGTTCCGGCGGGAGGTACTGCTGCGCGCGCTGACCGATGCGCAGCGGCAAAACCGTTCGTTTACCGACGACTGTGCAGCGGTGGAAGCACTGGGACAAACCGTGCGCGCCACGCATGGCAGCTACGAAAACATTAAAATCACCACGCCTGAGGATATTTCCGCTGCCGAGGCGTTTTTGAACAGGGAGGACGACTGAATATGCGTATCGGACACGGATATGACGTACATCGGCTGGTGCAAGGCCGCAAATGTATCATCGGCGGAGTGGACATCCCGCACGAAACCGGACTGGACGGGCATTCGGATGCGGATGTGTTGATCCACGCGGTGATGGATGCGCTGCTCGGCGCGCTGGCGCTGGGGGACATCGGCAAGCACTTTCCGGACACCGACCCGCGCTACAAGGGCGCGGACAGCATGGCGCTTTTGCGGCATGTAGCATCCCTGATTGCAGAAGAGGGCTGGCGGTTGGGAAATCTGGATGCGACCGTGCTGGCGCAGGCACCTAAGCTCGCGCCGCACATCATGCAGATGCGTCAGAATATCGCCGGGGCGCTCGGCTGCGAGGTTTCGTGCGTGTCGGTTAAGGCAACAACCGAGGAAAAGCTCGGTTTTACGGGCGCAAAGCAAGGAATCGCGGCGCATTGTGTCTGTCTGCTCGAGCGGGCGGAATAAAGCGCGGACAGAGACGGTAAAAAAGCAGACCCGGACGGTGTCCGGGCCTGTTTTTTGCGCACGCGGCAATGACGATGCAGGGGGAGTGGCAGACCGGTGCAAAGAAACCTGCGTGATACTGAAAACGATTGCATGATTCCTTGCACGGCGGACAAATGTTTTTCGGAAGAAAGCACAAAATTTGCATTTTTGTTCAAAAGATAATCGGTGTTTTTTCTGAAATTGCACACAAATTGAAAAAAACAATGCCGATTTTACAAAACCGTAGTATAATAAAAAATAATCTGAACGCTTTACAGAAATAAATTCTGCGGGGCGGGGGAGATTATACAGTAAAGGAGAAGATTACCATGAAGAAAAGTCTCAGCATGCTGCTGGCCGGTTTGATGCTGGTTGGTACGCTGGCGGGCTGCGGCGGCAATACCGCGGGCACCGATAATGCGGGTACGGATGACGGCAGCGCTTCCGGCGCGGCGTTCAAGATCGGCGGCACCTCTCCGCTGACCGGTGACGCAGCCATTTACGGCAATGCGGTTGCGCGCGGCGCGCAGATCGCGGCGGATGAAATCAACGCGCAGGGCGGCATCCAGATCGAGCTGAAGTTCGAGGACGACGAGAACAACACCGAGAAGGCTGTCAATGCGTACAACAACCTCAAGGACTGGGGCATGCAGCTGTCTCTGGGTTCGGTTACCTCCAAGCCCTGTGAGGCGATTTCGACTGATATCAATACCGACCGTATCTTTGCGCTGACCCCGTCGGCATCCTCTGTGGCAACCACCGAGGGCAAGGACAACGTGTTCCAGATGTGCTTTGCCGACCCGAACCAGGGTACTGCATCCGCAGAATACATTGCAGATCAGAAGCTTGGTACCAAGATTGCAATCATCTGGAAGAACGATGACGTTTACTCCACCGGCATCCACGACAAGTTTGTCGCCGAGGCTGAGAACAAGGGTCTGGAGATTGTTTCTGACACCACTTTCACCGACGGTTCCGCGACCGATTTCTCGGTGCAGCTGAACGATGCGAAGGATAAGGGCGCGGATCTGGTATTCCTGCCGATCTATTACACCCCGGCATCCCTGATTCTGACGCAGGCCAACTCCATGGGCTATGCACCGAAGTTCTTCGGTGTGGACGGCATGGACGGTATTCTGGGCGTTGAGAATTTCGATGTGAAGCTGGCCGAGGGCGTTATGCTGCTGACTCCGTTCAACGCGGACGCCACCGATGAAAAGACCGTTTCTTTCGTCAACAAGTACAAGGAAGCATACAGCGAGGTTCCGAACCAGTTCGCAGCGGACGCTTATGACTGCATCTATGCGTATGCACAGGCGCTCGAGGCTGCCGGTGCAACGCCGGATATGTCCAACGAAGAGCTGTGTGACGCGATGATCGCGCAGTTCACCTCCATGACCTTTAACGGCCTGACCGGCGAGAACATGACCTGGGATTCCACCGGTGCGGTTTCCAAGAGCCCGAAGGGCATGGTCATCGAGAACGGCGCATACGTAGGTATGTAAAAACAGGTTTCAAGGGGAACACGGTTCTCCCTGAAGCGTGAAAATGGTGTGCGCGGCGCGCACCCGAACAAAAAAGACGCAAGTGAGCAGCAAAGGAGGGCGCCGTATTTTGCGACGGCCCTCCTTTGTCTATTTTCCCGTTCACCGGCATTATGGGGTGGGGCGACGGCTTGACCGAGGCTGCCAAGCCACCGCCCCATCCCACAAACGGATAAGAGAAATGAAAAAGATTTGAGGTGTATGAAACCATGAGCTTTCTCAATCATCTGATAAACGGCATCAGTCTGGGAAGCATTTACGCAATCATCGCGTTGGGATACACGATGGTCTACGGCATTGCCAAAATGCTGAACTTTGCGCATGGCGACGTCATTATGGTCGGCGGGTATATGTGCTTCTGTGCCACAACCTATCTGGGCTGGCCGCCGATTGCAGGCGTACTGCTTGCGGTTGTGGTCTGCACGGTACTGGGCGTGGTTATCGAGCGGCTGGCATACAAGCCGCTGCGCATGGCGCCCTCGCTGGCGGTACTCATCACGGCAATTGGCGTTTCCTACTTTTTGCAGAACGCAGCACTGCTGATTTGGGGTTCGAGCACGAAGAGCTTCACTTCGGTGGTTGGCGGCGATCCGATTCAGTTGTTCGATGGACAGCTGACCATCACGCGCGTAACGATTGTTACGATTGTGGCGTGCATTGTTATCATGATTGCACTGACGCTGTTTACCGGCAAGAGCAAGATGGGTACGGCAATGCGTGCGGTGTCCGAGGATAAGGGCGCGGCACAGCTGATGGGCATTAACGTCAACACGACGATTTCGCTGACCTTTGCCATCGGTTCGGGCCTTGCCGCGATTGCGGGCGTGCTGCTCTGCTCCGCCTATCCGACCCTGCTGCCGACAACCGGATCGATGCCCGGTATCAAGGCATTTACCGCAGCTGTATTCGGCGGCATCGGTTCCATTCCGGGCGCGCTGCTGGGCGGTATCCTGCTGGGCGTGATTGAGATTTTCGCCAAGGCGTACATCTCGACCCAGCTCTCGGATGCAATCGTGTTTGCGGTGCTGATTGTTGTGCTGCTGGTCAAGCCGGACGGCCTGCTCGGCAAGCGCGTGAGTGAAAAGGTATAAGGGGGCGGAAAACAATGAAGAAACTGAAAAAGTATGCCGCCTCCCGCAGCGGACGCGATACGCTGCTGTCCTTTGGCATTGTCATTGTCGCATTCATTGTGGTGCAGACGCTGGTGCTCACCGGCAGCATTTCCAGCTCGATGAAGGGACTGTTGGTGCCGATCTGTGCCTATATCATCATGGCGATATCGCTGAATCTGACGGTTGGTATTCTGGGCGAGCTGTCGCTCGGCCATGCGGGCTTTATGTCGGTCGGCGCGTTTTCCGGCATCGTGGTGACCACGAGCCTGGCGGACGCGGTGCCGTCCGGTGTGGTGCGCCTGATCCTTGCCATCATTGTCGGTGCAATATGCGCTGCAATCGCGGGTGTAATCGTCGGTGTACCGGTGCTGCGCCTGAAAGGCGACTATCTGGCTATCGTGACGCTGGCGTTCGGTGAAATCATCAAGAACATCATCAATGTGCTTTATATCGGCAAAGATGCATCCGGTCTGCACTTTAGTATTCTCGAGCAGAAGTTTCAGCTCGCAGACGGCGGCAAAATGATCATCAACGGGCCGATGGGCGTATCGGGTGTGGAAAAGCTGTCCAGCTTTACCTCGGGCTTTGTGCTGATTCTCATTACGCTTTTTATCATTCTAAATCTGATCAATAGCCGTTCGGGCCGCGCGATTATGGCGGTGCGTGACAACAAGATTGCAGCCGATTCCATCGGCATTTCCACCACGCATTACAAGCTGATGGCCTTCGTTATTTCCGCAGCGTTCGCGGGCATGGCGGGTGCACTGTATGCGATGAACTACTCGACCATCACGGCGGCTAAATTTGACTTCAACACGTCCATTCTGATATTGGTATTTGTCGTGCTGGGTGGACTGGGCAATATCTGGGGCTCGATCATCGCAGCAACCCTGCTCACGCTGCTGCCTGAGCTGCTGCGCGCGGTCAATAACTACCGTATGCTCATCTATGCGATCCTGCTCATTGCGATGATGCTGTTCAACAACTCCTCGCTCAAGGCACGCTTGCTTGAAAAGCGCGGCATGAAGCAGATGGAAAAACTGGAGAAAAGCGAAAAGGAGGGTGCGTGACCATGGCAATGCTGGAGGTTACTTCGCTGGGCATTTCCTTCGGCGGTCTGCGCGCCGTCGATGAGCTGAGCATGAAAATCGAAGAGGGCGGTCTGGTTGGCCTGATTGGGCCGAACGGCGCGGGCAAAACGACCGTATTTAATATGTTGACCGGCGTATACCGTCCGACTGACGGTGGTATCCGTCTGGACGGACAGAACCTAATCGGCAAAAAGCCGCACGATATCTGCAAAATGGGTGTAGCGCGTACGTTCCAGAATATCCGTCTGTTCTCCGAGTTGTCTGTGCTGGACAACGTTAAGACCGGCCTGCACAACGAGATCACCTATACGCTCGCGGAAAGTCTGCTGCATGTCGGCTCGTATCGCAAAAAAGAGCAGGCAATGGACAGACGTGCGATGGAGCTGCTGGAGGTGTTCGGACTGGAAAGCGCCGCGGACTATAGGGCGGCCAACTTGCCCTATGGTAAGCAGCGCAAGCTGGAAATCGCGCGTGCACTGGCGACCGACCCGATGCTGCTGCTGCTCGATGAGCCGGCGGCGGGCATGAACCCGAACGAAACCGAAGAGCTGATGGAGACGATCGAACTGGTGCGTAAAAAGTTCGGCGTGACCGTGCTGCTGATTGAGCATGATATGAAGCTGGTTTCGGGCATCTGTGAATATCTGTATGTGCTCAATTTCGGCCGTCTGCTGGCTGAAGGCACGCCGTCCGAAGTGCTGAGTAATCCGGAGGTCGTTACGGCCTACCTTGGCGAATGAGAAAGGAGGAAACCAACCAATGGCAATGCTGGAAGTCAAGGACATTAACGTATATTACGGCCTGATTCATGCGCTGCGCGATGTTTCCTTCGAGGTAAACGAGGGCGAGGTCGTTGCACTGATTGGCGCGAATGGTGCGGGTAAGACCACTACGCTGCACACGATTACCGGTCTGCTGCCGTCCAAGGGCGGTACGGTGACATTTGAGGGCAAGGACATCACCAAAAAGCCCGGCCACGAGATCGTGCGGTTGGGCATGAGTCATGTGCCGGAAGGACGCCGCGTATTTTCCGGGTTGACTGTGCGCGAAAACCTCAAAATGGGCGCCTATACCCGTCCTAAGAGTGAGGTGGAATCCTCTCTGGCTGAAGTCTATCAGCGTTTCCCCCGACTGGAGGAACGTAAAAACCAGCCTGCAGGCACGTTGTCCGGCGGTGAGCAGCAGATGCTGGCCATGGGCCGTGCTCTGATGGCGAAACCGCGTATCCTGCTGCTGGATGAGCCGTCAATGGGCCTGTCCCCGCTGTTTGTTGGAGAGGTGTTCAAGATCATTCAGGAGGTTTCGGCAGCAGGCACGACTGTGCTGCTGGTCGAGCAGAACGCGAAGAAAGCGCTGTCCATTTCCGACCGCGCCTATGTGCTGGAGACCGGCAAAATTGTCAAGACCGGCAAAGCGTCCGACCTGCTGAGCGATGACGCAATTAAAAAAGCATATCTGGGTGAATAAGGGGGAGACCATATGAAGCCGTATATTATCACCATCGCCCGTCAGTATGGATCCGGCGGCAAGACGGTTGGCAAAATGCTGTCCGACCGGCTGCATATCCCGTTTTATAACCGAGAAATCATTACGATGGCATCTGAGGACAGCGGTATCAATGCGATGTTGTTTACAGATGAGCGTCTTAAGCCCGATCTGATCACGCGTCTGAAAAGCCGGTATAAGGGTGATCTGCCACTGCCGAGCGATTCTTCCAAGGCCTATCTGCGGGATGATGCCCTGTTTGATTATCAGGCAAAAATCATTCGTAAGCTGGCGGATCAGGGTCCGTGCGTACTGATTGGACGCTGTGCAGACTATGTGCTTAAGGGCCGTCCGGATGTGGTGCGTGTGTTTGTGCATGCGGATGCGGATTTCTGCCTCGAGCAGGCGATGAAAGTGGACTCGCTGCCGGAGGGCGAGGTCGTACGCAAGATTGCGGAGATTGATGAATACCGTGCAAAGTATTATAAGCATCACACTGGTCACGATTGGTATGATGCGCGCAATTACGACCTGTCGCTCAACAGCGGCGTGCTGGGCTTTGACGGCGTGGTTGAGGAGATTGTGCAGTATATGGAAGTACGGTCGCAGTTCCAGAAGTGAAAGAAATGCACCCTGCGCCATCGGCGCAGGGTGTGTTTTTGGAGGAGAAAAAATTAAGATAGAAAAAGAAAAGAAAAATTGAAAAAGTGCTTGACGGATTCGGATTTGTCGGGTATAATATCTCTTGTCCTTTGTGAGAACAAATGAATATTTGGAGAGTTGGCTGAGTGGTCGAAGGCGCACGATTGGAAATCGTGTAGGCGTGATGAGCGTCTCCAGGGTTCAAATCCCTGACTCTCCGCCAGATTACCGCACTTTATCGAAAGATAAAGTGCGGTTTTTGCTATTATCGCAAAGAAAACGAAATTACATTGAGGTTATTGCTTTCTTTGACGACAATCCTGACGACAATCACGCATTTTTGGAAATCACGGTGGTCTGAATCAACTTCTCCATGCGTTCTGCACTATCACGGCGCATAGCCTGTGTCAGGTGACCATAGGTATTCAGGGTGAATGCCGCAGAATGGTGTCCAAGGTTTTCTTTCACAGTCAGAACATCGTCACCGTTTTGCAGAGATAAGGTGGCGAATGTATGGCGGAGCGTATGGAAATAACAATCATTCATGCCAATGCTGGCAAGTATCTTTTTGAGATGCTTATATACGGTCCTGCGGTTCAGAGGTCGCCCGAGGTCATTCGTGAAAACCAGATTGAATTCGTTTTCCCATAATGCACCTGCCAGCATACGCTGCCTGTTTTGCAGCAGTCGCTGCTCCTGTAGAATATGTAACACGGTAGGTGCTACTGTAATAGTGCGTGACTTGCCGTTTTTCAGGGTGTTCATATAGCAGTTGCAGTCACCGCGCGTTAGGTATTGCTGGAGCTGTTGATGAAGATACAAAGAGCCGTGTTCCCAGTCGATATCCGGCCAAGATAGACCAAGAATTTCGCCCTGCCGCATACCGGTGAACAGATCGACCAGATAGAGTCGGTAAAATGGGTCAGGACGGCAGGCCGCAAGAAAACGATCTAATTGCTCATCTGTGATTGTCTTGATCTCCGGCTTCGGTACTTTGGGCAGAATACATGAACTTGCTGGGTTGCAACGCAACAGACCGATACGAACCGCCAGATCCAGCCCGCGATGCAGAACACCATAAACATTCTTTGCAGTTTTAGGCGAGAGTGCTTTGCCTCCATTGCATACAGGTCGGCAAAGCGAATTCACAAAGGCCTGTATTTGTACCGTGTTCAATGCCTGCAATTTGATCTTGCCCAGTGCCGGTGTGATATGATTTCGTATCACAGCTTCGTAGGAGTGCAGTGCATAGGGCTTCAAATTCATGGTATACTCCGCAAGATAGGTTTGCATCCATTCAGCGACCGTATATTGCGCCGGTTCAATATAAGAGCCGGTGTCAATATCCCGCGTCACCTCACGCAATTTTGCAGCAACTGCCTTTTGTGTTTTGCCGTAAATACAGTGCCGGATTGGTTTGCCGGTCGCGGGATTTATGCCGGAAGTATAGCGTGCTTCCCAGCGTCCGTCTTTTCGCTTGGTGATGGTCCCGCTGCCGGACTCACGTTTTTTACGTTGTGCCATGATGGCCTCCTTTCCATGGCACATGGATTCCGCTGTTATCCTTAGTATAGCACATTTACAGTAAACACGTATGAGCTAATGCAGGAATATAAGGTAATCCGTGAAGATGTAAGTGGATAAAATGTTTGAAGGGAGCAGGGCGAGATTACAATTTATCGACACACCCCGATCCGTGCTTTGGTCGGTAACGTGCCACGCTCTCGCAGCACGCGCAACACCGGATACTGAAAATCCCACGCGATTATGCGCACCGGCGCTTCCGGGTCAGGCTCCTGCGCGAGATACTCCAGCAGCTCCATCCATTGCCCCTGAAGCAGGGATAATGTGATGCCCGCCTTTGCCTTCTCCTGTTCCTCCATCTGTGCAATATCCGCGTGCCAGTCCTTCCGGTCAAAGCGCTGGACGAAGGCTTGTGTCGACCCATCCAACGGCAGCAGGATCGCATTGTCCTCCCATGTGATATGTAAGTTCAGCTTCATATGCCGGAGTGCACGGGGATCCTTTTTCAGCGCCCAGCGCGAGTACTCCAGAATGTCTGCGATCGCTTCTGGCGTTTCGACGAGGATCACCTTTTCAAATGACATCATCGCTCCAGCCAGCCGCACGGCCGCGTTTTTCTCACCGTTGGGATTGAGCCGTTGGTTGCCGTTCCCGAAGTGGTATACCGGATGGATGAACCGCTCCTCGTCATAGATGCAGCCGACAAACCGGGAATATTTCAGGCTGTCCGTACTGCGGACAGCTTGCCGTTCCTGTTCGCGTTTGATTCGCAAGGACGTCTGATACTTGCGCTTGCAAAGCAGGACAAAGAACAGCCACGCCTCGTTGATGCGGCTGAGCCGCACTGCCTTTTCGATGTTGTGCGTGCCTGTCGGCTTGTTCTCAATGAACGCTTTCGATTTTCTCCGGTCTTTTTGCAGTACCCGGCAATAGGCTTCAAACCCGGCGTCTGTAACAAAAAAGCTCTTGTGACCCGGAGCCTTGACAACTTCCAGATATCCCGCGCGGCACAGCTTCTGAAACGCATCCTGTGTGCGCGCATAATTGCTGCCCAGCAATTTGAGTGCATGGTACGGCAGCTGCCCGCAGACAACACTGACTTGCAGCAGGAGCCATGCGGCGCTGTTTCTACATATCCGCATTGTACTCTGTTCCCAGATCGAAAACCGGGATTTTGCCAGGCCGGATACAGATCACAGTCTGATCTCTGTCGCCCCAGCAGCTCGTCTGGACGTTAGAGCAGTAGATGCCGCTGTCACTGGTCAGCAGATACCGCTCAATGACGTTTAGCACCGCGCGCGTTTCCAGATTATCATGATCCCGCACATCGGCGGGCTGATGCGACGCCGCATAGCAATGGTAAAACACAACCGTACACGCCCGGAACCGCGGCAGGGCAGATGCCCGGCGCGCCAGCAGCCGGTTCAGCGGCTCGCACACAAACTCGGTGCAGCTGCTTCGTTTGGACAGGTGCATCGGCAGCCGGATCATCACCGAGCCGTCTTTCTGTACGGCCAGTTCGTAGCCGTCTGGTAAATCGTCATCAGTCTGCTCTGGTTGATCGGCGGTCATAGCTGCTCCCACATCTGCCCGCGAAAAATATTTCCTGCTGCACAGGAAATATTTTTTGCGGGTCTCTGCATATGCCTCGCGGGCGGCGATGGCGGTGTCCTGCGCGGCGTTTGCCAGGCGACGCAGGTAGTCATCATCGTCACGGCCTACTGCAAGCCGTTCGGACAATTCATTCAGATTTTGCAGGGCGGCGAGGAATGCCGCTCCGGTTCGATCGAGCATGGATACCTCCTCCTCTCTGCTCTTTGGGTTTGAAAACGCGAAAATCATTACCGCCCATACCCATGCGGCAAACAACTTCGTAAAGAGGAACGGCGTTAATGCAAACAATCGCGATTTTCGCGACGTTAATTTGTGCTTGACGGGCGTTTCCTTATGAAAGCAGCGTTTTTTGCAATTACCGCCCAATGCTGTGTTTTTTCAAAAGTGCACCTTTTCGGCGCTTTCGATTTCGGGAAGAAAAGGTGCACTTTCGGGCGAAATTACCGCCCACTGTTTTGCGATTTACCGCACGGTTTTACGGGCAAAAAAGTTCTGTTTTTTTCGCGTTTCCAACTTAGCCTACTCTCCTGTCTGCCGATCAATCCATGCAAGAACTTTGTCCTTAGGCGCCAATTTTCGTTTTCCGATCTGTAATGTCGGAAAGTCGGCGCGGTTCAAAAGCTGGTACGCACCCGACCGTGAAATGCCGAGCAGCATCGCGATCTGTTCAGCATTCAGCACATCGGGGTAGTCCTCATATGCGATCCGTTTCATCTTCATCCCTCCTCCCAGTTGACAAATTAGATTGTTCTGTCTATTGTAGAACTATAATTCTATGAAAACATAATAACATCTTGAAATCATTTGTCAATAGGCGTATAATTATTTTATAAATAAATATTTCTATATTGAGGTGGAGGATTTCCTATGCACCTAATCATTCCGTCCGAGTGCCATCTTCGCGTATTTGTTACGGCAAAGCAGGAGGTTTTTGAATTTTACGACAATGCAGAGCACATGCTGCACCGGCACACCTTTTCTTACGGAGAAGGCATCATCCAACTGCTGGAGAACTGGAAGGAAACTGATGAACCCCTTTTACAGGAAGCCTATGAATATCTGATAAAGCGAGCGCAGGTCGGAGAGGAAAATATGGGGGAATGGAATGAAATACTGTTCCGTTTTCAGCATGTGGATAATCCGTTCCTCTATCTGCTGGTAATGCAGCTTGCGCCGCTCCTGCTCAAATGCTTCTACGATATCGATCCTTCCATTGTCACCGATTTCCGTGAGGAACTGGACAAGGTCAGGGCAGATGCGCACACGCTGCTGTTCGATTGCCTGAACCCAGAAACAGCGGATATCTGCCGCCGGTATTGGGAGATCTGGGGGCGTACACCCATGCGCTTGCCTGCTATCCGCACGGAATTGCTTCCTGCCCGCACACGCGCGGCCTATAACGGCTGGATCTCGCCGGCCGAAAACACGGATCCGGAATACCTTTACAGCACACAGCAGGAGATGGTCATGGCAGAAGTCTGCTATCCCCGTTCTGTGCAGGAACTATACGTTTTCCTCAAATCCACCTATCTGCGCCGTGCGGTACGTTTCAAAGAATGCCGCCTGTGTGGCAAGCTGTTTGCAGCAACAGACGGCGACCGGACAGAATACTGCTCCCGTGAATATGAAAAAGGAAAAACCTGTCGGGAGGTTGGTGCTTCGCGTGTCTATCAGAAGAAACTGCTCGGCAACCCGATCACACGCGCCTATAACCGCGCCTACAAGACCCACAATGCCCGCATCCGCTACGGCACGATGACGCGCGAGGAATTCCATGCATGGACGGAAGAGGCAAAAAAGCACCGTGATGCCTGTCAAGCTGGCGAGATCTCGCTGGAACGCTTTGAGGAATGGCTGAAAGATTAAATGGTTCTAAAGATGGTGTGTTCATAACAAGAATGAGGGAAAGGTGTTGGTATCTGGATGGCATATGTGATCAGAATCGCCTTGCGGCAAAGCCTGTCACCGCAACAAAGAGAGAAAGAAATGCAGGGTTTATAGTAATAATGGTCAATGATTATCTGCGTGTAATGGGTTATGCATCGTGAGAAAAGGAAATGGAAAATGCGAGGGGGAATCCATAGCAGGGGTAACACGATGTATTATTCTGAAAAAATCTAGGTGATATAAAATGCATACAGATAAATCAAATATCTCGGATAATTGAAACCGGAGTTGGTCTGTACCATGAGGACAATCATATCACCCTTCGGGATATTCAGTATAAAAAGTATGTCTGCTGTCCGGTGATAACACCGGAGCTCATACGCAGGTCCTTTTTCTGCGGCGATACCCAAATGCCATATAGGCTCTCATGCTATACAGCAGCATATATTAAATCGCCATCAAAACAAACCGGACAGAGGCATATCGTATTGCAGTCACAAAGTGGAAAAGCATGTACAGAATATGGACGGTCATTCTCTGATAAATGCTGACGCTACTTCGGAACAATATGTAGCGCTCAATTATTGCATTGATCTTAGAAGAAGTATTTGATTTGTTTCGATAGATACATTCTGTTTTGCCAATACAGAAAATTTTTGTCATTGCATTGTCGTAAGTTTTTCCGTTGGCTGTCTCAGGACGGGATTTTTCTGCAAACAATCTAAGTATAAAACCATCAGAAATACCGGCATGGTTCCAGCGGGAACCTGCCGGTATTTTTACACCATGTAGCTTCGCAAATTGGATTCTCTGTGGCAAATGCCGATAGAGTCTTATGACGCGGCATCCGCCTTCGTACGGTGGATCGTTCCTCTGGGATGCTGGGGTGGCGCATAGATGGAGGAGAGTTTCAGCGGACAATCTCCGATGTTGCTAATATTATGCCATGTTTCTGCCGGCACAAAAATGCCATCTCCGGCCTTGAGACAAAACTGGGAATCCAGCTTTTCTTTACAAGACCCCATACGGACAAGTGCCCGCCCGCTTTCTACCCGGATAAACTGGTCGGTATCAGGATGCATCTCCAAGCCGATTTCTCCGCAAGTGGGAATGCTCATCAGTGTCATTTGCAAGTGGTTCCCTGTCCAAAAAGCGGTGCGGAAATTTTGATTTTTCTGTGCCGCACATGTGATATCGGCAGTAAATGGCGCCGGCCCATGGTCGGTCACGAAACCATCACAGCCGTTCCTCTTAGAAGGATGAAACTTCATATAATTTGCTCCTTATATTGTGGATACCCCATTCTATGAGTTCCATGCTCACCCGGTGAATCGCGCGGAAAACATGGAGATGCCGCTGTGTATGGTTTGCCGAGATTCCGGTCAGACTATGGAGAAAGGGGGGTGTGCCATATTCAAGTTTTTGCTCTTTGCTTGACGGTTCTGGGCTCCTTTGCCACGCTTTTTATCGCGGCTAAGCTTATCGGGCACAAACAGATTGCACAACTGGATTTTTTTGATTATATCACGGGAATTACGATCGGATCTATTGCGGCGGAAATGGCCACAGAACTCGAGGAGCCATGGAAACCCTTTGCTGCAATCCTCATCTATGCAGGGGTTACGCTTCTGCTCAGCGTTGTGACCAACAAATTTCCCAGAACGCGCAGATATCTCTATGGCTCATCCACGATCCTCATGGATCGCGGGAAGCTCTATCGGGCAAATCTGAAAAAAGCCAAGCTTGATTTAGAGGAATTCCTCACTATGTGCAGGCAGCAGGGATACTTTGACCTGACCAGCATCCAGACCGCAATTTTCGAATTCAACGGAAGGCTGACGATTCTTCCGGTGAGCACCCAGCGTCCTGCAACGCCCGGCGACATGAATCTGTGTCCGGAGCAGGAGCTGCTGTTTACTGAGTTGATCATGGACGGTCGGATTTTGGGAAGCAACCTCCAACGCATGGGGTTGGATTTGACCTGGCTGGACAAGCAGCTTAAGCAGCACGGGATCCATTCTGCTCAGGATGTTCTCTTGGCGGTCTGTGACAGGAACCGGAAACTTGTCATTTACGAAAATGACGATAATGAAAGACACACAGCAAGATGCAAAAAATAGATCAAGGATCATTTCATCTGGAAACGGACTTATGATCGCAAAGCGTATGACGCTATTTCATTATTTCCAGTGTAGATATAACGAAGTCTTGCGTGTTCTGATGGCCACCCTACAATACCTTTGCGGTGAACCCTTATGCTGCTAAGACAGATGTTAGGATGCATTCCAGTACAGCTTTTTAGAGAAGAAAGTATGGACGTATGTGCATAGCAGTCATCAATGCTTTGTGTGTAGCGTCCTCGTTATGACTTAATGACGACAGAAGGACGAAGCACATTTGCTTCGTCCTTCTGCCTTTTCAGCATATCAAAGTATGATAAGAGGATAGGGATGATTTATTGAATGTGGGGAGATTACTCCAGTGGGAGCAGTTCATTCTTGAGGAAGGATTCCTTGCAACGGAACGCGATCTTGGTGGACTGGGTGCCGTCGATAACGCCCGGGGTCGCCTTGCGGCCGGTCGCTACGCAATCGCAGAACTCTTCGATTTCGGTGATGTAAGCGTCATGCCAGCGGGTGATGAAGTCCTGATAGCATTCGCGGCATACGCCGTGCTCGCTCATGACCTCAACCAGAGAATCGGTCGGTACAGAGGCAATGCGCAGCGTACCGCGGGTGCCGACGATTTCGGTCTCCACGTGCGAACCATGCGCTGCCGCGCGGCCGGCAAAGAAGAACGCCATCGCGTCGTTCTCCATCTGCATCAGGCCGGAGACGTTGTCGCCGTCGTCCCAATCCTTGTACTGCTTGAACTCATAGCAGCCGCCGATCGCCCACAGCTTCTTCGGCTCGGAGCCGGTCAGCCAGCGAATCAGGTCAAAATCATGGATGGACATGTCGATGAACTGGCCGCCGGAGCGGGGAGCGTATTCCAGCGTGCCTTCAATGATGGAGATCGGGTCCTGCGAGTAGCAACGTACCAGAATTACGTCGCCGATGTCGCCATTTTCCATCTTCTTCTTGGCCACCTGATAGGAGTGGTCGTAGCGACGCATGAAGCCCAGCATAAAGATAAGATCCGGGTGCGCGGCGATAATCTTTTCCGCTTCCTTGCACTTCTCAACCGTGTCAGCCAGCGGCTTTTCGCAGAATACATGCTTGCCAGCGTCCATCGCAAGCTTGATCATCTCCACATGGGATGCGGTGTTGGTGATGATTGCGACTGCTTCGACATTCGGGTCCTCGCACAGCGCCTTGGGATCGTTATATACTGCAGTAACGCCCAGCTCTGCAGCGACCTGCTTGGCGCGGTCGAAGTTTGCATCCGCGATCGCGACCAGTTCGGAGCCGGGTACGCGGTTTGCAATGTTGCAGGCATGCTCATAACCCAGACGGCCAACGCCGATGATACCGATTTTCAGCTTTTTCATAGGGATTCGCTCCTTTATTTCAAAATTTGAATGATCTGTTTGCGTAGGGCAACCGCATCAAAGACCGGTGTGCTCCTTGACATATGCGCGTGCCATGCGCGCGTATTCCAGCGGGTTGGCCTTGGCTGGATCCTGCTCCGCTTCGACGACCAGCCAGCCCTCGTAGTTGTATTCGTCGAGCAGTTTGAACACGGTCGGGAAGTCCACGCAGCCCTCCGGGTCGCCCGGTACGGTGAACACGCCTTCCGGGATCGAACGCAGGAAGCTCTTGTTTTCCGCGTAGCACTTGTCCATGGCGGGCTTGCGCACATTTTTGAGGTGGACATGGCCGATGCGGTCGTGGTGCTTCTTGAGGATTTCGATCGGATCCTCGCCGGAGAAGGTCAGGTGGCCGGTGTCGTAGATCATGCTGACATACTTCGGATCGGTCATGGCGAGCATGCGGTCGATCTCCGCAGTGGTCTGTACGGTGGTCGTCATGTGGTGGTGGTAGACGATCTTCATGCCGTTGTCATAGGCGATTTTGCCGAGGTGGTTGAGGCCCTTGGTGAGCACTTCCCACTCATCGTCGTTGAGCACTTTCTTGTTGGCAAGTGGGGTGTTCCACTGGTGTTGGATGGAGAAGGACTGGTCCGAGGTGTTGATGACGGTCGCGCCGATGGACTTGAGGAAATTCATGTGGTCGACAAAGGCGCGCTCGTTCCACCAAAGCGGCTGCTCGTTTAAGTACGTGCTGATCCACGCGGTGATGGCCGAAATACCGCGGCGGCCAAATTCCTTGTTCAGGATGGCGGGATCGCGCGGGTACTGGCAGCCGATCTCAGTGCCGACATAGCCGGTCAGCGCGATTTCGCTGATGGTCTGGAGAAAGCTGTTCTCCGCGCCCATTTCGGGCATATCGTCCTCGGTCCATGCAATCGGAGCGATACCGATTTTTACTTTATTCGGGTCTAACATGGGATTCCTTCCTTTCGTTTGATATGTGGCGGTCTTACTTACTGGTTACAGTGTAACAGTCTGCATGCGCTTTTTCTTTCAACTTCTTGGGTTTGTTCAAAAAGTGTGCGTAAGAGACAAAATGAAGAAAAACGCCAGATAAATGCGCAGAATCGATACCAAACAGCGCCCTGGAAGCGGTGCGCCGCACGGAGGCGGCGCACGGTGGAAACGGTGTTTTTTTGAAAATCCTGCTGTTACAGGAACGGACGGGTGGTTTCCGCTCCCATGCGGATGACATCTTCTGCATCCATGGCCCAGTATTCCGGGCGGAACAGTTCGAGACAGGCAGGACCATCGTAGCCGACCGCCTGCACTGCTTCCGCAACTTCCTTGACCGGGATCGCGCCCAGACCGGGCATTAGGCGGTGGCAATGGTCGAGGATGCCGAGCGGCAAATCCTCGCAGTCGTTGATATGGAATACAAACAGTTTATTCTTGGGCACCTTGCGGATGAAGCCCACGTCCGCGCATTTGTCGTGCAGATAGACGTTGATGCAGTCGATCGTCAGGCCGACGCTGTCGCGGTTGACCGCCTGCACGATCTCAAGCGCCTGCCGCACGCTGTTACAGCACCATTTACGGTCGCCGATTGGCTCAAAAGACAGCTTGACTCCATAAGGCTCCGCAATATCGGCAAGCTGGTTGAGCACCTTGACCGAGTCCTCGAACACTTCCTGCTCGTTTTTGGTGCAGATTTCTGCCGTAACGGTCGGTACGACAATGATATACGGGTTGCCGATCTGCTGGGCGACTTCGCAGCCGAAGGTGAACAGTTCGACGAGCGCCTTCCACTCCTCCGGGGTGCAGAAATTGATGTTTTCGATGGAGTTGAAGGCATAGGGCTTGAGATGACTCTTGGCGAAAAATGCCTTCAGATCGTCTACGGTATGCGTCTTGAGGTATTCTTTCAGCATATCAAGACGCAGTTCAATATAGTCGTAGCCGTATTTTTCACACAGCTCGAGGTCTTTTTCCACCGTGGAATTTTCCTTGCAGGTGGCCTCGTTATAGCCGAGTTTCAACATATCGCATACTCCTTTACATTTCGCCACGCGCTTCGCGCTCGGCCAGTTCTTTCATGATGGTGGGATAAATCTTGTCCAGTCGATACAGCAGTAATACCACAATGGCGATGGCCCAGACCAGAATGGGACCCCAGTAGAAGATCGTAGCAATCATTTCCTTGGCGGATTCCGGCTGCACCGCACCGCCCGTGGTCGAGCTGAGGAAGCCTGCTCCTTCGAGCAGCATGGTCATGATGGCACTGGTCACGCCGGTGCCGACCTTGAATCCGAGCGAACCGGCGCCGAAAATCAGGCTTTCCTGCCGGATATGGGATTTCCATTGGCCATACTCTACTACGTCGCCCATCATGCCGAACACAACCGAGGTTAGCGGTGCTTGTCCCAGAGAGCGGATGATGGTCATGGTCATGATCCAGCTGAAGCTGTTGGGGTGGAGCATAATGAGTGCCTGTGCCGCGACCACGATCACACAACCCAGCAGCGAAAGGTCTCGTTTGTTGAACCGGCGCAGCAAAAGGGGGCAGGCTAGCGCGCCGACAATGAGCGAAACGATTTCAGCCGTGTAAATGAAGCTGTACAGCTCGTCGTTGCCCAATACATATTTGCAGTAGTATGGCAGATCGGTGCCGATGATGGTGGTATGGATACAGGTGACTGCCCACAGAATCAGGGTCGCCCAGAAATAGGGGTTGGACAGCAGGGCTTTCAGGCTGCGTCCCGCAGTCACTTTGGGCTGTGCCTGTTGCTGTACCTCGAAACGCACGGTTTCTTTGCAGTTGGCAAAGCAGATAATCAGCAGACCGACCGCAATGACGCACCAGATGCTCATGACCTTGATCCACGCCGCTTGATCGTCGCCGAACAGCTTGACGATCGGCAAGGTGAAGGTGACGGCGATGATCTTGCCAAAGGGGGATAACGCCATGCGGATGACAGACAGCATATCCCGTTCATGGGAGGAGCGGGTCATCAGCGTGGAAAGCGTACCGTATGGCACATTGATGGCGGTATAACAAACGGTCGTACACAGGTTGTAGGTAACAAATATGTACCAGAACTGCACGGTTTCGGTAGATTGTGGAATACAGAACATCGAAATGGTGCATAGTGCATACGGCACGGCCATCCACAATACCCAAGGACGGGCTTTGCCCCATTTGGATTTAGTCTTGTTGACGATCACACCCATAATTACATCGGAAGTGCCGTCGAATACGCGGGAAATCAGCATCGCAAGGCCGACAACAGCGACGGATACGCCAGCATAATCGGTATAGAACAATGTCAGCACCGCGGTGGTGATACCCATGACAACATTGCATGCGGTGTCGCCCAAACCATAGGAGATGCGCGTCCACCAAGAGAGCGGAGCAGCAGGAGATGCGGTTTGCACCGGGGTTACAGCTTGCATGTTCTCGCACCTCCCGGATTATTGGATTTCGCTGAGGCTGACGGGACGATGCTCCTGTAGGGATTTGGCGGCTGCCATGGCGATCTTGACCGGCTGAAGGCCGTCAAAGCCGGTGACCGGCGTGTCAGTATCGTTCAGGACGGCCTGTGTGAATGCCTTTGCCTCCGCAATAAACGCATTGTTGTATCGCTCGAGGAAGAACCAAGTGGGCTTTGCGATCTCCACACCGTCGGCGCTCGAGATCATTGCCTGATCATTCAGGTCGTTGGCAACCTGTACGCAGCCCTTGTCGCAGTGCACCTCGGTGCGCTGATCGTAGCCGTAATGTGCGGCGCGGCTGTTGTCGATCACGCCGAGCGCGCCGTTTTCAAACTTCATCATCACAATGGCGGTGTCTACATCGCCGTACTGGTCGTAGCCCGCGCCGGACAGTGCTGCGCCGTATGCGGTGACTTCGGTCACTTCGCTGCCGGCCAGATAGCGGACCATATCGAAATCATGGATGGTCATGTCCATGAAGATGCCGCCCGAAACCTTGATGTAGTCCATGGATTGATGGTCGGGGTCGCGCGAGGTGACTTTGACGATGTTGGGCTTGCCAAGACGGCCGGAGGCGACGGTGTCGCGCACCATTTTGTGGTTGTGGTCGAAGCGGCGCACAAAGCCAACCTGCAGCTTGACACCTGCGTTCTTGACTGCGTCGAGTGCCTCTTGGATTTTGGCCAGATTGGTGTCGATCGGCTTTTCACAGAAAATATGCTTGCCGGCTTTGGCTGCGCGCATAATAAAGTCAGCGTGTGTGTTGGTGGAGGAGCAGATAAAGACCGCTTCGATTGATGCGTCGCTGAAAATTTGTTCCGGATCGTCATAGCAGTGGGCAATGCCCATGTCGGCAGCCCATGCGCGGGTCGCGTCGTTCATAAACGGATCGGCAACGGCGTACAGTTCAGCCTCCGGTACAGCATGCGCCAGATTTTCCCCGTGCAGCTTGCCGATGCGTCCAGCGCCTAACAGACCAATACGTACCTTTTTCATTTTCATGCACTCTCCTTCTTCATATCAGCGGGTGTTCCTCATAGATGCATCAAAAAAGCAGGATTTTCAAAGCGTATCGCCATGAGCTGTGCTATAATAAAATAAAGCGATGACGATGCAGCAAACAATGATTTCTCAACATTTGTCTTGCTTTCTGCGTTTTCTCTGCTGTTCTTGTGACTTATTATAGAAGAAAATGTGATTAAGGTGTTAGCGGGTTCTTGTGGGAAAAGCGCGCGGCAGGGCATGAAAAAAGCCGAAACGGGAAAACAAAATTGTGAAATCTTGTGATTGTTCTCAAGCGGGGAGGATGGTGTGATCCGATGATAGAGCTTCCGGGATTTGTAAATTGTGTGCTGATCGACCGAACCAGTAATGACAAACAGTCTCATCTGCCACATGTCCATGACAACATGCTGGAGTTGTTTTATGTATGCAGCGGCGAGGGACAGTATATGGTTGATAACCGGCTGTATCCGATCTGCAAAGGGGACATGGTAATCTGTAACGCAGGAGTGCTGCATGGAGAGGAGCCGGCGTTGGTACGGCAGATCTATTCATATAGCGTGGCGCTGACCGGGGTGCAGCTGGAAGGGTTGCCGCTGAACTGCTTGATTGATCCGTATACCTGCCCGGTGGTCTCTTGCGGACAATTGGCCGAACAGGTGAAGCACATGATGCGGCTACTATATCTGCTGTCGGCCGATACCGCGCATCTGGGAGCAGTGTGCAGCAGTCTGGCGTATTCTATGGTGCTGCTCACACAGGCGTTGGTCGGCAGCCGCGCCAGACAGCAGACCGCATCGAAGGTGGAAACACCGTCCGTTTTGGCGCATCGGGTGCGTCAATATCTGGATGAGCATTATTCTGAAAACCTGACGCTGCGCGTTGTGGCGGACCGACTGCACATGAATGAGTATTATCTGGCGCACATTTTCAGCGAGGAGTTTGGCACGCCTCCCATGCAGTATGTCATCAAACGGCGTATCGGAGAAGCACAGGATCTGTTGATTCATGAAACGCTGCCGATTGCCGAAGTGTCAGACCGTCTGGGATATACCAGCGTCTGTCATTTTAATACGATGTTTAAAAAATATGTGGGGATGTCGCCGGGACAATATCGTCGTTCGTTCCGTAAGGATGGTGAAAAACCGTGTCAGGATGGTAAGCGGGGCTGAGCGGGGATTAGCAGGGACTAAATATCGATAGTGGTAGTGGAAAGGATGTGCAGACATCCAGACGAATAGGCAAAGGAGGGACAGCATGGCACAACAACATTCTCTTAATGTGCAGTGCTTTGTAAAAAAAGAATTTCAATCCATGTTCGTCGGGGAGAATGATCCTCGTCTGCTCTATGTCAGCGAGATCCGGCCGGATGCCAGCGCGCACCCGCGTGTGATGCACGCGCATGAGGATTTCGTCGAAATTATTTTGATTTGCAGCGGTTCCAGCGAATATCTGATTCACGATAAAAAATATTATATCCAGCCGGGAGATTTGCTGGTCTATAATGCAGGCGTGGTTCACGATGAAATATCTGGGCCGGATATGGAGATCGGCAGCTATTGTGTGGCGATCGGCGGGCTGCATATGCCAGGCTTGCGTGCTAATGCACTACTGCCCGATGACGCGGGCTATGTTTTCCCGACAGGGCAGAGTTTTGGCGACCTGCGTATCCTGTTTGAAATGATGTTCCGCAATCTGGCATCGGGTGAGCCGCGTGCAGAATCATTTTGCCATAGTCTGATGCACGCACTGCTGGTTAAGGTGCTGACGGTAACGGATGGAGTGGATGCCATAGTGGAAAAACCGGTGGAGGAACCTCACGTTTTGGGACGGCGCATCAAAGAGTACATTGATCGGCACTATATGGAGCCGATTACGTTGCAAAGCATGGGAGAAGCATTGCACATCAGCCCATATTATCTGTCGCACGTCTTCAAACAGATGAGCGGCTACTCACCGGTGCAGTATCTATTGCGCCGCCGGATCGGTGAGGCACAAACGTTGCTTATTACGACCGATTTGTCTATTACACGGATTGCTGAAATGGTGGGTTATGATACACAGAGTTATTTCAACCTGCAATTTACCAAAAACGTTGGCATGCCGCCCAATAAATATCGACAGAACTATATAGTTACGCAAAAGGAACAAAGTGGGAGCACAAACAAGAAACGCAAAAAGAAATAAAGAAAATGCGCTGTACGCGAATTGTGTACAGCGCATTTTCATGCAATGAGAAGCGCCCCGGCACGCTATGGTGCTGGGGCGCTGCACAAGAGAGAAAAAAGAGTAAGAGGTAGTTAGCGGTAATCGTAATCGGACGAATCCGAAAACATGGTATATGTGATGCTGCGGGTTAGATACATATTAGCAAAAATAATTACCAGAGCAAGAACAGCAAATAACATGATATTTCCTCCTTTTGAAGTGGATCCAGAATAGCTTGATAATATGTTGCTGCCTGTCTAAGTCAGGTTTTTTTTGTTGTATATAGCATAGCATTTTTGACGATAGGCTTCTTTCAGATTCATGTGTTTTCCGACGGCATGGCAAGTATTTCAAAAGACTGGGATGGATGTGGGAAAACACCGAGAAAAATAGCAGCAACATTCTGTAAAAATGCCTGCGTGCGCTGCGCATGTCATGGAGTGCAGCGGCACAGGGAAAAACATAATTTTATCAAAATATTGAGGTTGCCTCTATTTTTTTAGCAAAACAAGCGTATGCAGGTCGAAAAATGGCAGGCGAATATCGGGGAATTTCCTACAAAAGCGAGATATTCAAAAAAACAGTCTTGTCAGCGGTGGAAGCTGTGCTGTCTTGGAACGTTAGTAAATGGGCACTTGCAGGTGAAAAAGGAGAAAAAATACTTGCCTGTGTGGAGGGAAATGTGCCAAAAAGATCAAAATTATAAAAATAAGCATCAAACCAAGATGTTAAAAGAAATATGACGGCCAAAATGCTAAACTGAAACCATCAAAAACGAGGGTCGCTAAAACGACCATGTGAGACAAATTGATTTGAGGAGGAAGCATCATGAGCAAAACCAGAATGACCGTTGGTCAGGCAATCGTCAAGTTTCTCAATCAGCAGTACATCGAAATGGACGGCAAGGTAGAACCGTTTGTAGACGGTATTTTCACTATCTTCGGCCACGGCATGGTAGTCGGCCTCGGGCAGGCACTCGAGGAGGACCCGGGCCATCTCCGGGTCTATCAGGGCCGCAACGAGCAGGGCATGGCGCACGCTGCGATCTCTTACGCCAAGCAGCACAACCGCCGCAAGATCATCGCCTGCTCGTCCTCGATCGGCGTGGGTGCGGCTAATATGGTGACCGCGGCGCTGACTGCGACCATCAACAACATCCCGCTTTTGCTGTTCCCGTCCGATTCCTTCGCAACCCGCCAGCCGGACCCAGTACTTCAGCAGCTTGAGGTACCGAGTGATCTGTCCATGACCGCTTCTGATTGCTTTAAGCCGGTCGCTAAGTACTGGGATCGTGTGACTCGTCCCGAGCAGCTGATGAGCGCGATGATCAATGCATTCCGTGTGTTGACCGATACGGCAAACTGCGGTACTGCTGTCATCTCTATGCCCCAGGACGTACAGGGTGAGAGCTTTGATTTTCCGGATTACTTCTTCCAGAAGCGCGTACATCATGTTGCTCGCCGCGTTGCCGACGAATATGAGATCAATCAGGCGGTGGAGCTGATCAAAGCTTCCAAGAAGCCGATGTTCATTTCGGGCGGCGGCGTGCGTTACTCCGAGGCCGGAGAAACCGTGATGGAGTTTTGCAAGGCGTTTAACATTCCGGTATCCCAGACGCAGGCCGGCCACTCCGCGCTGCCGGATTCCTTTGAACTGTCGGTTGGCGGCATCGGCGTTACCGGCGGTCTGGCAGCCAATGCGCTCTGCAAGGACTGCGATCTGGTGATCGGCGTCGGCACCCGTTTCAACGATTTTGTCACCGGTTCCAAGTGGGTGCTGTTCCGCAACCCGGATATCAAGGTGCTGGCGATCAACACTTCCGAGTTCCACGCAGAAAAGCTGGACGCGACGCGCTGCGTCGGCGATGCCAAGGTAACGCTCGAAGCGATCATGGAGAAGCTGAAGGAAGCAAATTACAAGACCGCTTATACCGACGAGATCGACAAGATCCGCAAGGTATGGGAAGAGGAGCGCCTGCGCGTGCTGGGCGTGCAGTACCATGGCGAAGGCTTTGGCGAGGGCAAGTTTGTACCGTGCGTACCGAGCTGGACTGAGAAGATTATGAACGATTTCATCAACGACATCGGCGGTACGATCACCGAGTCCAACGCAGTCGGTATTCTGCGCGAGGAAATCGACGACGATGCGATCGTCGTTGCAGCGGCAGGTTCGCTGCCGGCAGACCTCGAGCGTTTGTGGGTCACCGATGCAAAGGATTCCTACAATATGGAATACGGCGCATCCTGCATGGGCTATGAGATTGCCGGTGCGCTGGGCTCCAAGCTGGCTCAACCGGACAAGGAAGTGTATGCGCTGGTGGGCGACGGCTCCTTTATGATGCTCAACTCTGAGATCCCGACCGCGATTCAGGAAAACGCCAAGATCACGGTTGTGGTATTTGATAACGCGGCGTTTGGCTGCATCAACAACCTGCAGATGGGCAATGGCGTTGGCACACTGGCAACCGAAATGCGTCACCGCAATGAGGAAACCGGCAAACTCGACGGCAAGTACTGCTACACCGATTTTGCCAAGGTAGGCGAAGGCTACGGCATGAAGGGCTTTACCGCCAAGACGCCGGAGGAGTTCCGTCAGGCAGTACGCGCGGCTAAACAGGAAAAAGGCTCGTGCATCATTGATGCCAAGGTGCTGCCCAAGACCATGGCAGAGGGCTATGAATCCTGGTGGCACATCGGCGTAGCTTCCACCTCGAAGTCTGCGGCGGTGCAGGAGGCCCGTAAGCGGATTGACGACCATCTGGCAGAAGCGAGAATGTACTGATATCCCGTTCTCCTATTTTCTTCCATGTCTCTCACGAATTGATAGTGCATTCTCCCAAACATTTCTCTTTCATTACCGCCTGAAAGGCAGCGCGTGCTGCAGTGTGCGCTGCCCGAAGGGACGGTCAGAGCATGGAAATAGAACAGGAACGATTCGGTACTGAATATAAATTTTGGTATAACATAGCCGCCCGTTATGAGCGGGCGGCTGTTTGCTGCTCAAAAACAGGGGAAAGGAGCAAAAAATGAAATACACAAGCAAAGGGCCGTTTGAAAAAGGCTACAACAAGATGATTTCCGCTGTGGAAAATCCGGAGATGATGGGGATGGAATTTGGCGTGGTTAAAATGGCGGCGGGTGACGTGCAGCATTTTGACTACGCGCAGGAGGTCGTGTATGATCTTCTTTCCGGTAAAGTCATCTTTGAGTGGGACGGTAAAAGTGAAACAGTGGAACGCAAGGACTGCTTCCACGAAGGCGCAATCCTGTTGCATGTGCCGCAGAACACCAATGTGATTATTTCTGCTGAGCAGGATGCCGAGATCGCTGTCGTGCGCACCGAGAACAAGCGCAGCTTTGCAGCCCGCCTGATGCGTCCGGAGGATTGCCTGTGCGCCAATGAGGAACGCGGCGCAGGTCAGATGAACGAGTGCTCCACCCGTTTGGTACGCACCTTCTTTGACCGTTCCAACTGTCCTGAGACCAATTTCTTTATCGGAGAAGTTGTACATTTCCCGGGAAAGTGGTCCTCTTATCCGCCGCACCAGCACGTCGAGCCGGAAATGTATTATTATAAGTTCCTGCCGGAAAACGGCTATGGCCTTGCGGAGTACGGCGATAACGCATATAAGGTAAAAAACAACGACCTGACCGGTATGCCGTGCAATGTGACCCATTCCCAGGCAGCCGCGCCCGGCTATGCGGAGTATTATCTGTGGTGCATCCGCTTACAGGATGACAAGAATATCGTTACCACCACGGTGAAGGAATACGAGTGGGTAACGGCGCCGGACGCAAAGTATTTTCCGGATATCTGAGAAAAAGGGGGCAAATCAAATGAAAGCCTTTCGAATCATGCCTGCTGTTGCAGAATACGCGGATTTTTGTGCGATGGCGCAGGAATTGAACCTTGGCGCACGCGATCTCATCCTGACCAACGAGTACATCTATAACCCGACGATCGCGACGCTGAACCTCGGCTGCCAGACCTGTTTTCAGGAGAAGTACGGTGCGGGCGAGCCGACAGACGTGATGGTGGACGCCATTCTGGACGACCTGCGCGGTAAAGAGTATGACTGTATCATTGCGGTCGGCGGCGGCACGGTGATCGATATTGCTAAGGTGCTGACCGTGGCGCGCCCGGAGGACCGTGTAGACGACCTGTATGACCGCATGGCAGACCTGCAAAAGGAGCATCCTCTCATTATCGTGCCCACGACCTGCGGTACGGGCAGCGAGGTGACCAACATCTCGATCATTAACCGTACCTCTAAGGGCGTGAAGGTCGGGCTGGTTTCCCCGGCGATGTTTGCGGACGAGGCGGCTTTGGTGCCCGCCATGCTGCAAAGCCTGCCGTATCCCGTGTTTGCCACCTCGTCGATTGATGCGATGGTGCATGCAGTGGAAAGCTATCTCAGCCCGAACGCTTGCGCGCTCAGCGAGCTGTTTTCGGAAAAGGCGCTGCAGCTGATCCTGCGCGGCTGGAAGCAGGCGGTCGCGTCCGGCAGTAAGGATGGCTGGAAGCAGAATGCGCTGGAATTTTTGCGCGCATCTAACTTTGCGGGCATCGCGTTTGGTCATGCAGGTTGTGCAGCGGTGCATGCGATGGCCTATCCGCTCGGCGGCGTGCACCATATCCCGCACGGGCAAGCAAACCAGCTGATGTTTGCCGATGTCATGCGCAAATATCAGGAGAAGAAGCCGATCGGCAAGCTCAATCAGCTTGAGGAGATCCTGTCCAAGGAATTGCAGGTCGAGCCGGTATTTGCGCTGGAAAAGTTATATGCGCTGATGGATGAGGTGTTGAAAAAGGATCCGCTGCGCGAGCACGGCGTGACTGCGGAGGAGTTGCCGGACTTTGCGCGCAATGTCATTGAGACGCAGCAGCGCCTGCTGGGCAACAATTATGTGGAACTGACCGAGGACGATATCCTTTCGATCTACCGCGCGGCGTTTTAAGCGGGGAGGGACAGGAATGGACTGGAGAAGCTATTATAAGGAGCACACCATGACGCCCGAGCAGGCGGTCGGTGTCATCCATGACGGCGACCGCGTGGTGTTCGGCCACGCGGTGGGCGAGCCAATCATCTTCCAGCGTACGATGGCGCACATGGCGGAGCAGTTCCATAACGTGGAAGTCGCGCACATGGTGTATCTCGGCTCGGGCGAGTATTTGCAGCCCGGCATGGAGAGTCATTTTCGTCATAACGCCCTGTTTGTGGGCGGCGCGGCGCGCAAGCCGATCGCGGAGCACCGCGCGGACTATACGCCGGTATTCTTCTCGGATGTGCCGCGCATGTTTCGGGACGGGACGCTGCCGGTGGATGTGTTTGCGTTCACCTGCTCGCCGCCGGATGAGCGCGGATATGTGTCGCTCGGCTTGTCCTGCGACTACGGCGCACAGGCGGTCAAGTCTGCCAAAACGGTCATTGCGGAGGTCAATCCGAATATGCCGCGTACCTATGGCGAGAGCTTTGTGCATGTGTCTGAAATCGACGGTTTCCTGTGCTCGTGGGAGCCGCTGCCCGAATCTGCTCCCGCCAAAATCTCCGAGGAGGATCGCCAGATCGGCAAGTATATCGCGGATCTGGTGCGGGACGGTGACTGCTTGCAGCTAGGTATCGGTGCGCTGCCCGATGCGGTGTGCTCGTTTCTCGGGGAGAAAAAAGACCTCGGATTGCACACCGAGATGATCTCCGACGGTGTACTGCCGCTGCTGGAAAGCGGTGTGATCAACGGCAAGCGCAAGCAGCGCGATGTAGAAAAGGTGTGTGTCACCTTTTTGATGGGCACACGCCGGTTGTATGATTATGTGGATAACAATCCGATGATCCGGATGCTGCCGGTGGATGTGTGCAACAATCCAGCCATCATCTCGCAGAATGACAACGTTGTGTCCATCAACTCGTGCGTTGAGGTGGACTTGCAGGGACAGGTGTGTGCGGAAGCGATCGGCCTGAGGCAGATCTCGGGCATCGGCGGACAGATGGATTTCGTGCGCGGCGCGAACCTGTCCAAGGGCGGACGCTCGATCATTGCGCTGCACTCGACCACCAAGAACGAGTCGTCGTCCAAGATCGTCACCACGATCACGACCGGCGGCCCGGTCACGACCAGCCGCTGCGACGTCAACTACATCGTGACCGAGTACGGCGTGGCACAGCTGCGCGGGCAGACGCTGCGCGAGCGCGCCAAGCGTCTGATTGCGATTGCGCATCCCAAGTTCCGCGCGGAGCTGGCGGAGGAGTATGAGAAGCGCTTTGGGGAAAAACTGACGGTTTAAACCGCGTGTCGGATCGCAAGAGGAGTGATCTTATGGCGGCAGAGAAAAAACCGTTTACACGGGGTCAGATTATACTGATTTATCTGATATTAATGGCGCTGATTGCTTTTTCCGGGTATTGTGTATATTATACATATCTATTAATGGGCTAAAACGTATTTCAGTGATGGAACAGCGTCGGACACAGGGGGATGTGAAGTTGCCTTCTACGGATTCCTACCTGTGCGAGATGGTTTCTTTCAATATGGATAGGAAAGAAGGATATGCAATTATGATGACAAAAGAACAATACATCGCGTCGCTGCGGACGCTGCATCTCAACCTGTACCGCTTCGGGGAAAAGGTGGAAAACGTGGTGGACGATCCGATCGTGCGCCCGTCGCTTAATTCGTTTGCCGCGACCTATGAGCTGGCCGAGGATCCCCAGTATGATGACCTGATGACGGCGACCTCCAATTTGACGGGCAAAAAGATCAACCGCTTCACGCATCTGCACCAGTCGACCGACGACCTGATCCGCAAGGTTAAAATGCAGCGCTTGCTGGGCCAAAAGACAGCGGCGTGCTTCCAGCGCTGCGTTGGACTGGATGCGGCAAATGCGGTTTACTCCACAACGTATGAAACCGATGAGGCCTGTAACACAAAATATTACAAGAATTTCGTCAAATTCTGGTCTGATGTGCAGAATAATGACTGGGCGGTCGATGGTGCGATGACCGACGTCAAGGGCGACCGCGGGCTGTCCCCGTCACAGCAGGCCGATCCGGATCTGTTCCTGCATGTCGTGGAGCGCACCGCGGACGGCGTGTATGTCACGGGCGCAAAGGCGCACCAGACCGGTTACTTAAACAGCCACTATGTGCTCGTGATGCCGACCATCTCGATGCGCAAGGGTGACGAGGACTATGCGATTTCGTTTGCCTGCCCGACGGATGCGGAGGGCATCACGCTCATTCTCGGCCGTCAGTCTTGCGACACCCGCAAGACCGAGGAATACAACGATATCGACGTCGGCAATAAGGTATACGGCGGCCATGAAGTGCTGGTCATTTTCGACCGCGTGTTCATCCCGAACGAGATGATCTTCCTCAACGGCGAGGTGGAATTTGCCGGCATGATGGTGGAGCGCTTCGCAGGCTATCATCGCCAGAGCTACGGCGGCTGCAAGGTTGGCGTGGGTGATGTGCTGATCGGCGCGACCGCGCTCGCGACCGAGATGGCGGGCTGCGCGAAGGCGAGCCACGTCAAGGACAAGATTATCGAAATGACCCATCTGAACGAAACGTTGTACTGCTGCGGCATCGCGTGCTCGTCGCAGGGCACCAAGACCAAGAGCGGCAACTACCTGATCGACCTGCTGCTGGCAAATGTCTGCAAGCAGAATGTCACGCGCTTCCCGTATGAGATTGCGCGGCTCGCGCAGGATCTGGCCGGCGGCCTGATGGTGACGCAGCCGTCCGAGGCTGATTACCGCAACCCGGCAACGCATGACTATATCGAGAAGTATCTCAAGGGCGTAGCAAGCGTTCCGACCGAGGACCGCATGCGCGTGCTGCGCCTGATCGAGAACATGACGATGGGCACCGCAGCGGTGGGCTATCTGCCCGAGTCCATGCACGGCGCAGGCTCGCCGCAGGCACAGCGCATCATGATCGCCCGGCAGTCCAATCTGGAGCAGAAGAAAAAGCTTGCCAAAGAGATCGCGCGCATTCAATAAACCAAAGGACAAGCGCCCGTCCGAAGGCATCGGGCGGGCGCTTGTTAGCATCACTAAAGGAGGAAATTATGGATCAGCAGAAATTGCATGAGCTTCGCGTATTTGCGGCGGAAATCCGTCTGGAAACATTGAAAATTATCGGCTCGCGTGGTTTTGGCCATGTCGGCGGCTCGATGTCCATGGCCGACGCAATGGCGGTTCTGTACGGCGCGGTGATGAATATTGACCCGAAAAACCCGCGCTGGGAGGGTCGAGATTGGTTTGTGCTCTCCAAAGGCCACGGCGGACCGGTCATGTACGCAACATTGGGCCTGAAGGGCTATTATCCAATCGAGACTGCTTATACGCTCAATCAGCCGGGCACGGACTTCCCGTCCCATACCGACCGCAATAAGACAGTCGGCGTTGATTTGACGACCGGATCGCTTGGTCAGGGTATGAGTGAGGCGGTTGGCGCGGCGCTGGGCAGCCGCGTGCAGGGCCGTGACAATCATGTGTTTGTGGCAATTGGCGACGGCGAAGCGGATGAGGGTCAGATCTGGGAAGGCGCGCAGTTTGCCGCGCATTACCAGCTGGACAACCTGATCTGTCTGGTGGATGACAACAAGCGGCAGCTCGACGGCGCGGTTGTTGATGTGATGAGCCACGGAAAGGGCATTGGCGCCAAGTTTGATGCGTTTGGTTGGAATGTCATCAATGTTGAGGATGGCAATGACATTGAGCAGATTTATGATGCGCTGCAGCAGGCCTGCGCCTGCAAGGGCAAGCCGAGCTGCCTGATCCTGAATACGGTCAAGGGCAAGGGCGCAACTTTTGCCGAGCCGTCGGGTGCACATTCCTCGCAGCCGACGCAGGAGCAGTGGGATGAAGCAATTGCCGCGGCGGAGGCTGCGCTGGAAGCTGTCAAAAATGAGCAGTAAGGGAGGGGAAAACGATGAGTGTAACATTGATTGGCAAGCATGAGAAGGACAGCCGCGCGAACCGCGACGGCTATGTGGAAGCCATGCTGGAGATGATGGCGGAAAACAAAAAGCTGGTGCATATCGACTGCGATCTGATGGGCTGCATCAACACCGGAAAGCTGCTAAAGGCATTCCCCAAGCGGACTTTTAACGCAGGCATTGCGGAGCAGAACGCGATGGGCGTTGCTGCGGGCATGGCAGCGACCGGTCTAACGGCCTTTGTACATTCGTTCGGCTGCTTTGCCTCCCGCCGCATGTTCGATCAGGCATTTTTGGCGGCGGGCTATTCCGAACTGCCAGTGCATGTCATCGGCTCCGACCCCGGCGTAACGGCGGCATTCAATGGCGCAACCCACATGCCGTTTGAGGACTGCGCCCTGTATATGACCATCCCGAACGCGGTCGTCATTGATTCGTGCGACATTGCGCAGACCAAATCGCTGACCAAGAAGCTGGCGGCGGATAACCGCCCGTCCTATATGCGCCTGATCCGTAAGACGTTCACTACGGTATATGCAGATGGTTCGGAATTTGAAATCGGTAAGGGTGTTACCCTGCGCGACGGCAGTGACGTGACGATCATCGCCTCCGGCATTCTGCTGGACGAGGCGCTCAAGGCACAGGAGCAGCTGGCACAGCAAGATATCTCCGCGCGTGTAATCGATATGCACACATGGAAACCGCTGGATGACGAACTGGTTCTGAAAGCAGCTGCCGAAACAGGCTGCATTGTGACCGCGGAAAACCATCAGGTTTCGTGCGGCTTGGGATCGGCTGTGGCAAATTTGCTCGCTGCTAAGTGCCCAATACCGCTCGAGCGTGTTGGTATTCAGAACCGCTTCGGACAGGTTGGGCCGCAGGATTTCCTGATGGAGCAGTATAATATGACGGCTACGGATATTGTGGCTGCGGCTTGCCAGGCGATAGCAAGAAAACGGTAACCCAACAAACAAAGGCTGCCTTTGGGCAGCCTTTTTCTTTTCGGAAAACCGTGTTCAGTTGGTTTGTTCGCTTGCAGGAAAATCGAGCGGCAGGGGAGCGGGACGCTCAAAGGTGGTTTCCGGTTCGCAGAAGATGTGTTCATGCGCAGACTTGAGGATACATTCCATCACTTCCAGAGAATGCAGCGCCATCTCGCCCGACGCGCGCGGCGCGCGGTGCTGCGCCAGTGCGTAGACCATGTCCACCAGACCGATGCCGCGCGGGTTTTCCGCATGGCTGACCGAATTGAACGGGTGGTGGTTGGGCACGATCGACCATGGCGTGTTCACATGTTCGGGACGGCGTTCCGGGTCGGCCCAGCGGTATTCCGCGGGCGTGCGCAGCAGCGTGTCGCCGCCGAACAGATTGGGGCCGGAGATCGGGTCCTTTTCGTCGATCAGCACGGTGCCTTCCGTGCCGTACAGCTCCATGCGCGGCAGCTCGGAATCCCAAACGTCAAAGCTGCACGTCAGCGTGACGACCGAACCGCAGTCGAATTCCAGAATGGCGTTGATGTGGGTGTCCACATCGACGGGCAGCACCTGTCCCTTGCTGGGACCGGACGGGACTGTGCGGGTGTCGGCGGCCTTGGTAGCCATCGCACAGACGCGCCGCACCGGACCGAGCAGGCTGAGCAGCGCGGTCATGTAGTACGGTCCCATGTCATACAGCGGGCCTGCGCCGGGCTGATAGAAAAAGGCGGGTGCAGGGTGATGAAATTCGTGCCCGTGTCCAATGAAGTAGGCGCCGCCACCCGTGATGCGGCCGAGCTTGCCGCTGTCGATCAGCTCGCGGATGGTTTGCAGGCGGCCGCCTAAAAAGGTATCCGGTGCGCAGCCGAGCAGCAGCCCCTTTTCCTTTGCCAGCGTGACCAGCTCCTTGCCTTCTGCATAGGTCATGGCGAGCGGCTTTTCGGTATAGACATGCTTGCCGGCTTGGAGCGCCGCCAGATTGTATTCATAGTGCGCCTGCGGCGTGGTCAGGTTGAGGATCAGATCGACCTCGGGGTCGGCGATGACCTCTGCGCCCGAGGCATATGCCTTGGGGATGCCGTGCTGCGCGGCCTTGCGCTGCGCTTTTTCCAGCCCGCGCGAGGCGCACGCAACGACCTCGACCGCGTCGTAGTTCTTTAAGTTATTCAGATAGACATCGCTGATGTCACCGATGCCGATGACGCCGATGCGGATTTTTTTCATATAAATGCAGCTCCTTTTCATAGCATAAAATTATTTGTGGATAATTGGATTGTAGCACGTCCGGTTGGAATGTCAATTCTGGAATCTGTTGTGTGCCTTATGGGTACGCAAACGCGGTGCAGCCGGACAGGACTGTACCGCGTTTATCGCTATTATTGCATTTCGGAAACCTTAACCCAGCGGCCCTCGCGCGCGGAGGTCGCCATCGCTTCGAGAATCGTATCGACATAGTGACCATAAGCGATGTCAATTTTCACCTTGCGGTCTTCCGTGATGGCGGTCAGGATATCATGCGCTTGAATGGACATGATTTCGTTGTACGCAATGCCTTGCTCATCCGTGCCGCAGAAGTTGGCGTAATCACCGTTGCGTGTGTTGCCCTTGATGATCTTGTAGCCGCGCTCCTTGGGATCGCAGTCATTGGAGTAATACAGCAGTTCGTTGATGCGAGTCATCTCGAACTTGACCGAGCCCTTGCTGCCCTGAATTTCGTAAGCAAGGCTGACCGGACGCGCAACCGAGACACGGCTGGAGGACATCGAGCCGATGCGACCGTCCTCATACTTAACGATTACATAGATCTGGTCATCCGTATCAATATCTAGCGTCTTGGAAGGATCGCGCGCGTCCGGACGCTGCTTATACGGTGTGTCCCAAGATGCAAACACCTCGACGATCTTCTTGCCGACGATCATGTCGGACAGGCTGACCACATGCGCGGTCAGATCGCCCAGCGCGCCTGTACCAGCAGTGGCGGCAAGCTGGCGCCAGGTTGCCGGGGTGTTCGGGTCTGCGCAGTAGGAGCAGTCGAATTCGCCGCGGAAGGTGACGAAGTCGCCCAGCTTACCGGAATCCATCAGTTCTTTTGCAAGCACATTGGCCGGGCATTTAGTGTAGATGAAGTCAACCAGACTCTTTACGCCTGCTTTTTCGATCGCGTCCACCATTGCCTTGCCCTCGGCCAGCGTGTTGGCCATCGGCTTTTCGCACAGGATATGCTTGCCTGCCTCAGCAGCAGCGATCGCGATTTCCGCATGGGTGAAATTGGGCGTTGCGATGATGACCAGTTCTACTTCCGGATCGCTGATGACGTCATGCCAGTCGATAGAGACTTTCTTATAGCCGAAGCGCTCCGCGGCCAGCTTGGCTGCCGCTTCGTTGACATCTGCGACATGCTCAAATACCGGTTCCACATCATGATAGGCCTGACGAACGTTGTTTAAGCCAATGGAATGGAAGCTGCCCATCCAGTTCGCACCAATTAGACCGACTTTTACCTGCTTCATATGTTTTTATCCTTTCAAAATCAATTTTAATGGTAGGGGTGCTGGAATATTAGCCCAGCAGAGCGTTCAGATAATCCAGACGCTCCTGCGCGGTGTCCTTATCGATTACGGTTGCGTCAACGGAGATGTTCTCTTCCACGTCCTCGTTGTTGATTGCCTGAACCGCAGCTTCTACCGATTTGTAGCCCAGATCATAGCAGTCGTAAGCAACAGAAAGGGTCTCTTCGCCTGCCAGAATGGACTCACACGCAGAGCTGATGCCGTCAAACCCAAGAAAAATCGTGTTTGCATATGCGGCATGTCCGCTGGCGGTGCGGGCAGCAGCCATTGCCATATCGTCGTTATTGCAGGCAATAATCGCAACGCCTTCAGGATGGTTCTGTATAATCGCTTCCATCGAGTTTGCCGCCTTGTCTGCGACTGCATCAGCATATTGGATTTCGGTTTCGAGGAAGTCGCCGCCAGCGTCTTCAATGCCTTCCTGATAGCCGGTCAGGCGTGCGGTTGCGGTATTGTCACCCTGTACGCCGGAGATGGCGATCGCGGTGATGTTCTCCCAACCGGCCTGCTCAGCAGCGATTACGGCAACTTCTGCGCCGAGCTTCGCTGCGGCTTCCTGATCGATTCCGACAAAGGAGACAATCTCAGGGGCGTCAATCCGGGTATCCAGGTTGATAATGGGGATATCCTGGCCGGAAATCAGTGTTTTGACCAGGTCTGCCTGTAGCGGCGCGATAACCATTGCGTTATAAGTGCCGGAGTGCAGATCGGTTTCGATCATATTCTGCTGTTCATCATATGCGGTTTCGGAGCTGGGTCCCTTTACATCCACATTAACCTCGGGGTGGTCGGTCTCATATGCCTCGGCACCGGCAACGACATACTGCCAGTATTCCGAAGCGGTCGTTTTGAGGATGACACTAACCGAGCAAGTGGTATCCGCGGTAGTGCCAGATGTGGTGTCATCGGTGTTGGTGGTGTTACTGCCACATGCAGTGATGCTCATCATCAGTGCGCTTGCCATCAGTGCGGCCAATAATATCTTCTTCATTCCTTTTTCTCCTTTTCCGTATGGTGGGGCACTTGGTGGTTTGTGCTTTGCAGAATAAGATCATATCGGAATTGCGAGAGTTAAGAGTTAAATCTTATATCCAATCCCTTTGAGGAAGTCTACGCTAGCCTTGACGTTTGCAAGGCTGTTCTCGACGTTGCGCGGATCACATTCCTGCTCGATGGTGATGTAGCCGTTGTAGCCGATCTCGTCGAGTACATCGGCGACCGCCTTGTAGTCGATCATACCCTGACCAATCGGGCACATCGAGCCCTTGGCGCAGCCCTCAAAGAAACGAATATGCTCGTGCATAACTTCGTCATATACCTTGGGGTCGATGTCCTTGAAGTGCACATAGTCCAGACGGTCCTTGTACTTGCGCAGCCATGCGACCGGATCCATGCCTGCATATTGCAGATGACCGGTGTCCAGCACAAAGCCAGCCAGTTCTTTCGGGATCTCTTCCGCCAGACGGTCGATCTCGTCGCCGAACTCAATGTAGCCGCCGCAGTGTGGATGCAGGACCGGACGCACACCGTAGCTGTTGGCGCGCTCACACAGCCCCTTGAAGTGGCTGACCAGTTTGGCCCAACCGGTTTCATCCAAGCGGGGGGCGCGGTCAGAATGGCCTGCTGCGTAGTCGCGTTCATCATGTCCCCAGTCCATCACGGTCATGTAAGGGGTCGGCCAGCGCTGACCTTCTTCCCGGGGTAGGGGCGGCAGCTTGGTGATTAACTGGCAGATGCCGTCTACTTGATGCAGCAGCTTTTCGTAATTGTCATCGCTGAGCACATCGTCGAAGATCGTACCTGCGACAATCGACAGCTGGTTCTTGTTCAGTTCTTCGGTCACACGTTCGATGTCGTCGGTCGGGATCCAGCCGTTCGGCCCCAATTCGATCGCGCTGTAACCAGCCTCGTGCGCCTCGCGCAGCACGCGCTGCCAGGTCGGCAGGTGCGGGTTGTTGATGTCGTCGACGCCCCAGCAGCAGGGCGCGCCGCAAATGTGAATGCCCATATGTATTGCTCCTTTATCAGTTTGTGTTCATGTTGGTTGATGAGCCTCCTTGGTGTATTCATTATTGCGCATCCGTCCGTTTTTTGCTTCTACAAAACAGCGGGATTCTTTATAAAAGTTCACAAATATTTCAGCGGAGAGAAAGTGCGACAAATTGGGAAAACGATATACTTCTGATTAGGATTGGCTGCTGTTGGCTGCATTGGTTCAAAATAGTCTTTAGATGGGATGCAGCGCCTGATTGTGCGATTTTACAGCAGGAAGTTGTATATTTCTGCTTTGAGTGAAAAAAACCGGGGTGTTGCCTATTGACAACACCCCGGCTGGTTAGTTGAGTCTGCTTGTTGTGTTTTGCGATAATTTTTGCGAAACTGTCCAGGAGAGATGCCTACATATTTGCTGAACAGTTTATTGAAGTGGCTTTGCGCATCGAAACCAACCATTTGCGCAATTTGTGAAATAGAATAGTCGGTGGAAATCAGGAGAGTTTGCGCTTCTCCTATCTTTTTGCGCAGTGCATATTGCATGGGAGGGTAGCCGAGCATGTCCTTGAACACATGCGAAATATAGGATTCGCTCATGCCTAATGCTGTGCTAATTTGCTTCATGGTAAGGGGTTCGAGATAATGCGTATCAATATAGTTTTGAATTTTATAACCCAAATAGTAATTGGGGTGTGGTTCCTGCGGCCGTTGTTCCGTGTGAATGACACGCCAGATGATTTCAAGAAGCGCCTGTGTTTCGTAATGGATCATGTATTGTGACCAGGCAGATGGGTGCTCAAAATGAGAAAGCATGATTTCACACAGGCAGATTACATCATCAAAACCCTGTGGTATATGAAACACGGGATTGATATTGGCTGGAATCAGCGCATTGGCGCACAAATGCGGTATTTGCAGATTGCCAACGGCAAAAAAGTAGTTTCCGATCTGTGCGTTGGCACTGGAAAGCTCATCGTGCACAACACCAGCATTATAGATAATGATATCACCCGGTCGGATCAGCTGGCGCTTGTCACCGATGAGGTATTCGCTGGTCCCGCTGTAAATGATACTGATTTCCACATGCTCTGCATGGGAATGTAAGATGCGAGGATAACTGCTGATCTCAGGCAGTACCTTTCCCATATAGTAGAGTTGCGGAAGATGCTCAGAATAGAAAATGGGAGATACCTGCTTTTTCATAAAGTGCTGAAGCATGAGTCGTTCCTTTCCCAATGGTGAAGATATGGCTTCTATTTTCTCATTATAAGGATTTTGTGAACTATATCTTTCAATATCTTGCGAAAATATTTGGATGTTCTTGCGATGGGCGCATGATTTGGCTATGATAAATTATATAGCGACAAAGGAGGGAGTAACATGTATACCGGTGCTGTTCCAACAGCGCAATTCGTTCACTTGCATTTTGTTGATGAAAAATATCACGAGCAGCATTCGCAGCTTTTACATAAGCATGATGACTCACTGGAATTGTTTTATGTGATGAAAGGGGAAGGGCAATATATTGTCGCAGGTAAAAAAATTTTCGTTCGTTCTGGTAATTTGGTGATTTGTAATGCGGGAATCATGCATGGGGAAGAACCGTTTCACCGACACAATATGGAAAGCTATTGCTGTGTTTTGAAAGGGGTTTCGCTGCAAGGGATGGCTCCCAATACGCTGAGCAGACCGGAGCAAAATCCGGTTTTACATTTTTCGAATGACCGGGCCGCAGTGGAGCATATCCTGCTTGCGCTTTATATATTGGATCGTCAGGATGCGGCTCATAAAGTGGCGTCGGGGCAACTGGCAAACGCTTTGCTGAGCATTGTTTATGAAAAATTGCATCGGAGACAGCAACCCAATATGATCGCAGACAAGAATGCAGAGGAATTCATTCAGAATATCATGCAGTATCTGGATACCCACTTTGTAGAACCGCTGCAATTGCAGGAGTTGGGAACGCGGTTTCATATCAGTCCGTTTTACCTTGCGCATATATTCAAAGCGGGAACAGGTATCTCCATGATGAAGTATATCATGTGCCGCAAAATCGGCGAATCGCAAAATCTTTTGATGAATACATCCCTTCCGATTGGTGTCATCAGCGAGAAACTGGGATTCAACGACCATTGCCATTTCAGCACGACGTTTAAAAAATATATTGGCATTACGCCGACACAATATCGACAACACTTCCGAAACTCGTCCAGCTGAAACTTATAGATGCAAAGAAGGTTCTCTAAAGGGGGGACCTTCTTTTTATTATGAGCCATGAGCTACTTAATTGCTTCCGATCATCGACTACAGTGAGAAAGATGATTGCTTTGTCTATTTTGGCTAAACCTAATGAGGTGTTTTTATCATCCAAAGCAAGAATCTAAACATGCAAAGCAAAAAAGCTGTGATCAGACCGGAGAAAACAAGCAAGAATATGCTAACGCAGTTGAGACGGCATTCAATATAATTAGGATCATGAACCATTCATGAATGAGAGAGGGTAACAGAACGCAGAAAAGAAAGGAAGCGAAAGGCATGGAAAGCAACGCTGCAAATCTTACAATTGACAGCGCAAGCACTTCGGAGAGAAGCGGATTTGTCAAGATCCCTTGGATATCCCGTATTGGCTATGGCTTGGCAGACAGCTCTTGTAATATTGTATACGGCATGATCAATACCCTGCTGACGTTGTTTTACACGGATTACGTTGGTATTTCGTTTGTAACCGTTGGTTTGGTGATGCTGATCTCCCGTTTTTTTGACGGAAGTTCGGACGTTATTATGGGTGTGCTGGTAAGTAAGACCCGTTCCCGCTGGGGGCGATCGCGTCCGTGGCTGCTATGGACGGCACTACCATATGTCATTACATCTGTAGCATTGTTTACTGTACCGCAGACTGCGGAAAGCCTGCAATTCTGGTACATCTTCGTGACTTATAATCTGTGCACCACAGTTTGTTACACGGCGATCAATGTGCCGCTTGGCTCTTTGTCAACCATGATGACCCGTGACTCCCATGAGCGTGATCTGCTTTCGACGGTACGCATGGCGCTGGCACCGGTCGGACGTTTGATTTCGGTTACTTTTACGATGCCGGTGGTGCGGCTTTTTGGCAACGATCAGGCGGCATGGGTAAAAGCAATGTCGATGTGGTGCGCGATTGCATTTGTGTTGCTGATCTTCAGCTTTGTCACCTGCAAAGAGCATGTACAGGTGCCTGACGCAACCGTGCAGAAGGCATCTGGCGGCTTCAAACGAAATTTCCTTGCACTAGTCAAAAATCCGTATTTTTGGGCAACGCTGATCCTTTGGACAATCACCTGTGTGCATTCCACACTGGTTGGCACTGATCTGCCATACTATTGTAAATACATATTCGGTAATGACACATGGATGTATAGCTCGCTGTACCTTGCAGAAAACATTACTTTGATTGTCGGCGCAATGGTTTGCCCGCTGCTGTTGGGAAAATTCAACAAGCGGGATTTGTCACTGGCCGGTGCGATTCTGGCGGTTGTAGGCCATCTGTTGTTCTTGTTCAACCCAATGAGCTATGAATGGGCAATGGCGGTAACCATCATTCGCGGTATCGGACAAGCACCGCTGACTGCACTGGTATTCGGCATGATGGGCGATGTGATCGAGTATGGCCAGTGGAAGTTCCACATCCGTCAGGAATCTTTGGTGTTTGGCGGTGGCTCGCTGGGCTTTAAGATCGGCACGGGCTTAACCAGCGCGTTGATTAGTGTGCTGCTCACCAGTGCGGGTTATCTCAGCTCGACAACCGGCGGTGCAGTACAGCCCGAAAGCGCCAAGCAAATGATTATTGCGATTTACAAATTCGGCCCAGCCATCATTTGGGGCATTGCCGTTGTCGTTCTGATCCTATACAAGTTGGATAAGATCTATCCTAAGGTAATGGCGGATCTGGCGGAGCGGGAAGCAAGAGGAGAAATGTAACCGACGGACAGAAGGAGTGTTTGATATGAAAGATATCAAAATCGGCGCCTGCGACTGGGGACTGCCGGGGAACGGATTGTATGCCACGCAGATTGCGGCAGAGGTAGGGCTGGACGCGCTGTCATTGAAGATCGGTCTGTACGAATCCGATTATCCGCTGACGCAGCCGGAAATGCAGAAAATTTACCTAAGTGAGCAGCAGAAATATGGCATTGAGTACTGCGCGATCGCGCTCAATGATTTCGACAACATTCCCATGCACGCCCGCAAGGGGACGAAAGAATACGACATTGTCTGGAATCTGCTGGGACGCGCCGTGCAGACGGCGCGGGTGCTCGGTGTCCCGATCATTCAGGTGCCCGGTTTTGCCGCAAGCGAGGTGAAAACGGAAGAGGACATGGAGCATTCGGCCCGCGCGCTGCAGTACCTGTGCGATACGGCAGGCGAGTATGGCATTTCGGTTGCTGGTGAAAACGTGATGAATCCGGAAGAATTCCACAAGCTGCACAGCATGGTGGACCGTAAAAATTTCTATCTGTATTTCGATAGCCAAAATTATTATCTCAACCGCGGCTATCGGGAAACCGATATCTTGGAGGGCTTGTTCCCGCTGATGTGCAATCAGCTGCATGTCAAGGATGGCGCCAAAGGTGCGCTGAGCGGCAGCTTGCTTGGTACGGGCGAAAGTGGATTTTTCGAAACCGTGGCATGGTTGGACCGCCACAGCTTTACCGGATACATCCTGCTGGAGAATTACTACGATCAGCTGCCGCTGCGTACGCAGGCAGAAAACCCGTATGATCTGCTGCGGGAGGATATACGGATCTTGAAGAAAGCAATTAGCTAAAATAAATCTATGACAAAAGTGTATCAATTGAAAGGAGAAACAACATGAAAGTAGCAGTAATCGGTGCGGGACGTATTGGACGTGTCCATGTTGAGAACATTTGCATGGCAGTGCGCGAAATGGAGATTAAGACGGTTGCCGATCCGTACTTTAATGCGGAGGGGGAGGCGTTCGTCAAGGGCTTTGGCATTCCGAATGTGACCAAGGACGTTGATTCCATCTTCACTGACCCGGAGATCGAAGCGGTTCTCATTTGCTCCTCTACCGACACGCATGCCGACCTGATCCTGAAGGCGGCGGCAGCCGGTAAGCATATTTTCTGCGAAAAACCGGTCGATCATGACGTAGCGCGGGTTCGTATGGCGCTCGAAGCGGTCAAGAAAGCGGGCGTAAAGATGCAGATTGGCTTTGTCCGACGTTTTGACCACAATCATCGTGCTGTATATGATGCGGTTCGCGCCGGTAAAATCGGCACCCCGCACATCTTGCGCATCAGCTCCCGCGACCCGCAGCCGCCTACGATCGAATATGTGCGCCGCTCGGGTGGCATCTACTATGACATGATGATCCACGACTTTGACATGATCCGTTTCCTGGCGGGCTGTGAAGCAACCGAGGTTTATGCCAAGGGCACGGTGCTGGTGGATCCGGCGATCGGTGCGGAAGGCGACGTGGATACCACGATCGTTACGCTGACCTTTGAAAACGGCGCGATCGGCGTGATTGACAACAGCCGCCAGGCTGTATACGGCTATGATCAGCGTTTGGAGGTGTTCGGCTCCGAGGGCGCGGTACAGGATGAGAACGATATCCCCAATACGGTTGTGGTTTCCCGCGCGGACGGCACTTCTTATGGTACCGCATATCAGGTCATGTGGGATCGCTATACGCAGGCGTTTATTGATGAGATGAAGGCGTTTGCGGATGCGGTGATGAATGACAAGGTGCCGCCGATTACCGATCTGGATGGCCTGTATCCGGTGTTGATGGCAGCTGCAGCAAACAAGTCGCTGAAAGAAGGCCGCCCGGTCAAGATCTCTGAGGTGGATGTATAAGCTGGGCTCAGAAAATGCTGCAATCTCCTTCATATAATGGGGCGTGGGCGGAGTTGTGATGCTTCGCCCATATTCCATATCTACTTACATAAGATTAGCAAACAGAAAGGCGTGTTAAAATGGATAACTTTGTTGTTACGATCAGCCGCGAATATGGTTCTGGCGGACATGACATTGGAAAACAACTGGCGGAATTGCTGCAGATCCCGTTTTATGACAAGGAAATCGTTGAGCTGACAGCGCGTAAGCATCCAATTGATGCGCAGAGATTGAGCGAAATGGAAGAGGACTCGAAACTGCCTTTCAGCTTAATTCAGGCATTTGGACCACTTTCCGAATCGGATGAGCAACTATTTATTCTCCAATCACAGACGATTTTAGAGCTGGCGCAGTCGAGCTGTGTGATTGTTGGACGTTGTGCAGACTTCGTTTTGCGTAATCATCCAAAGCGGTTTAGCTTCTTCCTCTATTCCGGCATGAAACAGCGCGTGGAACATATGAAGCGAAAGCCCGGCTTGTATAAGGCGAGCGACCCGATGCAACAGGCAATTCGTATGGACAAACGGCGGGCAGCATATTATAAATATTATACAGGTCAGGAATGGGGACAGCCTGCGAACTACCATCTCTGTGTGGATACGGGAATGCTTGGCCCAAGGACTGCAGAGTTGTTAAAGACTTTTATCGAGTTGAAGAAGTAGCGATATGGCAGGCGCATTGCCCGTTTGCATGCAAAAAGATCGGGACAGGTTTACTTGAAATCTGTCCCGATCTTTTTTAACCGTATTGTGCTTGATATCCTTCGCCCCAACGCCGCATGGCGTCCAGAATAGGGTTTAGACTCCTACCCAAATCCGTCAGGCTGTATTCGACCCGAGGGGGTACTTCTGCATATACCTTTCGGCTAACTAGTCCCTTTGCTTCCATATCACGCAGCTGGGCAGTCAGGACTTTTTGTGAAACGCTGCCAATGGATTTTTTCAGTTCCCCAAACCGACGCGTTCCCGGCATCAGGTCGCGCAAAATCAGCACTTTCCATTTGTCCCCGATTAGCATAAGCGTTGTTTCCACCGGGCAGGCAGGTAGTTCCTTCGCAGCTTGTATCAAAGCGGTCTCCTCCAATAGTATATTTTAGGTAACTATGGCACAATAAAGTGCTTACTTTACAATTCTTCTCTACGGACCTATTATAATCCTGTAAGCAGGAGATTGCAAGATCTCATATCTATTTTGACAGGAGGCTTTACAATGAAAGAAGTAGTTGCATTTTTGCAGGAGAATCCGGTTCAGTATCTGGCAACCGTCGGTAGGGATGGGAAGGCGAAATGCCGCCCCTTCATGTTCGCCGGCGAAAAGGATGGGAAGATCTGGTTCTGCACCAATAATCAGAAGGATGTTTATAAGGATATGCAGGCAAATCCATATGTAGAGCTTTCTGTCGCCAGCCCTACCTACGCTTGGATTCGTCTGCACGGCAAGGCGGTGTTCGAGAACGATATGGCAGCTAAGGAGATGTGTCTCCAGAACCCCATCGTCAAGAGCCAGTATCAGACTGCGGACAATCCCATTTTTGAGGTGTTCTATTTGGCAGAGGCGCACGCGGTTATTGCGGATTTCTCCGGCAACCCGCCGAAAGAGTACAATCTGTAAGTATAAAAGCGTGCGCCTTTCAGGAAGCTGCGGCTGTACTGGCCTGTAGCGGCGCTGTTGGTGAAAAAACGAAGAAAGCTGCCCGGCGCTTTGCGGGGCAGCTTTCACCTATTTGAATTGCAATGAGGTGCGTTTGCCGTGACAACACAAGAAATTTTGACAACCCTGCAAAAGGATATCCACTCTACGGTATTTGCCACGCTCGACGGAAATGGCTTGCCCCAGACCTGTGTCATCGACCTGATGCTCTGCGATGAAGAGGGGCTATACTTTTTGACCGCCCGCGGCAAGGCGTTTTATACGCGGCTGATGGAGCACCCCTTTGTGGCGCTTTCCGGTATGAAGGGTGGGGACACTCTGACGACGGTGGCGGTTTCGGTGCGGGGTGCGGTCCGGAACATCGGGAAAGGGCGCTTGGAGGAGATTTTTGCGCAAAACCCTTATATGGAAAAGATCTATCCCACGCGGCAAAGCCGGGAGGTGCTGGAGGTATTCCAGATTTATAAAGGGGTTGGGGAGTATTTTGACCTGAGCCAGCTTCCACCGTACCGGCAGGGCTTTTCCTTTGGCGGGGAAGCCGTGCAGGAAAGCGGCTACCGCATCCGCGAAGACAAGTGTATCGGGTGCCAAGGCTGCCGCCATGTCTGTCCTGTGGGATGTATTTCCAATACTGTCCCACGGCGGATTGATCCGGCGCATTGCATCCATTGTGGAAACTGCCTGCGCACCTGTCCGGTTGGAGCGGTGTACAAAGTAGGGGATTGACTATACTGCTGATAGGGGAATGGCTTTATGAACCGTTTGGAACAGATCCGATTTTTGAATGAATATCTGCTGGGCGAGATGCCTGTGTATCGGGAACAGGCTGGGAGCTTCCCGGCAGACGAGCAATCGCAGCGGCGGCTGCTGCGCAGCCTGATGAATGTCCGCCCGCCCAAGCCGCTTGCTGAAGCCTTCCTCTCCGTGCAGGATGCGCTGCTCGCGGCGGAGCGGGAGGAAAAGGGCATCGTAGATGCGGCTGCGCTGCCGGAACGTCTCGGCCATCCGGGCATTTCCCTCTGGCAGGGGGACATCACCCGGCTCAAGGTGGATGCGATTGTCAACGCGGCCAACAGTGCGCTGCTGGGCTGCTTTGTCCCGTGCCATGGATGTATTGATAATGCCATCCATTCAGCCGCGGGGCTGCAGCTGAGGGAAGCGTGCAGCCGTTTGATGCAGCAGCAGGGGTATCCCGAGCCTACCGGGCAGGCTAAAGTAACCAAGGGCTACAACCTGCCTGCCAGATATGTGCTGCACACAGTGGGGCCGATCGTGCAGGGGCATGTAACGCAGCGGGACAGGGAACTGCTCGCCGCTTGCTACCGCTCCTGTCTGGGGCTGGCCGCGGCGCAGGGGCTTGCCAGCGTGGCATTCTGCTGTATTTCTACAGGGGAGTTCCACTTCCCCAATCAGGAAGCGGCCGAAATTGCAGTGCAGACGGTTGAACACTTCCTGCAAACCCCTACTTCCATCCGAAAGGTGATTCTGAATGTTTTCAAGGATTGTGACGCAAACATTTATGCCGACTTGCTCTGACACGCTTGTGCGGGCAAAGCGGGCGCTGGAGCAAGCCGATGCAGTTCTCATTGGAGCCGGTTCAGGCCTGTCCACCTCGGCGGGACTGACGTATTCCGGGACGCGTTTCCAGGAGCATTTTGAGGACTTTATCCGTAAGTACGGTATCCATGACCTGTATTCCGGCGGGTTTTACCCATTTGAAACGTTAGAGGAATATTGGGCCTGGTGGAGCCGCCATATTTGGATCAATCGGTACGAAAAGGCACCCAAACCGGTTTATGAAGAACTGCTTAAGCTGCTGCGCGGCAAAGAATACTTTGTGCTGACCACCAATGTAGATCATCAGTTCCAGTTGGCAGGCTTTGATAAAAAGCGATTGTTTTACACACAGGGCGATTATGGACTGTGGCAGTGCAGCAAGCCTTGCTGCCAAAAAACATGGGAAAATGAAGACATGGTGCGGCGTATGGTGGCCGAGCAAAAAGAGATGCGCATCCCCAGCGAGTTGATCCCCCACTGTCCCAATTGCGGCAGTCCAATGACGATGAATTTGCGCAGTGATGACACCTTTGTGCAGGACGAGGGCTGGTATGCGGCATGTTCCCGCTATGAGGATTTCCTGCGGCGATATCAGGGGCGTCGCGTGGTGCTTCTGGAATTGGGTGTGGGCGCCAATACACCAGGCATCATCAAGTACCCGTTCTGGAAAATGGCCGCACGGAATCCCAATGCAACCTATCTCTGCATCAATTTGTCTGAAGCATACGCTCCAAAGGAGATTGTGCGCCAGTCTATTTGCATGGATGGTGATATTGGAAATATCCTGTGCCAGCTTGACAAAGGCTAGGCTTAGATGTCCAAAGAGAATTGTACAGTGGTTTTTACCCTGTCTTTCTGAAAGGAAGAGTGTTCACATCACGTTTTGCTCTTGTTCATATTCTCTTGCCCATTTTTCCAGTGCTTCCAGAACAGGGATGAATTTGCGCCCGATTTCTGTTAGAGAGTATTCTACGCGGGGCGGCACCTCGCGATATACTTCACGATGTATTAAACCGTATTGTTCCAGCATACGCAGTTCTTTTGTCAAGTTCGCCTCCGTAACTTGCGGCATTTGACGTTTGAGCTGACTGAAGCGAAGTGTGTTGTCACAAAGAAAATAGATGATAACCATGCTCCATTTACCGCGAATGATTTTCTGTACATTTGCCACCGGGCAATTTAAAATATCAAGTCCCTGAAACTCTTTCATACTTACCTCTCATACTACCGTTTTTAATAGTACCTACTTTTAAATATGGTACTTGATAAAAATTATTGTACATCCTATACTCATTCATGTAAACCCGAAAATGGATGGAGTGGTACTATGAATGTTTTAGTTTTCGGTGCATCTGGTGGGATTGGAACGTGGGTGGTTCATTATGCGTTGCAAAACGGACATCGCGTTACGGCATATGTCAGGCATCCTGAAAAAATGCGGCAACACAATGAAAACCTGACGGTAGTGCAAGGAGAAATTACGGATCAAGGAAAGATCACGGATGCTCTTGCCGGTCAGGACGCGGTCATTTGGTGCGTAGGGATTCCTATGAAGTGGAAATATCCTGCAATGCAGTCGTTGGAGGGGCATAGGATTTTAATACAAGCGATGCAGAAGCGTGGGGTGAAAAGGCTGATTGACTGGGGGACGCCCAGTATTCGCTCTGCGCGGGATAAAAAATCGTTTGTGACTGTAGCGCCAGGTATTCTTGCGGGACTTATCTTCCCACAAGCAAAGAGGGAGATGGTCGCGATTGGGAAACTAATTGAGGCATCTGATCTGGATTGGACGATTATTCGCTTTATGGCTCCGAAAAATATTCACTATACCGGTAAAGTCAAAGTAGGGTTTGGGGATACAAAATTGAATTTTGGCGTTTCCCGTGCGGATATTGGAGCTTTTATGGTGGAACAACTGGGGAGTAGTCGCTTCGTTGGCGCAATGCCCATAATCGGAAGTTAAAAATGAATAGCCGATGACTCTCTTTATACGAAGAAAGAGGTGCTGCGGTAATGTTCATTATGTAATGAGATGATTTGACGACAATTGTGACGACAAACAGGAAATAAGCAGCGGAATCCACTTGGCCATATTGTCAAAAATATTTGATGAAGGCGGATGAAATAGGTCTATATGGATAAAAAACATCATAAAATACGGGATTTTGGCAATTCAAATCCCTGACTCTCCGCCAGAAATTCGTACTTTTTTGAAAGAAAAAGTACGAATTTTTTTATTTTCAGAGAGAATATAAAACATTTTGGGAAAATAAAAAATAAAGTGCTGCAATCGTGCTGCAATTAGCTGTTTTTATATTAAAATGAAATACTGATTTACGGCAGAAAATTCATGTTTGCAGCCAACTTCTCCATGCGATCTGCGCTGGCCTTCTGCATGGCCGTACTCGTGTGAATATAAGTACGAAGCGTAAAGGATGCATCATAGTGGCCAAGGTTTGTCTGCACTGTCTTGATATCGTCACCATTTTCCAGCGAGATCGTCGCGAATGAGTGACGCAGGGTATGAAGCTTGTAATCAGGCAGACCGTTTTCGATCAGCGCTTTTTTCAGATGTTTATAAACTGTGCGGCGATTGAGCGGGCCACCGAGTTCGTTAGTGAATACAAGATTAAGACGGTTTTCCCAAAGTGGGCCAACGGCCATACGATCTTTCAACTGCTTACTATGTTGCGCACGCAGAATCGCCATTACTTTAGGTGCAAGGATGATGCGGCGCTGCTTCTCTTCTTTGGGAATTTTGAGATAATAGCCATCCTTATCACGACCAGGCTTTTTCATCAGCTGTGCGCCAACAAAGATGCTGTTGTTGTTAAAATCAATATTTTCCCAAGTCAGACCCAACATTTCAGATGCGCGTAAACCAGAAAAAATATCGAAGAGATACAACAGACGGCGGGGAAGAGGATCGATAATCTGCATAAAGTGATCCAAGTCTTCCGAAGCAAAAACCTTGAGCTCCTTTTTAACGGCTTTCGGCAGGTCACAGTGAGAGGAAACATTGCGAACAAGAATCTCGTCGTGGATTGCGGCTTCCAGAATACGATGCAGCAAACCGTGAATATTATGAATCGTCTTTGGCTTCAGAGTCGTTTTCGCAACTAAAGATGATATAAAGGCTTGTACTTCGCGATGCGTCAGTTCGGTTAATTTCCTTCTACCGAAAGCAGGAAGAAGATGTGCATCCAGTATTTTTTGATAGCCATACACTGTATTCGGGGAAATCATAGGAGAGCGCATCATCATAAACTCAGCTGCATACTCCGCAAATGTAATCTTGCTGGGTTCCTGAAAAGTCTGGTTGTCAATACTTGTGGTTGCCTGACGAAGCTTCTCGGCAACCTCCTTTTGCGTCTTGCCGTAAATCGTATGCCGACGCAGCTTTCCGGTTTTGGGATCGCGGCCAGATGTATATTGTGCAGCCCAAAGGCCGTCTTTCTTTTTGTAAATCGTGCCGCTACCGGATTCGCGTTTTTTACTTTTGCGTGCCATAGTGGTTCGATGCTCCTTTCCGGCACATACTGCTCCAATCATATCTATATTATAACACAACGGCGAGCAAAAAGAAAACGGATGTTCGTATGCTCGCCGCTGCATTTTTTCTCGTTGCTGATGTGATGTGTTTTTTCGCGCAATCTTTCAACAATGGAAGGAGGCAGTTGTGCAAAGTGAGGGTGAGGGATGTAAAAGCGAACGGAAGAGGTTATTTCACAGGGGTGTTCTTAGACTGTTGATTGATCCATTCGTAAAACTGGTTCTGCAAAACCACCATGCGCTTTCCGATGGTGATTGTGGGAAAATCTTCGCGGTGCATAAGCTCATATGCAGCACTGCGGCTGATACCGAGCAACTGAGCGATATCGCTGGCGTTAAACGTAATTTTATCAGACATGAGGGGTAACTCCTTTCTGTGACAAGAGATGCGATTATGGCCATTCTCGCGCCTCTGTGATGGTGCTGGTGAAGGATGCTCAGGGTGGTTTAGTTGAGCATCCACAGATAATTGTGAACGACGACATTGGACCGGCTATGACCAAGCGAGGCAGATACACGAAGCAAAGCGCGCCGATCCCATGTATGGCCAGCTTTGTCAATATAGCGGGAAGGAAGGTTTTTTCCGTTTTCCATCGTCCGTTCGTGAACCGGAATATCTGCAATAGGACGGGCAAATGCCTGATACATTTCAGCAGCATACAGTGCGCGAATCCCGTGAATGTTGATGTCGTTCGGAATGTGGGAGCAGATCGGCGTATGCGCTTCTGTGTGAGACAGAATATCCATCAGTTCGGCCTCATACCGGGGTAGGATCTCGATTGTGCGTTCGCGGCCACCTTTTGTGTGAACATTGCTTTCATCCGGATGCATATGATGAGCTTTGTTCGCTCCGGTCAAATGGCAGACCACACCATTCTTGGTCCAAATGAAATTTTCCGGCCTTATCTGCCGCGCTTCGTCTTTACGCAGACCGGTGATGCGGCACAAGCGCAAAATGGCGGCCAGATTCTCATTCCGGTTCTCTTCGCATTTGGAAATCTGCTCCTGATATACCTGTTCAGAGTAGTAGCGGCAACGTGTCGCATCTTTAGGCTGTACGATCGGGCGTTCGCTGTGAATGTCATTCATTGTACAGTTGTGCAGAAAGGCCAAAGCAGCGGTATAGGTCTTGATCGTGGACGGAGACAATTTCCGGTCAATCAGAGACTGAATGCAATCATGGTCGTACTTGCGTTTATGTGCGGGCTTCAGGCGGGTGCAGTCTGGATGCGTTTCCTTCATCCATTTTGCGTACCGTGTGGCAATGCGTGCATAATTGTCGATAGTTGTATCCGCATGCAGCAATCCGCTGGATTTGCGAGTGCTGCCAGAAGCAATCGCTTCTTGACGCAGTTCATGCTTGCTAATGCCTTTGCCAATGCAGGACATCAACCGATCCTGACAGGCGCGTGCAAACGGAGTACCGACAGAATCTACTATATTCATGGAAACCTCCTGTTTCCGGCGTGTCATAATGGCACTGGGTTAAGTGGACGTGCTTTCGAACGCTCTGCGGGAAAACGAAAACAATGAGGAGCGCTACTCAGAGTTTTCGTATGGGGTGGCATCTCGTCTTGCGACGCCTGCAAACAGCATTCACATGAATAGGTTCCATGCGGTAAAGCTGCCGATGCCGTGCCGTTAAAACAACCACCGGCATGTATGCTGATGATTCAGCAATGCCGATTGAGAGGGAAAAGCGCGGAGAGCATCCATCCAGACCTCTTTCAAATGAAGGAATCCATTCGGTATCGGGTCATTTCTGTCATGCTCGAAGTACTGGGAATTATGGTGAGTGGGTAGCACCTTCTGCTGAAGCTACCGATCGATTATCGAAAGGCTTATGTGCGTCAGCAAAACGATGCCCGAAAACAACGTCCGAACAGGTTATTTCTTTGCTTCCGATGGTCGCACGAAATAACCTGTTCTTTTTTTACGCTGCTTGCATTAAAACAGCAGCGTACAGGGAGGTCTCCTTGCAAAGGGAAATAAAAAAAGCGAAGATGCCTGTGGCATTTTCGCTTTCTTTCAAACGGTTTCGTTCCGCGCGGACGATACCGTTTCCCTATGTGGCTCAGCTATAGCATATCTGCTATGCTTCAAGCGTCTCATGTGTGATAGTATTCACCCAAGTGGGCACATAGTTTTTCTCCTTTTTCTCAAATGTAATATTGCTATCTATATAAAAAAACACACCTATCCTTAGATAATAAGATAGGTGTGTTAATGGTATTAAATGATAGTAAGGCTTCGTGGCCTTAACGATTACTTATAGCTTACCTAAAGTATAAAATGCAATAGAGAGATTGTCAACCCAATCATTAGCCCTGTAATATTTCTGTAATATTTCTATCATAAATTCGAAAAAATGTTCGAATTTTGATCGATTACATAGAAATTTATTTAAAAAAGTATAATGATATAAGTTTCAACACATAGTTTCAACAAATATGTATTATTTGAATTCGATTCTTGACATCCGTACTTCAGGAACCCCACATCGATATAAAAATAGTGCAATGTGGTTTGGGTTTGGACATTTTGGACCCAGCATAATGGACTTCACTTTTAATGCTTTATTTAGTTCGCAATACAGTCTTGGAACAACTTCACCCGGACGTGGCGAAGGATATACATTTGCAAACTGAGGTAGACTACTGCTGAAATGTCGGATCTCAGCCTCGTATTCATAGAATATAGGCTTAATATAGTATTTTATTTGCGCTATCACCTCTTTTGCGTAATTGATGATAACCGGTTTTTGATGGGTTCTAATATACTCTTTTAATGTTTGAATTGCATTGCCTGCTTGTGCGTTCAGATTGGCATCCGAACTGATATACAAAACATCGTGGAAATCATCAGATTCTGCTATTTCAAACTCAATGCGGCAACCTGTTCCATTTGCTCCGTACTGTACCCACAACGGAAGACGCTCTTCTTCGTCCTTTGTCAAAGATAAAACATATGTATCTTTGGGGTGTAGAATATTATCTATTTTTTCCGAATCTGAGCTTGTCGTTTCGTCAAAATACTGGCCTTCTTTAGGGTCATTTAAATATTCTGCATTTCCCATGAACATTTTTATTCCGATATTTCCATCTTCAAAGCTTTCTTTTGACTTGGTTAGCATTTGGTACAAGGCATCCAAGGAAGTATAGTGGTATGCATTTCCGGGATATGGTGTGAAAGCTTCTCTGCATTGAGCCTCTATGTTGTCGATAGTATTGAATTCTTGATAGATGTCAGGAGCCTGCCTTGGTTCAACATCTTTTAGCAAAGTAAGTTTATAAAAGGCTTTTTTGTCGGAAGCATCTTTTAACTTTGGAGTTTTAACCATTTCTGTGGCTGAGATATTTAGGAGCAATCGGTAGGGGTTTACAAAAGAAGATTTCCAAAATTCTAACAACTCCATAACATTGTGGGTCTCTATCTGATAAAAGAAATACAAACAGAAATAAAATATTTTATATGCAACTTTTAATCGTGTAGCATTTCCTGTAGCATTTAATACTACTTCATTTGGCCAGCAATCGGGTTGGATTAGCGGTTTAAAGAAAAATTGAAAGATTTCATCAACCTTTTCGCAAGAAACAGAAGAATTCAGGTCCTTCTCATTAAACCATAACGAGTTCTTACTCTTTGAAAGTTGATGTTCTACCCATGCAATATAACGAGCGGCCCAGTGATCCTTATAGAATACGTTCTTTTCAGTTTCTGCGGGTATAGATACAAAAAGTCTGGTCAATATAAAGCACATTTCTGCGTTAGAAACGCCCTGTTTGGAAAGAAATGATTCTTTTGCATAACCTAACATAGCGCATACAAAGTCAATAACATCCAAATCTGTTTCAGAGTAGGAATTCGTTTTCGGATTTATAAACATGGATTACACCTCCATTTCAGTTTTCTTGCAACACTTGTCGCACTAATTCCACTGCGCTCTCTTCACTGGGGTCATTGGTGCCCAGCTCGCCGCGGAAGGCGCGGGCGAGGATGGATTTTTTGATGAGGTCGATCTGCTCCAGCACTCTTTCGGTAGATTCTTTGGCCTGCTGCTCTTTAGCGAGGAGATGGTCGAGGATACGAACTATTTCGGCTTGTTCATCTAACGAACAAACCGTAATTGGAGCCGTTTTTATTTTGCTTAGTGTTAATCTTGTTATGGCGTTTCCTGACATATTATTGATCATCATTGCTTTTGTTTTGGATGAGTTGAGATTATATACCATATACTTAGCCATAATTTGTTTTTTGTCAGGCCGCAATACAGCAACAGAAGAAAGTAAAGAGAACGGCTCTTCAATGGTATTTACTGTCGCTATTCCAGTAGTCGCTCCATCTTTTATGTAAAGCACATCTCCATATTGCACATCACAACGACTATATATTTCATCATGTACCTCTTTGGAGACAAATGTAATATTGGTTAAATCAATTCCGATTTCCTTAATGTTTTTTGCCGTTACATACATGTACTCGCCAGTTGGCGTATTTACCGGGCTGTGATGTGTTCCATCTGTAATTTTTAGGCACGCATCTTTGAAAGTGACTGTTCTCCAACTCTCCATCCCCACACCGTTCTCTTTTCTCCACCGGGCGGTGAGTTCGCCGATAAAGGCTTTGTGGAGAATGGCGGCTTTGCGGGTTTCGAAGCTGTCCAGTGCCTCCTGCACCTTTTGTTTTGCCTCGTCCAGCTTGGCAAACAGGCTTTCAATGCGGTCAACAATGCGTTGTTGCTCTGCAAGAGGGGGAAGAGGAATCGCATACTGGTCAAACAGTGGGAAATGTCGGCGATAACCCATATTGGGGATATTAACATTTTGAAATGCATAATAGAACGCTTTTGTATTAAAAAACTGCTTTGGTTTTAATACTTTAACACCATCAGCACCTTGGACAAAAGGAAAATCAATGTATTTTATGCATCTTGTATGGTCACCAAAGATAATAACGGGTAACTGGCCACTAAAAGCCATTTCGCTATCATTGGTATAACCTCCTACTAAGTCTTGTCCTTGGTCAATAATAGCAATATCTCCATCTTGTATATACTCTTTTTGGGGGATTTTCTTTTTACTGTCAGTGCAGTTATAGAAAGAGTCAAGCAAACGAACCCAACACCAATTTGTTGGCACCTTGTACGGCTGCTCGCTCTCCGGCACCAATGCCGCCTGTAAGCGCTCTTCTGGTGTCAGATTCTCTTTTTTCTTTGCTCGCGCCATCAGTTCTGTACCTCCAGCGCCCGCAGCTCCTTTACTACGCTCATCAGCAGATCAACGGCTTCTTCCAGATTGGCGGCGGCCTCTTCGGCACTCTCTGCCGGATCGGGCAGATCGCTGTAGTCCAGCACTGAGTCATCACGAATCAGGCCCAAATCCAGACTGTTGCCCTTTTCGGCAATCTGTTCCCGCGTGAATACGCTCCACCGCTCGTCCTCTACCGCGCGGCGATCTTCTGCTTCATAGGCTTTCTCAAAGTCTGCAAAATGCTCGGTTTTCAGCGGAGTGGTCTTGCCGAAACTGGGCATATTGGTGCGCAGGTCATAGAACCAGACCTCTTTGGTGTTGCCCTTGTCGCTCCTGCCCCGGGTGAAAAACAGCACGTTGGTTTTGACGCCTTGCGCATAAAAAATACCAGTTGGCAGACGCAAAATGGTATGCAGATTGCACTTGTCCATTAAGTCGCAACGAATTTTCTCGCCGTCACCGTCAGCAAAAAGTACATTATCAGGCAACACAACAGCGGCTCTGGCTTTGCCATTGGCCTTCAAACTGCGATAAATATGCTGGAGAAAGTTGAGTTGTTTATTGCTGGTGGAAAAGGTGAAATCATCACGCGTGGCACGCTCACCGCCTTTTTTCGTGCCAAAGGGCGGATTTGTCAGCACCAGATCGAAGTCATGCAGTTGCTTGCCTTGGTTGGATAGTGTGTCGGCAAGCAAAATCTGTCCGTCGATACCGTGCAGCATGGCATTCATCAGCGCAAGCCGATGGGTGTCGTGTACCAGCTCACAGCCAGTGAACGCTTCTTCCCGTTCAAATTTCGCTTGATCGGCGCTCAGATCATAGAATTCATCGGTATGATCCTTGACGTACTGATAAGCAGCAATCATAAAACCAAAAGTACCACAAGCAGGGTCGTTGCATCGCTCGCCCGGCTGGGGTTTCATGAGCCGAGTCATTACGTCAATCAACACGCGGGGCGTAAAATATTGACCTGCACCCGATTTCTTCTCGTTCGCGTTTTTTTCGAGCAGTCCTTCATACAGATTGCCTAACCCTTCCTCTCGGGCGGAGTACCAGTCCAAACCGTCGATGGTGGTGATGATCTTTTCCAGATTTTTTGGCTCGTCAATGTTGGTGGCAGAGCCTTGATAGATCTCCCGAACTCGTCCGGTGCAATCTTCTCCCAAATGGGTAAGCAGTTCTTTATAGAACTTCTTCAACTCAATGCCGCTTTTGGAGGTGAGTTGGTCCCAGCGATAGGCGGCGGGGATTTGGCTTTCCGCGCCGGTCTCCTTCGCCATCTTCAAAAACAGAATATAGGTAAGCTCGGTGACATACTGATGATAAGTAATGCCATCATCCCGTAGCACGTTGCAGAGATTCCAGAGCTTGGACACAATTTCTTGGGTGGTCATGGGTTGTCCTCCTGTGGTTGATATGAGCTCTCGTCTTGTGGAGAAAACCCATAATAATAATTATAAAAAATTTCTTTTGTTTTTTGTAAAATGACAGAGTGATTTTCCATCATTCGAGCAATCAACTGATCAATCTGGATACGACCAAGATAAAACTTCTTCGTATGCCCGTTAATATAGATAATGTGATCTGTAACACCTATGAAAAAGTCGGAAAGAAAGGCGTATGGGTTTTTAGCTTTTTTTTGGGCTGTGCCCTTTCCCTGAATATAATTTCGCTCGTGCTCGTTGATATTACGCCAGTACCGTATCTGCTCTTGCTCAGCTTTTGTGACGACAGCACTCAAAATATCTGTTAGTGAAGCATCGTTGTGCTGTTGCATCTTATCTTGTAGCAGATCCAAATAGTTGATCGCTTGATATATCGCCGTGATTAGGAACATGCTTTCCGCTCGCAGTAAACTGCTGGTTTCATTTTGATCCCACGGTTCATTTCCCTCATTTGGCATCTCAACTGCGTTCAAGAAGCGCTTAAATTGCCACAGACTTGCATTCCACCACTGTGCGGTGCGCAATGCTAATTCACCAATGCGTTGCTCTTCGGTTTTTAATATTCCATGCTCTGTCAAGCGCTTCTTCCTCCATCATCATATAGATACTCGTTTAGTTCCAGCACGATGCTTTCCAGTTTGTTTTGGAAAATACGATCAATCTTTTTGAATCCGCCCTCATTTTTGAATCGAGAATCCTCGTCAAAAACGCCCACATTGAGCACCGATTCCTCCATGAGGTATTTTTCCATGCGGCCAATCCACTTTTGTTCAATGGCAGTGAATTTGTGGGCCTTTTTCAGCTTGTCCACCGCCCGACGGATACGTGCTTCGTGACTGATAAGCGTGGATCCAATCGCATATCGACGGATGAGGCTGATGATATCTGCCGCCATCTCTTCATTGGTAAGTTCGGATATAGCAGTGTTAAGCTGTTGTGTGGTAAAGCCTTCCCGGTCCAGCGTTAGCCTTAAATCCTTCAGGCCCTCTCTGGTCAGTTCTTTGGGCCGGGTGCAAACAATATTCAGTGCAGCAATTTCGTTAATATGCGTCTTTACATAATCCGCAAAGGCATCCAGATAATCTTCCGGGCGGCTGCCGGAACCATAACCACGGGTATGACTAACCAGTTCATCCGGCGTGTCTGAAATGACTATCGGACGGCCACCATTGGCTCGTGTTTCCCCAAGCAGTTCAAAGAGGGCGCGCTGACTTAAAATGCGATCGCGAGCTTGCTGGGACGTTTCCGTTTGTAATTGCTGGATAAACTGCGTAGGATCCATACCGTTGGTCATGCTGATGAAATGCTCCATAGTTGTGCTATCCAGATTTCGTTTTTTGCGCTGGAGCTTGGCGATGATCTGGTCAATCTGGTATTCTATCTGCTTTTCATCCTCCAGCACATCAAGACCGTCCAGAAGTTGCCCAAAGGATGCAGATGGATTTGCAACCACTGGCTTCATGGTATTAACCTTTTCCAGTGATTCATAAACGCCAACAGGATCGTAAATCTCAAAATGTGTCTTATGAATCTTAGGACACAAGCGAGTGGCGCGGCCCAGCATCTGCTCGAACAGAATACGGGATTTCACTCGGCGGAGAAAAACCAGATTAGTAATCTCCGGCACATCGATACCTGTTGTCAGCAAATCCACAGTAACTGCAATACTGGGGTACCGTTCGTTTTTGAACCGCTTAATGGCTTCCTGTACTTTTTTAGGGTTGCCGCCGCCGACACTGCCGGTAATTTTCTTAATTGCATCGTTGTCAACACCATATTCGGCATAGATATTCTTCAGAATATCCACAATCATGTCAGCATGTTGATCATCCACAGCATAGATAAGCGTTTTACCCTGTTCCTCCGGATTCTCGGGATCAATGTCCTTCGCAATTTCGGCCAGAACCGCCTCGTTAAATGGGCGAGTGATGACTTTCTTGTTAAACTGCTCTACATCGAAGTCCAGTTCATCGTTCAGCAGCTCGCTATTGGTGATCTCACCGGTTACTGGATCGTAAATTGCAACCGTATCGCCTGATTTATAATGAATTCCGTTCCGGCTCAGTTCTGTTTCAATATGGTGGGGCGCATCGTGATCTACCAGATAGCCCTCAATAACCGCTTCCCGGTAGGTATATTTGAAGACCGGTTGACCAAAAATTTCGGTAGTTTGGAGGGCCGGGGTAGCGGTCAAAGCAATTTTCGCTGCATCAAAATACTCGATTACGCTGCGATATTTGCTCTGATAGTCTCTTTGATCCCGATATAGCAGTTCGGTGTCTCCCATTTCCTTGTCCAGAAGGTAGCCCCGGTGGGCTTCATCCACAATGATCAGGTCATAATCGCTGACCGCGGGCATAGTGTCCCCGTCATTGTAGAGAATGCGTTTCACCATTCCCTGTACGGTTGCAACCTGAATACGGGTTTCTCGATCGATTTCTTTATCGTCCAGACCTTTAATGTTATAAATATCTGCCAAAGGCATCAGTTCTTCTAACTTTACTTCTTTGAATACATCCAACGCCTGCTCGCCCAGTGCGGTGCGATCGACTAAGAAAAGGATGCGCTTAAATCTACCAGTCTTCAAAAAACGATAGATCATGCCCAGCACCGTCCGGGTCTTGCCGGTACCGGTGGCCATGGCCAACAGAGCTGTATTTTTTCCGTCCATAATGGCCTGTTCCGCTGCCTGGATGGCACGCAACTGATAATCTCGGAGGTTTAATCCGCCTTTGTCGCGCAGTAAATCAAAAGACATCTGTTGTAATGCCTGATTGCCTGCATCGATATCTTTGCTGAGCAGGTCCAACAGGTTTTCAGGGCTCATCCATCCGCGGAGGGGTCTGGATATGTTAGATGGATTGCGAAGATCCAAAAACCAAATACCGGACTTGGTTTTGAACTGCTCCAAATAAGGCCGTCCATTAGTGGCAAAGGTGAATGGAACTTTATAAGTACCCCAAGTTCCAATTTGATATTGTTTATCTTCTGCCCGAATGTTGCGGGGATAGTCTTTCCCTTGGTAATCAATTACGGAAGGAATATCTATATGCTTTGCTTTCGCTTCGATGATACCAACAAGTTGCAGACCAATAAATAGTGCGTAGTCGGCACGCCCATGATTCCCTACTGTGGAATCGGTAGGCCATTCGGCAATCGCAAGATTGCGCCCTTTGACGGGACGAGTGCCTTTGGAGTAACGCAGATTTTCGGTATCCGCTTCCCAGCCAACTTGACGAAGCTGTTGATCGATAAGGTAGCGTGTTTCTGCTTCAGTTTTTGGGCGCTGGCTCGCTGTTTGGCTGGCTCTCTGGCGGCGGCTATCTCTGGAGACAGTTTCTGCCTGTGCGGCTTTTTCTTCTGCTTCTTGCATCAAGCGGGTTTCGATTTGCGCTTCAGCTGCTTTATTTATATTTTTCTCTTCTTGTACGTCTTGTACAGGAGTGGGCATTACAAATTCGTGATGCTGATAGTTCCAGTCTCCATAAGTCTGCATGAACCATTCGCACAGGCTATATGCCATAGGCAATAGCGCCATGCTATCTGATACAGAAGAGTAGTTTTCATGAACCGCCTTGTTGCGTATTTTTCGAAGAGTATGCAGAATATCTACCAAATCCTGCGTCAGCAAGCCTTCGCGATAGAGGGTATCAATCCGCTTGACTGCTGTATTATCTGCTGGAAGTGGAATTCGATCGTATGTAAACATGAGGTTGACGATAGTTTCACCGATCATTCCTAATTTCATCAAGCATGAGTTGGAGTCGTTGTAACAGTATTTTTCTGCTAAGTGGCCAAAGTTTGCCAGAACAGGAAAATCTCTTTCTAAAAATGTAAAGTTAGCCATGTGATCGGCTCCTTCTCGTTAACCGGAATAGTGTGCCTTGCCCTGAAGAATGAAGAACTAATGCTTATTTGAATTTATGTTATTATTTTACCACGAAATGTAAGTGATCATCAATGGAGAGATAATGTTAGATAGAAAAACCATAGAGAAAGATGAGGCGCTTACTACGGGTTTTACGATGAGACGCTTTAATACGGTTATTATTGTAGTTTTGATGCAAAAAGCCCCCACATATCGATGTGGGGGCTCTGAATTTTAAGCAAGACCTGTTCATACGGGGGCGCCGGGAACAGTGAAATCCTGCAATGAGCAATGAGATTCATTCGTTATCGCCATGTCAACGTGTTGCTCATACCACGGACTGTTGAGCCGTCTTGGCGAACGGAGACGGTTTCTGCTTGCATTAGTGCTTTTTATATAGAATTACTGCAACAAGTGATATCTGAAAAAATAGTATAGCGAAATAAGTTTCCGGATAGTGGATGAAACGGAATGCAATAGATTAGCTGGCGTAATTACTTTGCTGAAGAGTACGCTTTTGGTAATAATCAAACCCTTCTTTGAGAATGTTGATAGCCGCATTGTGATCACGATCAATCTGTGTGCCGCAAAACGGACATATAACAGTTCGCTTTTCAAGTGGCAATTTACCGATATGCTTACCACAACAGGCACAAGTTTGCGAGGATGGATACCAGTGATCTACTTTGATAAATGACTTTCCGCGAACGCAGCAAGTATGTTCGAGTTTGCGCAAAAACGACGAATATGCATTTTCGTTAATCTTCTTTGCAAGTTGTGGATAGTCGCGCTTCATCGATGCCAAATCAAGGTTTTCGACGAAAATGGCGTCATATTGGCGAGCTAATCGGTTTGCTAAAATATTGTGCATATGTTTGCGCTGGTTGACAATATGCTTTTCGCATTTTGCTGCACGTTGCATGTGCTTTTTCCAACGTCTACTGCCACGATGGTGCCGAGACGCCGCTTGATAGTGACGACGCAGTTTCGGTTCAGCTTTTTCACGAAAGTGAACAAAATTTCCACTTTCGCCTGTGCTGGTGATATATCCGCCATCCTGTTTATAGTCAAGACCAATAGCGTTTTTAAATAAAACAGGTTGAGCGGCTGGAAAAAAACAGGGGTATAAGATCGTAAATGTGATATGAAAAGATGCACCATAACAATCCTCAACCACAGTTACATAACAGAGCCGATAATTAGCGGGCAGAGGACGATAAAATGTTGTATGAATTGCTCCAATCGTTGGCAGATCGGTATACTGCTCACTGGTTTTCGCAGAGAGAAAAGTCAGACTCTTTCGAAGATGGGTGTTGCTTCGAGGGGAAATCCAGTTAATTGTTCCGGTCTGTAGTTTGTGCAGCAGTTTAATCATATTTGTACGAACGCCTTTTAATGCACGACAAAAGGCCGGGTTGGATAGGGCGGCATAATGACAGGGGAGTGTGTTGATTTGATTTTCAATTTCGCTAATTGGCCTGCCTAAAAGCGCACCACTGGTTGCAACCTTGGCACATTTGTTAAAGAAATCGTCTCTCTGACGCATGCGTTCCCGAAGAAGCGCGGCTTGCTTTTTGGTAGGGTGGAGGGGATAACTATAATTTCTAAAAATGTTCTTGCGATATTCCATAGGAGCTGGATTAGCTCGCTGAGGATCAGATACGATTGCGGGAGTGGAATACATAGAAAATCCTCCTTTGTTTTCATTGAATTGCATGAAAAACAAAAAATACTGTGTAGGTGTAAGCCTACACAGTACGGAGAATGTAAAAGAATGTATCCCATTAGAGAAGCAATGCCAAATGACCCTCTTGCGCGATCCAGCGAAAAAGGGTATACTTGGGATACGGTGCGGATGAAATCCGTTGTGTAGGTGCTGCTACCACCTATGCAGGCACAGGGGAGCGCCAACTCCCTTGTGCTGCCGTATTTTCTTATATTTCTATTATACCAGATAGAACAAATGTTCGCAATACAAAAAGACGAAAAAATTGTATTTTATGTCTTTTTTGTAAAGTGTAAATAGTGGTTTAGCCCAAACAATGGGAACATCTTATGTCCCCATTGTTTGGGCTATTTTTGTTGTTAACGTGTGTTTTGACTGGATTCCTTTTGTTTCATATATTCCTCGAATTGGCGGCAGTTTTCCGGATCTTCGTAAAACTTTTTCAACGAAGGCCATAAAGCGCTTGCTAACTCATCTAACTGGGCTTCTGTCACTTGAAATTTTCCCATATGGTAACTGATTTCCTCTATAACCTCCATTTTTTCATTAAATCGTATTATCTTCATTGGTACGCCCTCTTCTTTGTGCTTTTCAAAGTTGTCCGCATTACTCATACGAATTCTCCTTTCCAAGACGAACTGATATACCAACATTACGACAAAACAAAATTAAATGTGTTTAGTGGAAATGAATACTCGTATTGGAACATTAAAGCGTTTGCAGCGATCAATGACAAATTTGGTACCATGGGAAGCACCATCCCAAAATGCAAGAACCAGATCTGCGTATTCAATAATTGTGATATTACGTTTTAGTGGAGCTGCTCTGCCGTACTTTTCATATTTAGGCAAAAATTCCGTCAGCTTAATTCCATGCGACAGTGCGTATTCTCGGGCACATTGATCGATTCCTTTGGCACCACCGGAAACGATTTCAGTCACTCCACTTGGCAGATATTTTTCTAAATTGGTAATCTGCAATCCTCTTGAACCTATGATGGCGACAATCATTTTTGCTTCCTCTCGAAACAAAAGGTTTTTTATATTAAGGCGTTATCTTTGTTCCCTAAAAATTTTTGCTTTAGGAAACACAAGTTGACCAGTATCACGGTCAATATTTGACTTTAGTATAGCATACGATAATGGTGCTTGCAACCAATACTGGTCAATCGTGTGCGAGGTGAGGCGAGTGGAACAGAAGATTCGGCGTGACCGAAATATGGGTGACAACCTGCGTCGCTTGAGAAATGACAGTGGTTTGTCGCAAGAAAAACTTTGCGCAGAACTGCAACGCCGTGGCTGTGACATTGGCAGAACCACTTATGCGAAATATGAGGCTGGTGAATTGAATATCCGTGCCAGCGTGCTAATCGAGCTGCGAAAGATCTATCATTGCAGCTATGACTCGTTTTTTGAGGGACTGGACAGTAGTGAGGCATAAGAAACGCCCATCTACCAGTTTGGTAGATGGGCGTTATAGTATTTATAATGTTTTTTGTTTAAGATGAAAAGTCTGCTCCTTTTCTGTCTGGAAACGATAGTAACGAGAGATAAATTAAAGGTTTGGTAGGCGGGATATTTTGAGAAATTTGTTGAACCATCGGAGGTGTTGAGATGAGTAAAAAATCTAAAAATTATCTGCAAGAAGCCATCGATGCAGCAATGGATGGTATCAAAAGAGCGCAAAACCCTATTTTGATAAGAATGGCTATAGGAACAGGAAAAACTGCTGTTTTAATAGGAATTGCACAAAGAGTTTTTCAGAGTATGAATTCCGACAAGGTATTGGTTTTGGTAACCAATCAGCAAAATAAAGCTCAAGTTGAATTTATGCTTCATGAGAATAATGATTTGTTACCATTTTTGCATAATGATAATGCTTCTATTATAGTAGCTACCTACGCATCTTTTGTAAAGCAGTCTCACGTAAAATTTGCAGAATACTATAAATATGTAATCTGTTTTGAGGCACAAGAGGCTACTAATATTTCTTTAGGAAAACTGTTCTCAGATTCAATTTTGATTGGGTTTACTTCTGCATCTGAGATCAAACAAGGATGGTTTAAAGATGCTCATTGCGTATTTAGTTATACTATAGGTCAAGCGATTGAAGATGGAGAGCGAAAGCCAGAAAATGAAAAGCAGTATGCAAAAGCTGTAGAAGGCTTTTGCATGCGTTTTTTACAGCAGTTCAGCAATGTAGAATTGAATAATGGACAATCTGATGATGTGAATTTTATAGGTAAGGTTGGTCAGACAAGACTATTTGTTGAATATAAAATCTACCGAAATCGTTGGATTCCTCGGCAAGTGTTAGATAAAGCTGTAAAGAATATGCAAAAGCATATCGACGATCATCATGCAGTTAGTTTAATTCTTGTATTTGGTGAGGTTTCAGAAGAATATAAAAAAGAAATATTTGACAATGAATCTGTTGTTATTTGGGATATTTCTAATATTCTTTACTATGTAAAAAAATCTCGGGATCTTTATGATGAGTTGGCAGGTTTAGCTTATTTTGCGATTAGTGATATTGTTGCGGTTCCACCTTATGGATGGAAGCTTGATAATAACAATATAAATAATGATATAGATGAATCTATTTTGCCTGATTTCAAAAGTCAATTGATGAGATGTAAGGAAGGAAAGAACAGTGCGCAAGTTTATGAGAGCATTTGTGAGAAAATAATTCGTTATTTGTTTGGTGAGGAATTTTCACTTTGTCTCCCACAACACAAAACAAAAGATAATTTGTTTCGAATGGATGCCATATGTTCTTTAAAAGGAACAAGTGCCTTTTGGAAGCTACTTATACAGCATTATAATACTCGTTTTGTAGTATTTGAGTTTAAAAATTACTCGACTTTGTTACAGCAAAATTTGATTTTTGTTACAGAAAAGTATTTGTTTAATGCTGCGTTACGAAATGTGGCTATTATTATTTCCAGAAAAGGATTTTCAAAAAACGCTAAAATGGCAGCTGAAGGTTATTTGAAAGAGTCAGGGAAATTGATTCTTGATATTACGGATGATGATCTGGTTAAAATGTTGGACAAAAAAGAAAACGGCGAAGAACCAGCTGATTATTTGATGGGGAAGTTGGAAAGTTTATTGATGTCGATCAGTAAATAGCATTTTTTAGAAAGATAATTTTATCTGTCCGTGCTGCAATTGTACTGCAATTACAAAAATACATAAAAGAACGATTGGAACAGTATGTACAAAATGAGATGTTAAAACGGATAAAAAAGAAATAATGGGATGTTTTGAAGACAAAAGACGCAATATAAAGCGGTTTATCGTCTTCAAATCCCTGACTCTCCGCCAGAAATACGGTATTAAACTTTGGTTTAATACCGTATTTTTTATATCTTAAGTCATTTTCAGAACGTATTTTCGAATTGGCATTTTCGGTATCGTGGTTTGACCCTTACTTTTACCCTTATCGGGCGATGGTGGAGTGGATGAAGCGTTCCATGCGCTCGGCGCTTTCGCGCTTCATGCGGTCGGTCACATGACCGTAAACATTCAGTGTAAAGGCAGCCGAATGATGCCCGAGATTCTCCTGTACGGTCTTGGGATCATCGCCGGACTGAAAAGAGATGGTGGCAAATGTATGCCGTAAATCGTGAAAGCGAAGATTAGGAAGATCAAGCTGGTTTGCGATCTGCTTGAAGTTTTTGTATACGGTGCGCCGACTGAGCGGGCGACCGAGTTCGTCGGTAAATACCAGTTCTTCGTCGTTGTGCCAAGCGGCACCGGCACGCAAGCGCATATCGTTCTGCGCTTTTCGCTGTGCCTGCAATACTCGCATAACGGTAGAAGAAGGCGTGATGGTACGCGACTTACCGTTTTTGAGGGATGTCAAGTAATATCCAAAGTCGCCCTTGGTCTGCCGCTGCTGCAGCTGGCGGTATAGAAAAATCGTGCCGCGCCGGAAGTCCACGCAGTCTCAAGTCAGCCCCAGAATTTCGCCCTGCCGCATTCCGGTGAATAGGTCGACCAGATAGAGTGACGCAAAGCGATGTCCTTCAATCGCGCGTAGAAATGCGCTGACCTCCTCGTCCTCCAGCGGACGGATCGGCTTTCGTTCACCGCGTGGACGGATACAGGCATCGGTGGGGTTGCTGCGGATTAGGCCGTTGTTGACGGCCTGCTTGAGCGCGCGGTGAAATACACCGTGAATGTTGATCGCGGTTTTTGGGGACAGCCCCTTGCCGTCCTCCGCCTTGCTGCGCACCAGATTGTTAAGAAACGCCTGTACCATAACGGTGTTCAGTTCGGCCAGACGGACATAGCCGAAAGCAGGCTTTAAGTGGTTCTTGATGGTCACCCGATAGGAATACTTGGTGTACGGCTTGACGTTCTTAGTGTACTCGTTCAGCCAGATATCCAGCCACTTGCCCACACGGCGTTTGGACGGCTCCAGATAGCTGCCCTCGTCGATCTCAGATGTGATTTTGCGTAAACGCTCTCGCGCCTCCTTTTGTGTTTTGCCATAGATGGATTTTGGGATTTGCTTTCCGGTACCCGGATTGATACCTGCTGTGTAGTGGCCTTCCCAGCGCTCGTCAGGTCGCTGTCGAATATTGCCGCCGCCAGAGGTACCGTGGGAATTCCGCGTACCCATATGTTGCACGCTCCTCTCCTTGTATTTGAAAACAGAAAACGGGTTTCTGTTTCCTTCATTGTTTCAGCCATTTCTCAAAGCGCTCCAGCGAGATTTCGCCAGCCTGACAGGCATCACGCAATCTTTGCTCCATGGGCAATGGATGGAGCTGCTGGAGTATCTGGCGGGGGAGCCTGACCCGAAAGCGCTGGTGCGTATCATAGCGTGGGATTTTCAACAGCCGGTGCTGCGAGTACGGGGCATGCTGCCGACAAAAGCACGGGTTGGGGTGTGTCGGTTAAGGGCGGAGTAACGGGAAAGCGGCATGGATTTTCCATGCCGCTTTCCTGTTAAATTGGGTCTCGACGATCGCTGATCCCCAGAATGTAATCCGTAGTGGTTTTATAAAACCCAGCCAGCTTAATCAAAACCTGTGTAGGAATATCATTTTCTCCGGTCTCATATTTGGAATATCCGGTTTGTGACATTCCCAGAAATTTGGCAACCTGTGTCTGATTCAAGTCTGCATCTTCTCGCAAGTCTCGCAATCTGTTCATGGCATTCACCTCAAGGTGAGTATGCCATAACCTAAAACAGGTTATTTGCTTTTAACCTGTTTTAGGCTATTATGAGCTTTGAGGTGATTTTATGCCGGATTATAAAAAAAGATGTATCTGACGCTGTTACGCGCGACTGAACAGGCAATCAACACGCTGATCGAAGCGCAGCAGGAGTGCGAGGAAATGTATATCAGTGAGCCGGAGACAGAACTGCGGGTGATCTCGTTGCTGGATCGCACTGAGGACGAAAAAGGATGAATCGCCGCCGGAGATGTATGCTCTAAGTGACTCCTTAATCATGGCTTTTGTAATGGTTAATGAAGCAGTCACTTAGAGCATTTTCATTTCGGAGGTACAGCCATGAGAAACGAGAAAATCACCCCCCTGTACAAGTGCCTGAACCGCGGTGATGAGTTACAGATGGATGCAACTCCGTAAGCCATCAAAAGCAGATGTTAGAGGAGTTTCTTCGTCGGAATAACCTGCCCAATCCTCGGCATTTCACTGATGACGGAGTATCAGGAATCCTCATGCGGCGTTATCCGAATGTCTGGGGCGAAGCAGCTCCCCTGACCGGCTTGCGCTACTGTGCAAACTGCGGGGGGCAAGATGTACGTCCACCGTACCAACAACGGCAAGCGCATTTCTCAATATACCTGTTCCAACTATTCAAAAGTCCCGTGTGGGATGCTCTGCCCCACACAACACCGTATCAATGGGAGTGCCATTTTATGGGCCGCTATATCCCGCCAGCTTTGCAGCCGGTTCCCTTAACTCTGGAGGAACAGGAAGAACTTCGGAAGAAGGAGGAACGAAAGGACAGGCTTCATCAGAACTACTTGCGCCGCAAGGCAAACAGAAGAAATGGGAAGAACGGTACAACGCCAAGCACAAGGTGAAATGGAGGCCGAAAAAGCCGCTATCCGGGCCGAGGACATGAAAAAAGCATTTTTACTACCGTCAGCCAGTTTTCAAAGCAGAAGCCGCACAGAATTGTTTTATAACTGAACCCAAACGAAAATCCTGCTTAGAAAACATTTCATTACGAATTTATAGCATTTAATGACTACAGCATTGTTGTTTTACTCTACATTTGATATGCTAATAAGATAAGTGTGGTGATAATAAATGATAAAATTTGCAGTTTGTGATGATGAGCCGTCCATGGCCCAAAAAATTTGCGAATTTATTTCAACATACATGCAAGAGAAACAGGATGCAGCTTACCATATCAGCAATTTTTCAAATGGTCGTTCCTTGTTGGAAAGTTCATGTGATTTTGATGTGATATTTCTTGACATTCAGATGGAACAGCCCAATGGGATGGAAACGGCGAAACTGTTGAGACAACGAAACGTACACTGTCTTGTGGTTTTTATAACGGTTCTAAAAGAATATGTATTTGACGCTTTTGAAGTGCAAGCATACGATTATTTGGTCAAACCGATAGACGATTTGCATTTCAAAAAAATGATGGATCGAGCCATGAGAACATTGGAACAACATACCTCAAAGCGGATCATCATCTTAAAGGGAACTTCCTGTGAGGTGATTCCGCTCTCTCAGATTTTATATTGTGAAGTGCAGGGGAGAAAAGTGTATATTCATCAGGAGGATGGAAAAATCGTTGACTATTATGAGAAACTGAATGATTTTGAGCGACAGGTTGACGGACGGTTTTTCAGATGTCACAGGAGTTACCTAGTCAATCTTGACCAAGTTAGAGGCAGTCATTCCGGGCAAGTTTCTTTATCAGATGGCAGCGTCATTCCAGTTTCAAGATTACGGGAACGCGAATTGACGAAAGCACTTCTGCGATATATGAAAGAAAAAGGATATTGATATGGATTATTTTAGTGTGCTGTTTGAAAGCCTTTGCCTGATTGCGCAAAGTGCGATACAGCTTATTTTTATGAGTCGACTTTTGGGGAAGAAATATAGAATATGGTGCTTTGTGTTATATTCTGGTGTTCTTTTTGTTTTGGGATTTGCTGCTGCCCAAAGCACAATCATTAACACGGTAGCAATTGGTATGCAGTTGCTTGTGTTATCTGGCATAAGTCATGTTGCATTGAGAAGCAAATACTCCGTATCTTTTCTGTCGGCAACGATTGCAATTTATATCTCCCAGTTGTCATTTGGGCTGATAAACTCCATAGAGAGCATCATATTTCCACATTTTGTTGGGATGCCTCTGTTGTATCTGCTCCTTGCTTTTGCAACGGTAGCTGCTTTTGTGATCTGCATCTGTTGTTATGCTGCCGTGTTAAGTTTACTGCCGTTGAAAGAAAACGACCAAACACCATACATTGGTCTCTTACTGCTTCCAGGGCTGTTTTTCTTTCTGGCAGAGGTATACCTTCTCCACATGTCATACAGTCAGGTATCTTCTACACTTTCTCTGACTGAGGCGGGAAAACATGTTGGGCTATTATTCATACAAGGGTTGGGGCTGGCAGCACTGCTTTGCACTTTGTATGCATACCAGCGGATCTGTTCTGGATTTCAAGCGCAGTCTGCGCTGGCTTCCCTGACACAAGCAGCCCAGGCACAAAAGGTATATATCTCGGAAGCTCAGATGCGTTATGAGCAGACGAAGGCATTTCGCCATGATATTAAAAACCATTTGTTGCTGCTCGATGGGCTGCTACGCAACGGGCAGATTTCAGAAAGCCGAGACTATTAAAAAAAACTCGAAGTAATATCAACATCTTTATCGTTTTCTTACCAGACGGGAAACCCTGTAGTGGATATTTTGCTGAGCGAAAAACTGGAATTGGCGAAAGCAAACGGAATCAAAGCAGAGGTGTCCCTGCTTCTTCCAAAAGTATGTAGGATTGATGATTTGGATTTGTGTATCATATTTGCGAATGCTTTAGATAACGCGTTAAAAGCCTGTCGGTCCATTGCGGGAACAAAATCCACCCGCATTACCGGGAAACAGCAGGGAGATTTTTATCTGCTGGAATTTTACAATACCTGCTCTGAAAATAGTTTGCCCCACATGGGAATCGGACTTTCTAATATTAAGTCAGTGGCAGAAAAATATCACGGTGCAATGCTAATAGAGACGCATGACAAGAAATTTTCTCTGAATGTATTACTGAACATTTCATTACCAGTAGATAACAGTTCAAGACAAAGCTATTGATTCCTATATCAAGAATCGTTATGCTCAAGCTGGGAGGCGATTTTATGAATATTTCTTCGGTTTACCCCAATTATTCATCCAGTAATTCAGCGCCACAGCAAGGTTCTGGTGTCGATTCTAAAATTCAGTCCTTGGAGCAGAAACTGCAAAAGCTGGAAACCGAAAAGCAGAAAGCCATTCAGCGTAAAGATGAAGAGCAAAAAGAAAAGCTAAAAAAACAAATTGAAGAAATTGAAAAGCAAATTCAACAGCTCAGAAAACAAGAAAATGAGAAAGTACAAAAAACAGAATCCAATGATGCGCAAAAAGCGCAGGAATCTTCCTCCAAGGCAATAGATGCCGGAAAATACATAGATGTCTATGCGTAGAGAGTGCCAAGCTGCCAGCGAGACGGTAAATAAAAAACGTTGGTTCGGCAGTCGAAGTCTGTTGCACTTTAATCAAGCCATTACAAAATGAACGGCGGTTTTGAAAGTACCATTTCAAGGCCGCCATTTGTTTTGTCTTTCAAGAAGTAATGCTATGATTGGCGGCCCCTGAGGGAGCCGCTATGCACTTTCCTAGCCGCCGACAAATTCAGATGTTTGAGCCGCCATCAAAAAGCCTGACAGCCGAACAGCCTCGTCTGCAGCTAGTGCAAAAAATATCATAATGTAGTTAAATATCGTATTTCTTGCGCCCGAATAGATTTGTGCTGTCCGGGCGTTTTTTCTATGTCAAGGAAGCAATATTCGTTGATACCGCCGAGCAGATGCAATGCTTTCTTGTTTTTAATAACAGATTTTGCTATACTTGAATTGGATTTTTATTCCTTAAAGTAACTCCAAACAGATGTTTCATGCCACAGGCTCTGAGGGCTGTTGATGGAGCAGCAGAGCGAGCAGCTACCCGGTGTGTTGTGTGATTTTGGGATTGAGGGAAAAGAGGCTGGTAACATGAGCAGGGAAAAAATCTACCGGGCTTTTCTGGTGCCCCTGTTGGTGCTGGCAGTTGTTTCGCTGACCGGATGCCAGTCTGGGGAGGATGTTCCGTTTTATCTAATGGAGGGTGAGTATAATTCCCAAGTTCTCTACATGGATGGCATTCAATACGAGCGAAGCTATCCTCGTGAGGATGAGGAGGCATATAAACACTACAGCGGTAGTCGATATTGTTGGACAACCGTATCGGAAGAAAATGGACAACAGATTGGGGTCTGCGGTGAGGATGCCGATAAAAAGCCCGAATTAAATATCTATGAGGTAGTGGGCGACAAGGAGCGTATCTTTCTCTATACATATCCTGCCCACTTTTATTTCGGCGGCACAGACTACCGCCTTTGGAGGCAGGAAGGCGTGATATTAGATGCACCGAGTGCGGAAATAGTATCTTCCATTTCGTTTGTGTATGATGAGGAACCCCTTTTCCAAGTGGATGACCCTGAGATGATTGCTGCCTTTATGGAGATCTATCACAGCGCTACCCAACAGGCGGTTGATATCGAAAATGGTGGAAACTGGAGGGGCTGCTCCTTAATTATGCACCACAAAGAGTATCCGTTCCTCCAATACGAAATTGAGTGCTATTATTCTCCAGAACAAGGAACAGCTTGTTGTCGAACATCTGCGCTGGGGGAATGGTTTCCTTTACCCGCCGAGTGGTGCAAGGTCATTTCAGAAGCCGACTTTAACACCGGCGACAAGTGAGCCAAATGTGCAGGTGCGATATAGCCGCAGGTATTGTTTGGGATTGGTCTGCTGCCTTGAGACAAGTTTTCGGGCCATAGGTCAAGTGGTTCAAAAAATAAATTCATAAGATTACGGAGGCAACAATCATGGCAAAGGCAGTATTTGAAACACGTGTAAACGAAACAGTGTTTGCCGAAAAGGTAACGGCGGATAGCTGGAAAACCCCACGGCAAGTGACCGGACGCCAAGTATCCGGAAAAGCATACTTTACCGATCAACGCATTGTTTTTCTGGCTTCCGGTCTGATCGGGACGGCCAGTGTCAGCTGGGAGATTGAGATGAAAGACATTCAGTCGGTTGAAACCTGTATGACGCCGCCATGCTTTCCCTTTGGCATTTTAATCACAATGAAAGACAGCGGTAAATATAAGCTCGGTATTATGAAGCGCAACAAATATGTTGACTGGATTTCGCAGCACATATCCTGAACAAATTTTACATGGCATACTGCCGCTGGTGGCGATGCGGTATATGGCGGTATTGCCCTCTTGGAAAAGTTGAAAAAACATGAACTCCAATTGTGTTCCGTCCGAGATTTTTGGTATGGATTATGTCCAGTTTGAAGATTTTTTGGAGAAGTGCCGGTATTATGATATGTTGAAATAAGTGTTTTCTGCGTTACGGAGGGTATCACGATGCGTATACTGATGCTGGGCAACAGCCTGACCTTTGCAATTGATATGCCACAAATGCTGGCTGGGTTGACCGGCGCGGAGGTCGTCCACCACACGCGCGGCGGCGCGCGGTTGGCTAAGCAGCTTAATCCCAAAACCAAGTTGGGCGCGCAGACGCAGACGGTGCTCGCGCGGGAGCATTGGGACTATGTCGTGCTGCAGGAGATGAGCCACGGGCCGGTTTCCTCGCCGGAACGGTTTTGTCCAGCGTGGAGCGGCTGTGTGTGCTGATTCGGGCAAATGGAGCGATGCCTGTGCTCTATGCCACTTGGGGTTACCAGCAAGGCAGCACCGCTCTTGCCGCCAAGGGCTGGGACTATGACGTAATGGCACGCAGGCTTGCCGATGCCTACCGCAAAGCGGCAGAGAACAATCATGCGTTGCTCGCGGAGGTCGGACGGCGGTTTTGCGAACTGACCGATGCGCAGAATCTTTATGCAGCCGACGGTGTCCATCCAAACGAAGAAGGCTCACGCCTTGCGGCGGAGATCATTGCGGCGGTGATACAGAAGCAGGAGGAAAAGCAACGGTTGAGAGAGGGCACACGATGAAAACTGCGATCTGTTACTACTCCCGTCATCATGGCAATACGTTAAAGGTATTGCAGGCCATGGCGGAAGAGGGAGATATCGATCTGATCGACGTGACGGATTGCGAAACTGTGCAACTTGCGGAGTACGACTGCGTTGGCTTTGCCTCCGGCGTGTATTTTGGCAAGTTTCATGAGGGCGTGATTGAATTCGCGTGGCAATACCTGCCGCAGGGTAAACCGGTGTTTTTCGTTTGCACCTATGGCGCGGCCAAGGGAAACGGCTTTAGGACGCTGACGGCGATCGCGGGGGAGAAGGGCTGCCCGGTGCTCGGCACATTCGGCTGTAGAGGCTATGATACCTTTGGGCCGTGGAAACTGGTGGGTGGTATCGCCAAGGGGCATCCCAATGCGTGTGATCTGGACAAAGCCCATGCGTTCTACCGGGGAATACAAACGTCCCGCAATTGAGGTGGGTGCCACCTCTATTACGATGATGCGGACATCGGCGGCGAGGATTTTGAAGCGCATATAACGCGCTGTGAGGAGCAAGCAATATGAAAATCGCTATTCTATCTGACACGCACGGCCTGTTGCGGCCAGAAGTGGCAGAGCATCTGAAAACCGTCGATGCCATTCTGCACGGCGGTGACATTAACAAGCAGAGTATTGTGGAGGAACTGCAGCAGTACGCGCCGCTGTACATTGTCCGCGGCAACAACGATAAGGAGTGGGCAGAGGACATCCCACATGATCTGACCGTCACGCTGGGCGGTGTGACCTTTTTTATGGTGCACAACAAAAAGGAAGTGCTGAAAGACCTTTCTGGTGTGGATGTGGTGGTATTCGGCCACTCGCATAAGTATGTGCAGCAGGAACAAGATGGCATACTGTGGCTGAATCCCGGTTCGTGCGGTCCGCGGCGCTTTCATCAGGAGATTACCATGATGCTGGCAGAAGTCGCGGACGGCAGGATCACAGTGGATAAAATCACGATCCCACACGAAACGAAGTAATGGCACAGTATTCTGGAAGACATTAATTTCGGGGTTATCTTATGCCAAGGTCATATAGTCTTTTCCCGCGATGGAAACGCTCAGGCCGTCTGGACAGCCAGAAAAAAGGTATTCGCCGGTTTCCACCGTGCCGCTGCCCACCGTGACTGAGGTGAGTTTGTCGTTATACTGGAACGCATAATCGTCGATGGTGATGGTGTTATCTTTCTTGTCATTGTCGCAGATCGAAACGGTGGTCAGAGCGTCGCAGCCGGAAAATGCGTATTCGCCCAAGGTAACGACAGGGCAGTCTATAGAGACGGTTGTTAGATCTTCGCAGCTGCCGAATGCGGCATCGCCCAATTCTGCTTTGTCGCCGGTGATCATCAGTTCGCTGAGGGAAGAATACTGGAATGCCCAGTTGTCGAGTGTCAGCGCGCAGTTATCCGCCTGTACCATGGCCTTGTCCCCCACACCGAAAAACGCGTACTCACCGGCTGTGAGTGTGCTGTTTTGGAAGATGATGGCGGTCAGCGCTTCGCAGGAGGAAAATGCGCTTTCCCCAATTGTCAAGTCGCATTGGTCGATGGACAGGCTGACAAGATCGCTGTACTGAAACGCATACTTGTCCACGGTTCCGGTGCAGTTTGTGAAAACCACTTCGGCATCTTTGCCGCAGCCGAAAAACGCATACTCACCAAGCTGGATATTGCAGTCCTGCAAGGTGATGCTTGTCAGGTCTTCGCAGGCGGAGAAAGCGCTGTCGCCGATGCTGGGTTGTTCCGTTTGCTGACCGTCTGTGTCACCGTTGGAAACGGTTGCTGCAGGCTGGCTGGAAGTCGCTCCACAGGCGGCAAGCATACAGGCAAGGCATAAGGTCAACGTAAGTACAAGAGTTTTTTTCATTTTGTTTCCTCCTTGAATGAAATGGGTGGGGTGTGATTTGGCCTAGAGAATGGATTTACTTAAAGAGCAGCGATGTACTGCTTGGCTTGTTGGATTAGGTGCCGCAGTTGTATTTGTTCCGCTTCGAGCGCGGCAATCCGATTGACAAGCGCCGTTTTTTGGATCTCGCTCGAAGCGTCTGCGATTATTTGGATCTCCTTAATAGAGAATCCCAGCTGCTGATAGAAGTGAATGGTTTGTATCCGCTTTTGAGCTGTTTGGTCATAGAGTAAATAGCCGTATTTGTTTTTGCTGGAAGGTGCAACAAGACCGGTTTTTTCATAGCCCTGTATCGTCCTTCGGGAGATGCCGAGTGCCGCGCAAACTTCACGCAATGTCTTTTCCGCTTTCATTACCTCCTCACCGTAAAACTGCATGTTGCGTGCAGTCAAGAACTTTTGCTGCAAAATCACAACCCCATGACAGGGCTTACAAATTTCGCGTGGCGATGTCGGCATAAAAATGGTGCAAATCAAAAACACCCGACGGTCTGTCAGGTGTTTTGGTTCGTATGGAATGCAGCGGATTATGAGGGATAAACCGGAACAATAAAATATTTCCTGAAATAGAAAAATGTGTTATAGTGAAATGCAGTGTGATGTGAGTTGCATCGCGGAAAACGCAGTAGTCTTGCGATACAGTCGAAGCTTTGTGGTTTCTAAATGATGTAGGTTGCGTATTTGTATGGTGCGCAGGATCTGTGGAAAGATGGACAAATCGATGATGAGATTGTGCGTGGACAACTGATTCTGTACTGCGGCGTTATGTTTGGCGTATCCGATGCTGCGGCTGGTGTCAGGATTTTATCTTCCCAGCTGGCTAAAACGACATTAAAAAAGCTGACGCAAAAAGCACTATAGATAAAAAAAGAGGCACGGGGAAATCCGTGCCTCTTTGCTGTGTTTACTTATGCTTGCTGGTTCGACATAAAAGCCGATTTAAGCTTTTGTGCAACATGTGTATTTGAAAAGGATGCGCCTTGCCAAGTTGTTTGTTTGCGTGCCAGATATCATGCGAACAGAGAAGAACATTGTGTTAACTGGCTTTAGTTCTGCTGCGCCATCCACTCACGCAGGTATTTAAATGGGAATGGAATCACGGTCCAACTGTTTGCACGGACAAAATCCACTTCAAGAAGTGGAAGATAGCGCTCAAAATACAGGATTTGACCGGTAGAACAGATTTTGCGGATCCTGCAGGCATGCGGCAGTGAACGATTCCGTGTTTTGTCGAGATATCCGCACCCCCGTCACATTTCTGGTGTATAGGATACTTTGTGGATACGGTAGGAAAGCATGTGAAGATGATCCAGGCGTATATCCAGAACCAGTTGGAAGAAGATTTGGTAAATGACCAAATCTCGCTCAAGGAAGTATATGGAACTGTTTACGGGTAGTAAGAGGAAGCAGGCAAAAGAAAACAGCCGCTTTTAGTGGCTACCTGTAGTAGTGATGCGATGATAAACTTTCAGTACCCCTTTCAGGGGTCAGCAAGTACTGACCCCTCTGGGGTCTGAGCAAACCACTAGTTTACTAGTGGTTTTGATTTTGTAAAAAACTATGGTTATTTTTCTGTGGGTAATGTGTGGTGTAAATCTGGACGTTGCAAATGGGGTTTGTCAATGTGTGTTTTATCAATCTGGTCAACCCAATGTTCAAATGCGCTATTGGCAAAGGCCGTGTATAAAATATCAATGGCGTTGCTCTGTGAAATACGCGAGGACATGGCGCCGTCTCGAAAAGTGGATTCATTGGCGGAAACATATAGGATATGTGTGGCCAGCTGCGCAACGGTGGACGGAGCGTTTCGTGTGATTGCGATGCTGGGCACCCCTTTATCATGCAGAACGCGCAGACATTCGATAACTTCAACAGTCTCACCTGAATAGGACAGGACAATGCCTAGGTCATTTTTTCCGGCGTTGCGTGCCTGTAAGAGCTGGGAGTGGAAATCATCATTGATGACACACATTTTGTCAATACGTAAGAATTTTAAATACGCATCTTTGGCGACACACAGCGAAGCACCCATGCCGAATAATAGAATACGGCGGCAGGTGGTCATCAGGTCTACGCATTTTTGTAGAGTATCAATCTGAATTAATGCGCTAGAGGCTTCCAGCGCACAAATGCTGCGGTCAGTAACCGTGCGCACAATTTCTTCTAAATCCTTGTATTGGTCAATGGCGTGGTGAGTATCTTCCTTGCGTTGGCGCCGCAGTTCTAATTCCATGCGGATATCACGTCTTAGTTCTTTATATCCTTCAAATCCAGAGCGTCGACACATTCTGATTACAGTTGCAGGAGAAGAAAATGTGCGAGTTGCCAGTTGCTGCACACTCATTTCGACAACTTCTTCTGGATGGTCGGTGACATAACGAGCGACAGAGCATTCTGCTTCGCTGAAAGCAACCGCGCTGTCACGCAATTTAATCAGGGCACTTTTCATAAAATCTAAGAGTCAGCCTCCTTCCTAACGTTGTGATATATAGTTTGAATACCACACTTCATGTCGAAATAGGTTCTTATAATTCAATTATACGAGTGTGAGACAAAAGTTCAAGCCCTTTGCGTAGCGGGATGTGAAAAGTACATGAAAAAGCGTGAGTCTTTGAAAAATTTCATCGTTTTGTCTTTAAATGAAGAAAATGAATCAACTTCTGAAACTTTGTTTCAGAAGAAGGCGGATATATTGACGCAAAAGTGGAACTCATCTATGATTAGAGCATAAATTTGGAAAGCGAATGGTAGAAAAACAGAGGAATATCTTCTCAGCACACCATTACACTGCATTCCCCTTTCTTGCAGTGATTGATTTAGAGGGTGTGTGTCAGCTCAACATGAGCCAGACAGATTTTTCTGACGAAAAGCGCGAACAGAGGGAAAGGTGGTTATTAGATTGCTAGCAATGCAACAGACCAAAAACGAAAGGAGGAAAACGGTTTGAATTTAACACAACTTGACACCGAACAAATAAACGCGGAATCACTACACATTGACCAGATGAAAACTGAGGATATGCTGCGCACCATCAATCGCGAGGACCAAAAGGTTGCTATTGCGATTGAAAGAATTATTCCTCAAATCGCACAAGCGGTAGACTGCATTTATTCTCAGATAATGCACAGTGGACGCTTGATTTACATTGGTGCAGGAACTTCAGGACGGTTGGGGGTTTTGGATGCATCGGAGTGTCCACCAACCTATGGAGTGGAACCGACTTTGGTACAAGGATTGATTGCAGGGGGACGGGATGCACTGACATTTGCAGTTGAGGGCGCAGAGGATTCCAAAGAACTGGCAGCAAAAGATTTGAAAGATATCGGATTGACAAAAGACGATGTGGTTTGTGGTTTGGCAGCTTCTGGTCGAACCCCATATGTGATTGGCGGTTTGGATTATGCACATACAGTCGGTTGTCAGACAGTATCTATCTGCTGTGTGACAAATGGAGAAATATCTAAACATGCCGATATCCCGATTGAAGCGATTGTGGGGCCAGAAGTGATTACAGGTTCTACACGTATGAAAGCGGGTACGGCTCAAAAAATGATATTGAATATGCTTTCAACAGCAACCATGATAAAGATTGGTAAGGTCTATGGAAACTTAATGGTAGATGTGCAGCCGACAAACCAAAAACTGAAAGCAAGAGCGGTCAATATTGTGACAAAGGCAATTAATGTCGATACACACACCGCACAAAGCCTTTTAGAAGATAGTCATTATGACGTTAAGATTGCAATTTTAAAGGGATTAACAGGGAAAAGTGAACAGGAATGTTTGGCTGCACTCAAACAGCATAATGGAAATATCAGCCAAACAATGAAATCATTTTCTTGAGTGAGGAAACGGTCGATGAAGAAATATGTTGTAAAGAATGACGAGACAAAGGAATATAAGAGCCTGTTTGGAGAGACCGATTATAATATCCCTGTATTTGGTTTTCGCAGTGCCCTGTTGATATTTGGGGCGACCTTGGTTTCTTTGCTAGTATGTACACAGTTGTTTCCGTTCATCGGCATGGATTTTAGATTGCCGAATGCGTTGATTACCGGTTTGGTATGCGGCTGGAGTGTAGCATATTCTCAGTTTTTTATTGAGCGAAAAAAGGGATTTTGCAGAAACTTCTGGCTGGTGGCTGCATTTTTCGGCATAGCGGCATTTTTTGTGATTTTGGTTTTCCAATTATAAATAATAAAATTTGGAAGGGTGATGGAGATGTTTAAAAAGATTTCAGAATTGATTGAAGGAAAACTGGCGGGTCCTCTGGAAAAACTGTCCAACCAAAGGCATCTAAGAGCAATTCGTGATGGTATTATTGCGACATTGCCGCTGATTATCGTTAGTTCCTTGTTGATGGTCGTTGCATTTTCTTATAATCAGTTGCCGCAAGACTGGGCGTTGACGCAGTTTTTAAAAGAACATGCGGTTGCCATCTTACTGCCGTACCGTATGTCCATGTATATTATGACTTTGTATGCGGTATTTGGCATTGGATATTCATTGGCAAGGTCATATAATTTAGATGGACTGAGCGGCGCTATTTTGGCTGAGCTGACCTTCTTGTTGACCATTGTGCCGGTCTCCATTCCGGACGTGACCGAAGCCATCTCTGCCTTGGCAGAAAAAAACGAAGAGCTGAATACATTTTTACAGGCGCTTCCTTCAGGATATGTCATCCCGGCAGAGAATCTTGGTTCAGCTGGCATGTTTATCGGTATCTTATCTGCATTCTTGGGTGTTGAGATTTATCGTTTTACCCAGACCAAGGGATTTAAAATTACCATGCCTGCTGCGGTTCCGCCAGCGGTTGCACGCTCGTTTGAAACACTGACACCAATTGCAATTATCATGCTGGGTTTGTCTGCAATTACCATGTGGATGGGCATTAACGTACATACACTGATTGGTATCGTGATTAAGCCCCTGGTCAACGCCACAGACACCTTGCCGTCTACCTTGTTGATTGTTTTTCTCATCATGTTTTTCTGGTCTTTTGGTATTCACGGCGATTCGATTGTAAGCTCTTTGGCACGTCCACTCTGGCTGATTTTGCTCGACCAGAATACGGCAGCTGTTGCTGCAGGTCAGCAGCCCACACATATTGGCGTAGAGCCGTTCTTGCAGTGGTTTGTGCATATCGGCGGTTCGGGTGCAACGCTTGGTTTGGCAATTCTATTCTGTGTATTTGCAAAATCTAAATACGGCAAGACTTTAGGTCGTACAACCATTGTTCCATCTGTTTTCAACATCAATGAACCCATGATTTTTGGTGCACCGATTGTGCTCAACCCCATGTTGTTGATTCCGTTCATTGTAACACCGCTGCTGTGTACCACAATTGCTTGGATTGCCACATCGATGCATCTGGTAAACTGTGCGTCAACGATTGCACCTTGGACACTGCCAGGGCCGATTGGTGCGTATCTGGCATGTGGTGCAGATTGGAGAGCGGCAGTGCTCAATGTGCTGTTGATTCTGTTGTCCATGCTCATTTATTATCCGTTCTTCAAGATGTATGATAATGAGTTGTTGAAGGAAGAAATGGATAATACCAAAGAACAGTAAACAAGGCGGAAAGGAAAACGGCATGTATATCGGAATAGATGGTGGCGGAACAAAGACAAAGTTCACGTTATTTGACGCACAAGGGCATGTGCAAGATGAATGTGTGAAGCCAACGGTGCATGTCTTGACGCAGTCAAGAGAGGACTGCATACGGATTTTGGCTGAGGGCGTTCAGATGCTGGACCCAGAAGGTCAGGCGCGTGTTGTGGCCGGGCTTGCTGGGTATGGACAGCAAGAGAGCGTTCGAAAGACCGTTCAAGATATCTGTGCGTGTGCGTTTACAGAGCGTCCACATCTAATATTCAGCGATGTACAGATTGCGCTATCCGGCGCTTTGGATGGGCAGGACGGTATTGTTGTGATTGCTGGAACCGGTTCGATTGCGTTTGCACAGCAAAATGGCGTATATAAACGGTGCGGCGGCTGGGGTTATCAGCTTGGTGACGAAGGTAGTGCATACTGGATTGCCAAAAAGATGTTAGCAGTATATTGCCAGCAGGTAGATGGACGGCTAGAAAAAAGCTGCTTGTACGATTTAGTTCAAAAAGCATGTGCATTGGAAAATGAACATGATATAATAAGCTATGTCGCGCAAATGCACAGTCATCGCACCGAAGTGGCAGCATTGGCACGGCTCAATGGACAAGCAGCACAGGCTGGAGATGAATATGCGCTGGAAATTTATCAGGAAGCCGCAGCTGAATTAAGTCGATTGATTGTTACATTGTCATCTGATTTCCAAAAGCCGTTTCCTGTTTCGTATATTGGAGGCGTATTTGAGCATGCAGCATCATTTATGCTTGAGCCGCTGGAAAAGAACTTGTCGGCTTTACCCTGTACGCTTGTGTCGCCAGCGCATACGCCAGAATATGGTGCATATTTGCTAGGAAAAACGCAGGGCTTGTGAGGGAAAGAGGAAAGATGATGAATTATCAGAAAAAAACAAAGAAAATTTTGTGGGGTGGTGCCACTGCGAGCAGCCAGTATGAAGGTGGCTATCAGCTGGGAGGAAAAGGGCTGGACACACAAGATTGCCGCCCGTATCTCAAGCGCACTTCTGATGCAACGACCTCGACCCGACTGCTCACACAATCGGTGATTGACCAAGCCAAGCAAGTAGAGGGGATTGGAAACTATCCATTCCGAATGGGTTCAGATGGTGTCGATCACATTGAGGAAGATATTGCGCTGCTCAAAGAATTAGGGATTGAAATTTATCGGTTTTCCATCAGTTGGGCTAGATTGTATCCGAGGGGAGACGAGGAACAGCCCAATGAAGAAGGAATTCGCTTTTATGATGCTATTTTTGAAAAGGTGCATCAGGCGGGCATGAAGATTTTTTTGACCATGACGCATTATGCTGTTCCGCTCTATTTGGTGGAACATTATGGCGGCTGGACAAATCGTAAGCTGATAACCTTTTATCTGCGCTTTGCCAAGACAGTTTTTGAGCATTGGGGCAAATATGTCGATTATTATCTGCCGTTTAATGAAATCAACGCGGGCTATTTTAGTCCATATAATGGCGTGGCGTTGGTTAAGCCGGAAAATGGACCCTATGACCAGAGCTTGGTATTTCAGTCGCTGCATCATCAGTTTGTTGCGAGTGCACAGGTCATTAAATTGGGACATGAGATGTGTCCCGGCAGCCAGTTTGGTTGCATGGTAGCATGTTTTTGTTATTATCCTCTGACTGCACGCCCGGAGGATAATCTCAAAGCGGTGCGTGATGAGCAGATTCATCAGTGGTTTGCGGTGGATATTCTGGCGAATGGACATTATCCGAGCTATATGGATCGATTTTTCCGTGAAAATGATATTCATATTCAAATGGAACCAGAAGATGAACAGCTTTTGCGTGACTATACGAGCGATTTTGTCAGCTTCTCTTATTATTCCAGCTCCATTGCAACCACGCAGGAGACCGGAGAGCAGACTGCCGGCAATCTGGTGGTTTCTACCAAAAATCCGTATCTCAACGCGAGTGAATGGGGTTGGCAGATTGACCCAATTGGATTGCGCATCATGCTTAACAAAATGTATGACCGAACCCAGAAGCCTGTGTTCATCTCAGAAAATGGATTTGGTGCACGAGACGTTCTGGAGGTCGATGGCTCCATTCATGACCCATATCGCATCGAATATCTGAAACAACATTTTGAACAGATTGAACAGGCAATCGACGATGGTGTAGATGTATTGGGATATATCATGTGGGGTGTCATTGATATTGTATCTGCAGGAAGCTGTGAAATGGAAAAGCGATATGGCGTTGTTTATGTCGATGCAGATAATAATGGAAATGGAACCTATAAGCGATATAAAAAGGATAGTTTTGGTTGGTACAAGCAGTTTATTGAGGAACATGCATAAATCACTCAGATGTATGCCATTGGTTCGCAAGAAAGGAGTATTCTCATGGTAAGAATTTTGTTGGTTTGCTCTGCAGGGATGTCTACAAGTCTGATGGTCAACAAAATGAAGGCCGCAGCCGAACAAAAAGGGATTGAAGCTAAAATTTGGGCAGTTGCAGACGCAGAAGCAGCTGGCGAGATTGGAGAAGCGGACATTATGATGTTGGGACCGCAGATACGTTTTCAGGAAAAGAAAATGAAAGGAATTGCAGGCGATAAGCCGGTTGTCGTAATTGACATGAAGGCATATGGCATGATGAACGGCGCGGCAGTTTTGGATAAAGCATTATCTGTGCTTAACGGCGAAGGCTGAGACACAAGAGGTGATAACGAAATGGAAGAAATGGAAATGATTTGTTTTCAAATCATCTCAGCAGTCGGAGCCGCAAGAGGCAGCTTTGTCGAAGCAATCGACCTAGCTTGCGAAGAAAGATTTGAGGAAGCAGAGCAGAAGCTAAAAGAAGGAAATGAGTTCTTCGTTGAAGGCCATGGCGCACATGCGCAGTTAATTCAACAGGAGGCATCAGGCGAAAAAACAGAAGTGATACTGTTGCTCGTTCATGCGGAAGATCAACTGATGAGCGCAGAGAATTTCAGAATTTTAGCCGAAAAGTTCATTGATTTAAATCGAAAGTTGGCAGGGAAGAAATAAATTTCTGTACAGCAAAAAGCGAAAGGGAGATTGTTGCAGCGGTAATAATCTCCTTTTTTCTTATTTGGAATAAATTATGATAAATTTATGAGTTGAGAGGAAACGATGAGAAGATGCGGCGAATCGTATTTCTTGATGTAGATGGCACATTGGTGCGCGATGACCAGACAATCTCGCCCGCAACCGTGCAGGCTTGCCGGAAAGCGCGGGAAAATGGGCATAAGCTATTTTTGTGTACCGGACGCAGCCGTGCAGAATTGTTTGATAATATCGTGGAGATTGGATTTGATGGATATATTTGTGCAGGAGGTGGCTATGCGGTTGCAGATGGGCAGGTTTTGTTTCACCATAAAGTCAGTCTGAAAGATGTACAGCATGTAGTGGACTTTTGTAACGCAAACGAGATTGATTTTTATTTAGAGAGCAATGGAGGGTTATATGCCAGTTCAAATTGCGTTTCGCATATAATGCAGGCGTTAGGATTACATAATCAGAGTGAAAATCCGTTTACGGCTGCCATGCGGGAAAGACAGAACTTATATCGAGAGGATGTCAATAAAATTTGCTTTTTGCAGTCTGATGTATCATTTGAACGAATTGCCCAAGAATTTGCAGATACTTTTGAGGTAATTCGATGTACGGTACCCTCTTTTGGCGCAGACAGCGGTGAATTAGCAGTGCGTGGTGTGAGCAAAACGTATGCTATAAAACGAATCTTGAATTATCTTGGGGTAAGGCGTGAAGATACCATCGCTATTGGGGATGGTATGAATGATATCGGCATGATTGCGTTTTGCCAAGTTGGAATTGCAATGGGGAATGCAGTCGAAGCACTTCGGTCAGCTGCCGATTTTGTTACCGATACGGTGGTAGAAGATGGATTAGCCAAAGCGTTTGTGAGGTGTGGGTTGATATCAGTGGATGATTTGTCGATACAAGAAGAAAGAAATTGAGTATAAAAAGCCGCTCTTTGGAAGCGGCTTTTTTGCTGATGAGACTTCCGGAAAAAAGTGTAAAAAGCAGAAAATGTGTAGGAAATTGTGTATTGTTGCAGTATTTTTTGATTGTAACCGTGGAGAAGTTTGCAATATGAAACGAGATTTGCCACAATAGAACGGAATTATGCACAACAAGGAGAGATAGCCGTGTTGCAAATCGGCAGCGCAGCCATACCCAATCGTTTGATTCTTGCGCCCATGGCGGGCGTGACCGACTTAGCATTCCGGCGAGCATCCAGCCGCTGCACAGATTTTCGGTTCCGACTCCGATTGCATGGCGTGTGGCGCAGTGCGCGCGCTGGAAGTATTGGGTCGTGATATCATTGATATCAATATGGGTTGTCCTGCACCCAAGATTGTCGGCAATAGGGATGGTTCAGCACTGATGAAAAGCCCTGACCTTGCCGCGCGTATTGTCGAAGCAGTGCGGCGGGCAGTCCCTGTGCCCGTCACGGTCAAGTTTCGTATGGGCTGGGATGCGTTCAGCGTCAACTGTGTGGCGTTTGCGCAGATATGCGAACGGGCAGGCGCAAGTATGATTGCTGTACATTGTCTGGAGGCATATATCCGAAGTATGTAGGCTGTCAAGGATGTCAGGCACCCGCCTGACATCCTCGCCTTTACATAAAAAATATTGTAGTCTGCTGATGGAAGGAGTGTGAATCACATGACAGATAAAATTTGGAATGTGGCTGCCTATACCCGTCCGTCACGGGATGATGGAGACAAATCAGAGAGTGATTCCATCAGCAGTCAGAAGGATATGATTCGTGAGTATCTGCGAGATCGTGCAGATATGGTTATCGTCCATGAGTATGTGAATGATGGAGGACATCAAGGCAAAAAAGGTCAAATGCATTATCTGCAAAGACTTGTCCCGATTTGCCAGAGACTATATCGACTCTGGTCGGTATATCGAGAAGATTTTTCCTTTTATGGGAGTTCGCTTCATTGCAATCAATGACAACTATGACAGCAATGGTGAGCGTTCCCAAACAGATTCTCTGATTGCCCCGTTCAAAAACCTGACTAACGATGCTTACTGCAAGGATATTTCCATGAAGATTTGCAGTCAGCTGGACATCAAGCGGAAAATGGGAGATTGCATGGGAGCATTTGCTGCGTTTGGGTATCGCAAAAGCTCAGAAAACAAAAACAAGCTGGTGGTGGATGAACCGGCACACAGATTGTGGAGCTGATTTTCCGGCTTCGCTTGCAGGGTATGTCCATTGTGGTGACTGCCTGCACACTATGGTTCGTAAGATAATGCCATCCCACGGAAAGAAATATTACTACTGTGTATGTTCTATCCACAAAGTCGGAGAGGGATGTTCCTCTCATTCGTTCAGTGAAGCCAAGCTGAACAAAATCGTATTTGCTCTGGTACAAGACCATATCCGCCAGATTTTTGAGGTGGAGCGGGTTCTGGATTATATTGCATCTTTGCCGGAGCAGCAACGCATGATTTTCAGCTTTGATGCCCAGTTGACCAAGCTGGAGGAGGAAATCAAACGGTTCCAGAATTTGAAGCTCAACCTTTACGGTGATATATCAGATGGCATTATCAGTAAAGAGGAATATCTGGCGTTTCATTCCGGCTATGACCGTAAAATTCAAGCTCGCCAGTGTTCCATACGCAGGCTCCAGGAAGAACGGGAGCAGGCAGTGGAAAGCAATCATAGACGATTGAGATTTGCCGTGAGTATGTGGAGGAACATCCCTATCTACATTTGGCTGATACATACGTTGATAACGGCTGAACAGGCACCAACACCAACCGACAAGAATTTCAGCGTATGTTGGCTGATATTCATGCTGGCAAGATTCGGGCACTGGTCATCAAGGATTTTTCCCGTTTCTCCCGTGACTATATCGAAGCCGGAAACTTGCTGGAGAATGTGTTCCCATTCCATGGGGTGAGATTTATCTCTGTGGCAGATAGCTATGACAGCTTTGAAACAGATGGCTCCGCAGAGAGCCTGTTGATTCCGCTGAAAAATCTCATCAATAGTTTTTACTCCAAGGATATGTCCAAGAAGTATTTACTGCGGTGCATACCAGACAGCTGGCAGGTCAGCACATACCAAGCATCATTCCGCGTTGGTATAAGAAATCGGAAACGGCAGCTAATCCACCGCTTATTTGAGGGATTGTTTACTGTGGTGACTGCGGTTCTCCCATGAGATACCAACGACACAAAAACTCCGCAAAGCCATCTGGTTCTTATTATTGTCTCCGTAAAAGCTATGGAATTTGTCAGTCTTTGCACACTATCTCACAAACAAAGTTGATGGAGGTGGCTTGGAATGTATTGCAAGATTAGGTGAGATACTTCTGCTACTTTGAGCAATTGCTTCAAAAGCTAAATCAGGATGATGTTATTACGAATAGGCAGTCTGATCTGAAAAATGAGATTCAGAGTGTTCTGGTAAAAATCGGGGGACGTCAGTCCAAACGAGAACGATTATATGAAGATTTCACAGATGGTATTCCTTCACCAGAGGAATATAGGCAGATGAAGGAAGAATATGATCAGGAATATCAGTCCTTAAATGCACAGCTGAACCAACTTCAGCACGAGCAGGCAAAACTCAACAAAGCATTATCTAATCATTAGATGGTACATATGCAGCGAAAAAAACTGCCCAGTCAGAATGCCCGAAATCTATTTGCATGGATTCGGCATGAAGCGCAAAGGAGGATTGCGCCGAAAGGTGGAAGGACTAAGCCCTGTTCCAAGGATAAAAGTTATACGGACAGTGGTAGAATACAAGATGATGCATTTGAAGGCGATAGTTCAGGACGCCTTGCTATCTGAATAATGAAAAGAAAATCAACAGTGGATGGGTTGTTTTGAGATCAAACTGCGATGGAGAGTAGGGCTGTCCTGTACCCTTGAGAGTACCCTTTACAGCCTGAAAGCATAAAAACGGGCTGTGTCTAAATGTTTCGGATATCATATCATTTTAAACGAAATGGGATAAGATAACATAAAAAAAGTACATAAGTTCCCGAATTTGGCTCTTCAAATCCCTGACTCTCCACCAGAAATTCGTACTTTTTCATTCGAAAAAGTGCGAATTTTTTTATTTGCAGAAAAATAAACAACTTCTTAAAAACTTGAAAAATAAAATGCTGATTTGTGGCAGAAAATTCGTGTTTGTAGCCACTTTTTCCATGCGTTCTGCGCTGGCTTTCTGCATGGCTTTACTCGTGTGAACATAGGTGCGAAGCGTAAAGGCAGGATCGTAGTGTCCCAGATGTGCCTGCACCGGCCCGTTTTCCAGCGAGATCGTAGCGAACGAGTGGCGCAGAGAGTGGGGGTATATTCGCCCACACCATTTTCGATCAGCGCTTCTGAATGATTAACAAAAAGCCAAATAAAATAGTTTCATTGGCGCAATTGCTGTGCTGAAGAGTACGCTTTTGATAGCAATCAAAACCTTCTTTGAGGATATTGATAGCGGCATTCATCCTGCTTGTAGTTTGTGCAGCAGTTCAATCGCATTGGTACGAACAGCATTTAAAGCGCGGTGAAAATACGAATCGGACAAAACAGCATGATTGCAGAGAAGGTCTTTGATTTGCTTTTCAATTTCGTACAGCGATCGGCCCAAAAGCGCTTCGCGGATCGCGACCTTTGTGCATTCATCAAAGAAATCATTTTGCTGACGCATGCGTTTGCGGAGAAGCGCAGCCTGCTTTTTTGTGGGGGGCAAGGAGTACATATAATTGCGATAAATATTCTTCTCATAAAAGGCCTGCTGGGGATCGGAAATCTTGTGGGGGGCGAATACATGACAAATCCTCCTTTGCTTCTATAGGATTGCATGAAAACAAAAAATACTGTGCAGGTGTGAATGCGTATTGAATATACCTGACAAATCGGGTGTAATAGAAGGGTGAAAGTTAGGAAGTAAAAAAGAATTTTATAAAAACTTGGACAATATTAACAAATGTAAATGTAATGCTTCTAAAACTATTATATAATATACCCATAAAATGGGGAGGAGGGGGAAACATTGACAAAAGAATCGTTTTATACAGAGGTGATGAAGATCACTGATTCCGCATTAGCACAGCAGATGGCGGATTTAACCCAGCAAATACACCTTGCAAAGAAGGAGTTGTTGATTCGCGAAGGGGAGCGGCAAGAACATTTCGTGTTTCTTTTAGAGGGGGTGCTGCGAGGCTTTTTCTTGGATATCAACGGGAGAGAGATAACAGATTGTATTGCGTTTCAATGCGGCACACCGGCTATGTCCACTGTGATATTAAATGAACCTTCTGTCATCAGCGTGGAAGCGGTTACCCCGTGTGAGTTGCTGATGATAGAGGCACAGGCATTGCAAACGCTGTTGCAGCAGCATATAGAACTGGTTTGGATTTATAATGCGTATTTGCAGCAGGCGCTGCAAACACATTGGCAGATTAAAACCATGGTATGTCAGTATACGGCGATGGAACGCTATCAGTGGTTTCTGCGAGCGTATCCGGGCTTGATCGAACAGGTGAACAACAGATATATTGCGTCGTTCCTTGGTATGACGCCGGTGACGCTCAGTAGGCTCAGACGTACGCTGCGGGAAAACGACAGCAAGCAGTAGGCGCGTCAATAGGTTTGCAATCTGCTGAAAAGCAGTATATTTGATAAAGAAGGAGGAAAATTATGTGAAAATATTGAAGAACTTTTAGGTGATGGACCGATTTATGGTGTTACGCTCGGAACAGGATTTGAAAAGAGACAGTATTACCTGCAACTGCACGATGCAAACGGCAATGCTTTTATCGCGGCGGCAAAACTGCTAATTTTGAAGTAACGAAAAAACAGGAATATTCATCTGACGCGCCTCCTGCAGAAACCGAACCAGAAGTAACGGTGGAAGAATCTGCGCTTACAGCATCTGTTTCAGCTGACATTTCTTTGGAAGATCAGTCGGCGGTTCGGGCGCAAAGGTCACGGCTGCAAGCGATTGTTATGAAACAGCAGTTCGAAAGGCACAAAATTAGGAGGAAACATAATGAAAAAAATGATATCAGCTGCTTTGTTATCTCTTTATATAGTGCTGACCATGGTTCCAATGGCGTGTGCAGCAGGTGCGTCAGGATCATGGTATGATGGAATGATACAAAATAAAACATATCGACAATATATGAATAGTGATGGTTTGGGATCATGGCGAGAGGCTCCTAGTTCATATTGTCTCATTGATATAGACCAAAACGGAATTCCTGAACTGCTCTTAAGAAGCGATGAGGATAGTCCGTTTTCACGCATTCTTGTGTTCTCATATGATGAAAGCCGAAATGACCCGACGTTTGCAGGAGAACTATACCTATATGGTTTTCCTCGGTATTCAGAACAGCATCGTGCACTCGTATGTATATACCCAAGACCAAATCAATTTTATAATTTTGGCACGTTTTATACGCTTGCCAGTCATAAATTAGATGAAATGGTACAGGTTGGTTGGTCTGATGGGCGGACAGGGAGCGAATACTACAAAATTATTGCCAAACAGGAAATTGATATAACAGAGTCTGAATATAACGAATATTATGATGATGTTTCTGGAAATCTTGAATTTTCGGATTTGACAAGGTACTTTGAGTTGCCTTTTACAGATGTGGCGACAAGCGCACCCTATTACTCTGATATTGAACTCTTATATCAAGACAATATCATTTCTGGTACAAGCGAAACAACTTTTAGTCCTAATCAATCTATCACGCGCGGAATGATTGTAACGCTTCTTTATCGATTAGAAGGGAAACCGGCGGTGAACATAGCCACATCTGATTTTTCAGATGTGCCAGAGGAAGCATATTTTGCAAATGCCGTAGTTTGGGCAGAGCAGCATCGGTATGTATCAGGATATGGGAATGGAGCATTTGGTCCAAATGATCCGATTACTCGTGAACAGTTAGCAGCTATTTTGCAGCGATATTGCATTGATAAAGAGTATCTCCGTGCGGACATTGGATACGACAGTCTCCTTCGTATGTCTGATGCAAATCAGGTTAGCACATACGCAATAGAAGGCGTTTCATGGGCGATCGCATATGATCTCATTCCTGAAATACGAGACTCGGTTTTTGCGCCACAGCAGAATGCTACTCGTGCGCAAGCGGCAGTTGCACTGGCAGGTATTTATCGAGAAAAACTGTCTGAAGATTGAATGATGCATGCGGTCAGCCTACACTGCCGGAGACGTTGCCGCGACTATTTTGCTCATAATAGAGTTGGCATAGGTGGCGTGGCAGACTGCCGATATGATCGGTGACGGCAAGGACGAGCTGGTCTGCCAACATATCCTGGAATTTTCCGGTCGACCTGTTCACCTATCGCGGCGCAGTTATCAGAACGCGTTAGGGGGAGTTGAGCGGACAGCAGCAGGAGGAAATGACGGTGACCAGCCGGGAGGGCGGCCTGATGGGTGGAGATGCAGCTCTGGCGCCGTATGTTCGAAGCATAACCGTAAGCATAACAGAACGCAATATGACCAGTGATCTGGCAATACGTACCCTTTAAAAAGCGTTGGATTAGCAGCCGAAGATGCAAGATGGATTGCTTCGATACTCCCGACGGAATATGGCGGGGTACTCCCGGCGCTAACAGCTGCCGGCAGCGCAATGCTCTTTTCTATGATCCAGACAGCGCTGGAAAACCAACTGGATCCGTACCGCTATCTAACCTGACTGCTGAAAACAGCCAACGGTATTGAGCTGACCTATCCTAAAACACGCCAGAGTCTCCTGTCTCGGGAGGCACCGGATGCGTGCAAAGTAAAAATAACCAAAACATCCCGGCTCCGAAAATCATTTCAGAGCCGGGATGTTTATATGCTGTTAGGTTTGACGGTTCCGCTGTTGCAATAACTTACAGCTGTTCCCCGTTTGTCTCAATCACATGCTTGTACCATGCAAAAGATTTTTTGCGATAACGCGCACCCGTTCCGGTGCCATCATCGTTCAAATCTACATAAATAAATCCATATCGTTTGCGCAGTTCTCCTGTTGTAAAAGATACCACGTCAATACAACCCCAAGGGGTATATCCCATCAGGTCTACGCCATCCAGTTCAACCGCTTTTTTCATCTCTTGAATATGTGCTTTCAAATAGTCAATGCGGTAGCTGTCGTCACAGGTATGGTCGGGCTGCAACTCGTCAATCGCACCAAATCCATTTTCTACAATAAACAGTGGTAATTCATAGCGTTCATACAGCGTTGTCAAGGAATAACGCAGACCTACAGGGTCAATTTGCCAACCCCAATCGGAAGCTTTGACATAGGGGTTAGGGACCGAATGGGCATTGCCGCCGCTCAGTCCTGCGTTTTTCTGATCGACATCGGCTTTTACCGCATTGGACATATAATAACTGAAGCCCAAATAGTCCACTTTGCCTTTGGCAAGTATTTCTTCATCTTGCGGTTCCATCACCGGAGCGGTTCCCTCACGCTCCCATTCTTTTTTTGCAAAGGCAGAATAATGTCCGCGACAATGCACATCTGCATAATAGAAACGTTCGTGCATGGATTCCACGGCTATCATCACATCGTCCGGATTGCAGGAATACGGATAGAAAGGTACAAACGAACACATGCAGCCGATTTGGAATTGTGGGTTAATCTCATGTCCCTTCTGCACGGTCAGCGCTGAGGCAACCAGTTCATGGTGCACTGCCTGATACAACGCTTTTTTGGGGTTTTCAAATTGAGAAAATCGAATACCAGAGTTTGTCCAACCAAAAATATCATTGGTTGTATTGTGTTGATTGTTGATTTCGTTGAAGGTCATCCAATACTTAACCTTATGTTTATACCGCTCCATTACGGCCACAGCATATCGCACAAAGAAATCAATCAGCTTACGATTGACCCATCCGCCGTATTCTTTTGCCAAATAATACGGCATTTCAAAATGACTGAGTGTGACAACGGGCTCAATGCCATATTTCAACAGCTCATCAAACATATCATCATAGAACTGTAAGCCAGCTTCATTGGGCTCGGTTTCATCTCCGTTCGGAAAGATGCGGCTCCAGGAAATCGACGTACGGAAGCACTTGAAACCAAGTTCGGCAAAAAGCGCGATATCCTGCTTATAGGTATGGTAAAAATCAATTCCGTTATGATTGGGATATCGTTCGCCCGCAATAACACCATCGGTAATCCGGCGCGGTACATCACGCGTCCCTGCCGTCATCACATCACTGACACTGGGGCCGCGTCCGCCTTCCTGCCAACCGCCTTCTAACTGGTGTGCAGCAACGGCACCACCCCATAAAAAATTCTCAGGTAAGCTCATATTCTATGTTCCTCCTTGCCAATATCCTGTATGGTTTTACTTGTGTACCTTCATCAATGGTGCACCGGCATGAATCGTGCCTGACTGCTGCTGTATTTCGATCTCAGACATATCGTCTGCATTTGTGATCAAAATCGGCGTAACAATATCAAATTGCTGGGAAATTTCATCATTGTCAAACTCAATTAATAAATCGCCGGTTTTTACTGCATCGCCAGCTTTCACTTTGGCAGTAAAATGTTTTCCGCCTAAGTTTACGGTTTCCAGTCCAATATGAATCAATAACTCTACGCCATCTGCATTCTCCAGACCGATTGCATGTTTTGTTTCAAAAATAGAAGTAATCTTGCCATCAAACGGTGCATACAGCTTGCCATCCGTGGGTACAATCGCGATTCCTTGGCCCAAGATGCCGCCTGAAAAAGTCGGGTCGCTGACTTCGGACAGCGGTTTGATCTCTCCGTTAAGCGGTGCGTAGATTTCACAAGTTGCAGTTTCGGTGAGCGCAGGCATTTTGTTTACAGATTGTGCTTCTTCGTCTGCCGGCTCGGTTTTTTCGTCACAGCCAACCACCTGAATTAAAACAATGGTAATCACGATGGTTGCGGCCACACCAATCAGCATGCCGATAAACGAGTTAGGGTTTTCATTGCTGATGGCATTTACTGTGGTGAGCAAACCGGGAAGGCCTGCATAAACATAATACATCGAATGGAAAAAGCTGATGATGATTGCACCAATGGCACCGCCAATGCAGCCGCAGATAAAAGGTTTTTTCAAGCGCAGGGTAACACCATAGATAGCGGGTTCTGTGATACCAAAGATGCCGGTCAGACCAGCGGATAGAGACACATTTTTAATATCGCTCTTTTTGGTCTTAAAGAATACGCCAAAGCAGGCTGCTGCCTGTGCAATCACCGCGCAGGTCTGGAACGCCTGGAAAGAATCGCATCCGTTATTTGCAAAATTGGCCAAAACCATTGGAGTAACACCCCAGTGTACGCCAAAAATAACGATAATCTGCCAAATACCGCCGACAATTGCCGCTGCAACAACCGGTACATTGTTTACGAGGAAATTATATCCTACTGCAATGGCATTGGCAAGGCTGTCTGAAATCGGTCCGATAACCAGAATGGTAGCCGGCACCATAATTAACATGCACAAAAACGGCGTTGCCAGTGCTTTGATCACGTCGGGCAGGTGCTTTTCCAGAAAACGCTCCAGATACGACAGAACCAGCACCAAAAACAGAGGCGGCAATACAGTGGAAGTATACGTGGTGGGGGACAGATTAAATATTAAAAACTGAATGGTCTCCCCTTCAGAGATGCGGCTTGCAATGGCAGTCCAATCTGGGTTTACAAGGGCACAACAGCACGCAACCGCAATATAGGTATTGCATTTAAAATGCTTTGCCGCAGTGATTCCGATAAAAATGGGTAAGAATGTGAACGGTGTCCATGACAAGAAACTTAAAACCGAATATGTACCGGTTTGCGCAAATTCTGGTGCAAATTGGTTTATAATGATCAGACATCCCTGAATCAGACCTGCGGCAGCCAAAATATATACAAACGGTGCAAAAACAGCGGACATGGTTGCAACAATTCGGTTTCCAATGCTCTGCTTTACTTCTGCCTGCTGGCTTTGGTCGATGTTTAGTATCTGGATCAGTTCTTGATAGACATCTTTGGCATGTGTGCCAATGACAATCTGGTATTGTCCCCCTTTTTCCATAACCTGAATGACAGCAGGCATAGCGGAAATCTGTTTTGTGACCTCTTTGCTGGGACTTTGCCGCAATACCAGACGCAATCTGGTGGCACAGTGTGCCGCACTAATGATATTTTTTTCTCCTAAGATATCCTTGATATCACGGGCAAGTTTTGCATAATCTCTGACCGGTGCCATAAAAAACCTCCTCTTATTCCTCCACCGAAATGACGCAGCTTGTCAAACTGCCTTACGGCAGCTTGTGGTCGTCGGTTCCTGCTAGCCGAACAATGTGCACAGTTAAAAAAGTAACTTCTTCCGTACCAATATCAAGCTGATAGTTACTTTCTACATATCTTGCAATTTTTTCTGCACATTTCACCTCCCTTGGATAAGTCTGGCACATTGTTTCATATAACAATCCGCCCTGCTGGTCTAACGGTTTGCGTTTCATCACCCGCTGGGCAAAAAATAACAGGTGCGTAACAAAGCGCTGATAGGCAAGAGAATCCTCATCAAACTCTTTTCCTAACAGCAAGCGTACCACGTCCAATGCAAAATGGACGATATCCACAGTCGCCTCAGTATGGGACATATCTCCGTCATACTCTGCGTTAATCAAATGCAGCGCAATAGAGGTTGCTTCATGCTCTGGCAGTTGAATCCCCATACACTCCTCTATAATTTTTAAGGCATATACGCCCACTTCAAACTCTTTTGGGTAAACAGTGCGCAATTCCCAATATAATACGCTGCGAAATTTCAGCCCGCGCCGAAAGCGGTCAATTGCAAAATCAATATGGTCGGTTAGTGTAATGTAAATATTCTTTTTCAGATCATGATCCAGATGCGTTCGCGCATAATCCACAATCTTGGTACTGACGCGAATGGAATCCATTTGTACTTCGACAAATAACTGTCTCAGCCGTGCAGTTGAACTGGCCGTATCCATCCGGAAGATTTTTTCAATCTTCTCTGTCTCTACAGGCTGTCCAACCTTTTGCTTCCATCCTATTCCATTTCCCACAATAATGATTTCCTGACCGTCTTCATCATTGGATGTTATGACATTATTGTTCAGAATCTTTTTGACAACCATTTCCCCACCCCATATAACCGCTTTTTGTGACAAAAAAATACCAAACAATAAATGGTTCTCCCCGATAGGTACGATGTCTGGACACAAAGTACCTTTTAGAGTCCATTATTGTTTGGTATTGCCTGATTCAACAGTAACAAGCCCAATGCTGTTTTTAATTGTTTTTAGTGTAACAAACAGAGTAATATTTGACAAGTATATTTATATCGGTAAGCCGTATTTTCTCTCTTTTGTATATTTCTTCAAAAAGTTATTTGTATACAATGACCACTAGTAAAAATCATATTAAGCAGTTGAATTCTGTCACATCGCAATCTGGTAATCAGCGTGAACCCAAGGCCAACGCTTCTGCACTGCATGGATAGCGGGGCACCTGCCGCGGACGGAGGCGGTGGAGCGCCTGAAAACCGTCGACGTTATTCTGCACGGCGGCGATATCAATAGACTGTGCGGCGATTGAGCGGATCTGCTGCCATACGATCTTTAAGCTGCTTGGCATGTTGCGTGCGCAGGATCATCTTGTTTGGAAATGAAGCAGAAAATGAGGGAAAAGGGGACGGCGGATGACAAACTAACTATACTGGATATTTGCGGAACAGGCCGGGGGAGATACCCACATGCTTCTGAAAGCTGTGGATAAAATTCTCCTCGCTGTTGTAGCCGGTGGCATAGGCGATTTCTCCCACCGTCTGCTCGGTCGATGTCAGCAGATATTTGGCCTTATCGATGCGGCGCAGCACAATATATTCATAGGGCGAATACCCAGTGCGCGCTTTGAACTGTCGTGAAAAATGCGACGGACTCAGGTTTACTGCTGCTGCCACATCCTGCACACCGATCGGCTCAAACAGATGCCGGTTCATAAAGCGAATGGCCTGCGCGATGCGGTCGCTGCCGTCCGAGGTGCGTTCTCCTTCGCCCAGCAGCAGGAGACATAACAGCCGATGAATCAGCTGCGAGCAGGCCGCCTCACTCGGACGTTCATCCGCGGCGCAGCCCTCGAGCAGCGTGCCGAACGCTTGTGCTACCGGTGCGACCGCATCCGGCGTAAAGCACTGCCGCCCGCCATGCGCTTGCAGAATGCGCCAGTAAAATGCGCGTACATTCAGACCGTTGAACAGCAGCCAGGTAAATTCCAGTCCGTTCGATGCGGCATACTGGTACGGCTCGCGGCAGTCGAACAGCACGACCTGCCCCGCCGCGGCCAGCACCGGCACACCGGAAAGCGTCAGCTCCATTGCACCGCTCTGGATAAGGAACAGCATGATATTTCGGTTGTGATCGCCCTCCATCGCAATTTCCGAACGATGGCTGAACGAATACCGGCTATCGCAAAAATAATGCCCGCAGCGCGTCGGATAGTAAAAAAGTTCACGTGCTAGCGCAGATGGTGTGAAAAAGTACCGTTCTGATGTTTGGTGGACACCCGCTTCCGGAATGAGCATAGTCCTCACGCTCCTTTTGATTATCGTATCAGACACGCACCAGACCTGCAAGATAAAACAGCAGGATTTCGCAGGTTTTTGGCAAATTGTATCATTGGAAACCGGAAGGTATCGCCGTATAATAAGACCATCAAAAGGGCCCGATCAGAAAACAAACATCATCCAGCAAGGAGGGCATCCTATATGAAAATTGCATTTGACGTGGACGTTTTGGCCAAACAGATGTCCATCAATGATTATGTACATAAGGTAGCCGACTGGGGCTACAAATATATTGAGCAGTCGCCGCATCCGCGCATCAACCCGTTTTATAAGCACCCGCTGTTCTCCAGAGAGTGCGAGGAGGAATACCGCCGCGCGCTGCGCGAGACAGGTGTCGAGATTTCGTCCTTTATTGTGGTCTACCGTTGGTCCGGCCCGACCGAGGAGCAACGTCAGCACGCGGTTGCCAACTGGAAGCGCATGATCGAGATTGCCGTCAATATGGGTGTTCCGGTCATCAACACTGAGTTCTCGGGAGACCCCAACCAGCAGGAAATCTGTAACGGCATGTTCTATAAATCAATGGAGGAACTGCTGCCCATCATCGAGCGTGAAGGCCTGCGTGTTGAAATCCAGTCTCATCCGTACGACTTTTGCGAGCTGAATGACGAGACCTGCGATATTGTCAAGTCCTTCCGCTCTAAGAACCTCGGCTATGTCTATTCGGCATCCCATGGTTTCTTCTATGATCAGGGCAAAGGCGATGTGCGCCACATGCTCAAGTACGCAGGCGACGAGTTAACTCACGTACTGCTCGCGGACACTTGGAACCAGACCAAGGACTGCCGCTACATCCTCAATCCGCCTTGGCTCAACAGCCGCGGCCGCGCAGACGTCACCATTCATCAGCATACCGCCATGGGCGAGGGCGAGGTCGATTTTGACGGCATCTTTGAAACCCTGCGCGACATGGATTTCGCCAACAAGCAGCTGAAGCCTGACGCGCCTAAGGTCGGCGGCGACAACATCATCTGCGTATCCTACTTCGGCTTCCCCGAAAAGATGGATACACAGGCCCCCGAAGCACTCGAACGCATCAAGCGTGAACTGCTGTAAAAGAGGTTTCTTTCCAGCGTTCATTGCGAAAAATGGTGGCTAATTGGTAAAAATGTGACGCATAAGAGCCGGACCTTGGTCCGGCTCTTGATTACTATGCTTGGTGGTATATTTTTCTGCAAAGGTCTGGTCAGAGAGCCAGACTTTTTGCATTTCCGCCTCCTGTATACATACGCAAGAGTACTGCTTAGCTTTTCTGTCAGCCGAGTAACTTTGCATTCAGCCGGGATACCCACAGACAGTCCTCCACCGAAACCCCGAGGGTTTCCGGAAATACCATATCAAATATAACAGACAGATGTTGTGCTGATATGCTATAATACAGGAAAAGAGCGACAGTGCTGCAACAACATAAGGAGAACCAATGATGATTCGAGAAATCTGCAAAGACGAAACCTTTTTGGCACAGAAAGCGGAGGCTGCTACATCGGCAGATCTGCAAATTGCGGCTGACCTTTTGGAAACGCTGGAGCACCATAAGGCGGGCTGTGTCGGCATGGCGGCCAACATGATAGGCGTGAGCAAGCGCATCATTGCCTTTGATAACGAGGGCAGCTATATGTTCATGTTCAATCCGGAGATTATCAAAAAGTCCGAGCCTTACGACGCAGAGGAGGGCTGCCTTTCCCTTACCGGCACACGCCCGGCCAAGCGCTGGCGGTCCATCAAGGTGCGTTGGCAGAACGAAAGGTTTCAGGAGCGCGTGAAAACATTTACCGGTTGGACGGCACAGATCATCCAGCATGAGATCGACCACTGTGAGGGCATCATCATCTGATATGGAACTTTGGCAAAGACACAAACATAGGGGGAAGAAACCATGTTCGAAAATAAAGTTGCGGTCGTTACCGGAGGTGCTAGGGGCATTGGCAAGACCATCGCAGAGGAGTTTCGCAAAGCGGGCGCTAAAGTATGTGTCATTGATATTCTGCCCAATGACTACTATGTAGGCGATTTGGCTGACCAAACGGTTCTGGAGGACTTCGCTCGCAAGGTCATTGCGGACTGTGGTCATGTGGATTACCTTGTCAATAATGCATTGCCTCAGATGAAGGGCATTGATGAATGTACCTATGAGGAATTTAACTATGCCCTACGGGTGGGCATCACTGCACCCTTTTATCTTACGAAGCTGCTTGCACCCCATTTTGCGCCTGGCGCGGCTATTGTAAATATCTCTTCTTCCCGTGACCGGATGAGCCAGCCTCAGACCGAAAGCTATACAGCAGCCAAAGGCGGTATCTCGGCGTTGACCCATGCCTTGGCGGTAAGTCTGGCGGGCAGGGTGCGGGTAAATTCTATCTCTCCCGGTTGGATCGACACAGATTATACTGTTTATGAGGGTCCGGACGCCTATCAACAGCCCGCTGGTCGCGTGGGCAATCCTATGGATATTGCGAACATGGTGCTTTATCTCTGTTCGGACAAAGCGGGTTTTATCACGGGTGAGAACATCTGCATCGACGGCGGCATGACCCGTCTGATGATCTATCACAATGATTTTGGTTGGACGCTGGGAGGAAACGACCGATAAAAACGCGATTTGTTGTTTCTTTCGATATTGCGGCAACATTTTGAAGGCGCTTCGATGTACAGCTGTACCATTTATCGGATTTTGATAATCGTTTGGATAATAACGACTAGCCCAAGAATCGCGATTACTATGGCCTGAACATATTGCTTCCTTTTTATTCCATTGCGTATTTCCCACAGCCAACTGATGAACAGCAGAATTACACTTGCAAAAATAAAAGCAAGTCCTAAAGGAGTACCGATACGGAAAAGCATATGGGGATACGCTGTTCCCGACAAAATAACGATGAAAATCATGATGAGGCCAATGACGGCTGAAATCATGGCGAATTTATATATGATGTTCTTTTTCATATTTAGTTACCTAACAGGCTCTGCTCAGCGGGGGAGAGAACCTGATTACTGTCAAAGTTATTACAATTTCATCAGGCAATAATGACTTCCACAGGATCTGTTCCGTGGATTTGCCCTTGGTGCGTTCGGCCGGGTGCCGGATATTCCGTATCCGGCGACTCCCTGCTCTCTTTGGCCTGTACGCTGGCCCCTTTTGCTCCATTTTATAATGTAGATGGTGCAGTGTCAATGTTTTGCGGCGGAAAGGCAAACTTTAAACACATGGTTTTGTGTTCAGCGTACCAAACAGCATAGTTATGTTTGGATACTTCTGATTTACGAGGTAGATCAGCGGTATCCGCAGGAAGGGCGGCTGAGGCGAGTGTTTCTTCGACCTTTGCGATGTCTGAGGAGGAAAAATGGGACATAGAATTATTTTCTTGGATGTGGACGGCACGTTGGTGGATTATGAGGGCCGTCTGCCGGATTCTGCCGCTCGCGCGGTGCGGAAGGCGCGCAAATGGACACCGCGTGTATATCTGCACCGGCTGCAGCCGCGCAGAGGTCCATCCTTTCCGATCGCAAATTGGACTGGATGGCGTGATCGGCGGCAAAGCGAAGGGGAGAGCGATGAATGCAGATGCGCACGGACACTGCGTATAGCGTTGTGAGTGCCGAATAGGATATCCTTTGCTCGCACAGATAGCCGCAGCGGGAAAAGCGTAAAAAAGCGCCGATTCTTTTGAATCAGCGCTTTTTCTATGGATTGATATAGGAGAATTAGGAGAATAATGAAGAAGGGGAGATGACCGCAAAGTGCAGTCTGTCATGTGAGAGAAAAAGAGGATATAAATGGTTCGGATGCGTACATCCAAAAGGTTGAGGCGGTTATCATTGTCCGCTCACCCAATCGTTGATTGCCAGCACACTGCCCAAGACGGTATTCCGTTCGGAAGCATACAGCATAAGATTCTGATCAGGCGTTACAAGCACGCCCGCGCCATAGCGGAAATGCACACCCATGATCCCAGGAAAACCACCCTGACTAGTCAGATGCTTCTCTTCCAGTGCTTCGCCGACGGTCCAATTCTGTGTATTTAATTCATAAAGATACGCATAGTCGGCAAAGGTTGCGCCTTCACTTGGCGACCAGAGACCGATCATATAAACCTTTCCGGTTTCTGCTTCGGTAACCAGACCAAATCCCTGAAAATCTTTGTCCAGCGGGAAGCTGCCTACCTTCTCAAAGGCGGCTTGCTCCAGACCGTTTGCCGCCGGTGCGCGGTACGCATGGTACACGCTCTTATCTCCATCCAGATGGGCTACAAGCAGCAGATAATATTCTGTGCCAGCTGCGTCTTTATAAGAAGTAATGCCCAGTGCGCCTGCTTTATGATTGACTGTCAAGTCAAACGTTTCTACTCTGCGCAATTCCTGTACCGAAAGCGTCCGCATATCGTACAGTGCGATATGCGCCTGATTGTCGTGCTCGCTGGGCACAAGCAGATAATCGCCGATGCTCTGTACGCCGCCCGGATGCTGCCAGTTCTGCAAATATGTTTTGAATCCCCACATTTCTTCGCCGTTTTTCGGACCGACAAGAATGTGTGCATACGGTGCTGTTGAAACGCTGTGTGTCAGAAGTGCGTAATTTTTTCCGTCCGCGGCCGGATATTGCGCATAACCCTGTATGTGATTGACTGATGGGTCATAATTTCCGCCAAATCCTTTCAATTCGCTGCGGATGCCTGTGCCCGGCAGTGCGTGAAAAGCCTGCTGCACATGCGGCAGCGTTACCGCACGATCATTTGCCGGACTGGCCGGAGAGATGGCTTCCAGAGAAACGGCATTGACTTCGTTTCCGCCGCGCAGGAAGGAGCCGAATATCGTATTTCCGGCTTCGTCCGCGCCGATTGCCAGCATCCGCTCCGGACCGTCTGCATCTCTTGTATGCTGTCCTTTCAGCTGCCCAAACCACCAGTTGTTGCGAAAGACGGTGCTTCCCTGTGCAAAAGCCACATCCTCAAAGGTGACAGAACGTCCTTCTGGGAAAGCCGGTGCTTTGACCGTGAGCTGCAAATCGCCCACAAAGGCAAAATTCAGTTCATCCGCTGTTTGATCAAAGGTTGTTCGATCGCCGGTCACTGCCGGATCGTTATATCCTGAGAATTTTTGGTTAAACCATTGCGCCACTTCCTGCGAACCCTGACGGCCACAGGTAAAGGTAAAGGCATTTTCCGTCAGTTCATGAACTTGGCCCACATGATTTTTGCCTTCGGGATCCTGTCCTTCCGTAATTTTCAGATCCTTGACACGAAAACTGCCGTTCAGAATTTCAATATCTTTCGCACTTTCCACCAGCACGCTGTTATCCCGATAGGTTACTCCAGACCATGCCGCATTATCTGCTTGCGGTGCATCCTGTGCAGCAAGAGCCGTGCTTGCCATCATACCTGTAAACAGGCATACCGATATTGCTTTTTTGATGGAGTTTCTCATATACGGTTTTTCTCCCTTCTTAATAAAAAAGCGGCGGCTGTATTATTACAGAACTCCGCCGTTTTTTTATATTGAACATTTTTTAGTGATATTTGGGAATGTGCTTAACCGTTTGCCTGTGCGCTCTGCACCTCTGCCTGCGCGCTCTGTACCTTTGCCTTGTGGTTACGGCATGCGAACAGTACAATCGAGCCGACTGCAATCACAAGGAATAACAAGCTGATCGGCCGAGTGACAAAAATGCTCAGGCTGCCATCCGACAGGACGATAGCGCGGCGGAAATTGTCCTCTGCCAGCGGCCCCAACACGATGCCGAGCAGAATCGGAACCAGTTGGAAATCCATGCGGCGCAGGAAGTAAGAGATGATACCGAAAATCAGGATGATATAGATATCATACAGACGGTTGTTGGTAGAGTACGAGCCTGCAATGCAGAAGGTGAGAACGATGCAGGCCAGAATCTCATACGGAATACGGGTGATATGCGCGTAGAATCGGGTGAATACGCTGCCGATCACATACATGAAAACATTGACTACAATCAGGCCCAGCATAATTGCGTACAGGATGTTGCCCTGATCTTTGAACAGCATCGGGCCGGGCACCATACCGTGAATCATGAACGCACCCATCAGAATGGCGGTCGCGCCGTCCCCGGGGACGCCCAGCGTAAGCATGGGGATCATGGTAGCGCCGCATGCGCCGTTGTTAGCTGATTCAGAAGCTGCGATGCCTTCAATCTCGCCCTGACCAAAGGTTTCAGGATGCTTGGAGGACTGCTTGGTCTGATTATAGGAGATGAACGCAGCCAGACCGCCGCCCGTGCCCGGAGTAGCACCGATGATAATGCCGATGAGTGAACCAAGCGCGATGGGCTTGCGGCAGCGGCGATATTCGTCGCGGGTTACCTTGTCCTTGGTGAGGGAAGCTGCATTGATATTCTGCCGATCGAGTCTGGGGTTGTACTGCGATTTCATCATGATTTCCGAGATTGCAAACAGACCAATCAGGGCGATGATTAGATCAATGCCGCTCATAAGGTTGATATTGCCAAAGGTAAAGCGGGTGGTGCCGCTGATATTATCCATGCCGATAGTAGACATGAAGATACCGATGCATGCACCGATAAGTCCTTTTAAGACGCTCTTGTTGGATACACCTGCGATGACCGACAGGCCGAAAACCGCGAGTGCGAGATATTCGGCAGGACCGAACAGCAGGGTGATCTTGGCGATCTGAGGAGCGAGGAAGAGCAGGGCAAAGGCGCTGAGCAGACCGCCGATGGTTGAGGCGAACAGCGCCATGGACAGCGCCTTGTACGCATGTCCCTTTTTAGCCATCGGGTAACCATCAAACAGGGTCGCAGCATTGGCCGAGGTACCGGGGGTGTTGATCAGAATAGCGGTGATGGATCCGCCGTATGTACCGCCGCAGTAGATAGCCAGCAGCATCAGGATGGCCATGGTCGGGTCCATGCCGTAGGTCAGCGGGATACACAGAATAATACCGAGGTCAGAAGTCAGACCGGGAATAGCGCCAACAACAATACCAAGCGCTAAGCCGATCGGTATAATCAGAAAGTTCTGCCATTGCAGCAGAATTTGTAGGCCTTGAAAAAATAAATCCACAAAAATCCTCCCTTCTCACAATCACGGCAGCGAGATGCGCAGCAGGACGCCAAATACGTAGTAGACGACGCCTACCATGACGAGTGGGATCGCATAGTAATACCACTTGCGTGCACCATAAAACAGCAAAATGGAAATAACCAACAGAATGGTCGAAATGATGAAGCCGAGCAGGGTGATAAGAAAGCAGTAGGCGATTAACATGAGGGCAAAAATAACCGAGCGCATTTCCCGGCGGAAGCCTTCAGAGTGAAACGTTTCGCGCGTGATGACGATTTCTTTTTTGTCATGGGACAGCAGTCCCTGAATAAGCAGACCAGCCGAGCATAAAAGCAGGCCGCCAATGGCAATGCGGGGGATAGTCTGCGCGTTGATCGCGGATTTCTCGAGAGTCTGAATCTGGGAAGGGATAAGCAGCCAGAGTATGGCGGCAACAATAACAAAGACCAGACCGGAGATGATTTCAGTATTGTATTTGATTTTCATAGTCGGTCACCTCAACAGGGAGTTCCTGATGACCGGATGGACCGGTCACCAGGCGCGGTTGTGGCTTACTGGATGAGCGGGATATATTCCTTCATGGCATTGGTCTGGTCCTCGATCATAGTGAGGATCTCGTCCTCGGTCGCGCCCCAGGCTTCCATGCCCATTTCGCTCATAAACTTCTGGAAATCAGGATCTGCATAGACATCCTGAATGAACTTGGTCAGAACAGCCTTTTTGCTGTCATCTACCGACGAGCGAACAGCAAAGTAATCCATGCCGGTAAATTCTACGTCAATGCCCTGCTCCTTAAAGGACGGGATATGACCGATGCCCTCAACGTCGATGCCCTCGGGGATGAAAGTGCCCAGGCAGTTAAGCTCGCCGCTGGCAACATAATCGCGGTATACCGGGGGAGAACCGATAGCAACGTCTACGTGCTCGCCGACCAGTGCGTTGATGGCGTCCTGACCGCCATCGTAGGGAATGGCCTCGGCCGGGATATCGAGCATCTTAAACAGTACGGAAATCATGGTATAGCTGTCATTGCCCGGGCCGCCGGTGGTGGCGTACTTGATGGTCTTGCCCGATGCAGCGTATTCCTTGAGCTGATCAATCGTGGTAATGCCGCTCTTTGCATTGGTCAGTACAACAAATTCCGTAATGCGCATGCCGATGAGCGGGGTAATATCATCGAGCGTGTAGGAAACATTCTGGAAACTGGGGGTCAGAGAGAAAAGCGGGCCGTTTGCGACTACCATTGAGTAGCCGTCATCGGCTGCCTGCAAGGCTGTGTTCATCGCGATCGTGCCTGCGCCGCCCGTCTTGTTTTCTACAATGACCGGAACACCCAAATACTTTTCGCCGTATGCAGCTACCTGACGTGCAATCGTATCAGGGCCACCGCCAAGGCTCCACGGCATGATGATCGTGACCTGCTTGGAGGGGAAATTCTCGTCCTTGTCGCCGCCTCCAGCGCTGCCACCTAACGGACCGCTGCATGCCGCCAGATTCAGTGCAAATAATCCTGCCATAATTGTTGCTAATAACCGTTTCCTCTTCATCCTTGTTCCTCCATTCTAAAAAATAAATTCTGTGTCAAATCTTTATAAATTCCGGTACTATCTTGTCGGAATCTACAACAAGTGTGATTGCCTGAAACCCATCAGGCTGTGAAAAATAGGGCGGATATTCCCGTTCGTCTGAGAACAGGAAACGCAACGGCGCTCTTCCCTGATGCATGGCTATTAGGCGTTCATATACCTCGGGATTGGCACTGTTGTACCGCCGGTCGGAAGCAGAAGTTGTTACGACGATTTCGAGTGGCATTAGCTGCATATATTGTTCCGAAACAGCATCCTTTTGTCCGTGATGCGGCAATTTGAGAACGTTTACATTTTTGAATAAATCAATAGGAACGTCTCCCCATTCCCGTGGACAATTGTCTGCTGCCGCCAGCAGCGACAGACCGGCTGTTTCGAATTTTATCAGCAGACTTGTGTGGTTGGATGTCGCGTCGAGCTCACCCAACAGTCTTGTCACCTCCTCTTCGCTTTCACTCTCGAATACTTGCTCGATTCGTCTCAAATAACTCTGAATTGAGGCCGGTTTTGGCCCTAAAATGGTTGCGGTGAGTCCTTCTGTCAAGGAGAGCTGCTCTCCGGACTTGAGTACGTGAATTGCTTGACCACTTTGTATACGCTGCTGCAATATGCGGCAATATGCATTCAACGCTTTGGTGTACAATACGACACTGCGGGGAGCTTGTGGTCCTGGCGTCAATGGACGCGCGGATGAAAACGGTTCCAAAAAATAGGACACATGGAGACGATCTGTCGGGATACGACGGAGAATCTCTTCTAAACCGCAAACATGATCTTCGTGAATATGTGAGATGATTACATCATTGAGATGTGTAATTCCCTGTTTTTGCAAGTAATCTACTGCACGAATCCGAAAACAATCGCCTGCAAATTCCTCCTCTAGGTTTCCACCGCCATCCAGCAGCGCGGTATAACCGTTTTCTCCTTGAAAAAGAATGGCATCTCCGTATCCGACGTTGATAAATGTTATGCGCATAGCATCCCTCCTCATTTTTTTATTTGTTCTTTTTGCGACCGCAGCGGTCTTTCGGGGCATCCTCTCAAGCTGAACCGCGTACAATCAAACTTGTCGGTGTCTCTATCCATGTTTCCTCCAAATTCTTTCCGTTAATACTGTCAAATAATTTGCAAGCAGCCAGTTTTCCCATCAGCTGTTTATCAATTTGCACGGTTGTCAGTTCCGGTTCAATTACGCGGCTGATTTCACTGTCATCAAAGCCTACCACAGCCAGATCCTGCGGCACCCGCAACCCTGCGCGGATTACAGCTTTGATTGCGCCAATTGCTATCGTATCATTGGTGCAGAAAACGGCGGTCGGACGATCCTCCAGGTGCAGAATGGAGGAGATATACTGTTCTGCGGCTTCCACCGTTGGTTCGATATCTTGTACAAAACGAAGATCTTCTGCCAATCCGTGTTTTTTCAGTACACTGATATAGCCATTGTAACGAGCGGTATAGATCTGGGGAGAAAACCGGCCGGCCAGTAAACCGATCCGGCGATGTCCGCGCTGGTATAAATGCTCAACCGCCTGCACCGCGCCGCCAAAGTTATCTGCTGTGATGCAGAGCAGGTCATCCAAGTCGATGCGATTATTCAGCAGCACCATTGGGATATTCTGTTTGCGGTAGCTCATAATGGTCTGGCTGTCTGTCTGTCCCGCCAGAATGACGCCATCCATGTGTTTTTTCAGATAAATCTCGCCGTTTGGCAATCGTACATCATGATCGGTGGAAATAAACAAGCTGTAACCGCGTTTGATGCCCTCCTGCAGAATTGCCTCCAGAATGGGAGAATAGAACGGGTTCAAGATAACCGGATATTGTTTTTCGTGAATGATAAAAGCAATATTTTCGGTTTGCTTGGTGACCATTGCCCGGGCAATGGCGTTGGGCGTATAGTTCAGTGCCTTGGCCGCTGCATAGATTTTTTCCCTTGTCTTGGGGCTGACACGCTCGGGTGAAGCATATGCACGCGATATGGTGGCCTTGGAATATCCGCATAAATTTGCCACATCAATAATTGTCGCTGCCATGTCTCTCACCTCGATGTAAACGTTCTCATAAACTCGGTTAAAAAAATGCCTGCTCTAGGCGGCCGTAAATTTTGTGTTCTTGTTTTGTTGGTTTAATCTTACACCCTATGTTTTTCCAAAGTCAACTTTCTTTTCACAAAATCAACACTTTCTCCATATTAGCCAATCTTTTGCCTTGATATTTTTGATATTGAATATGGTTTTTTGTATCTTATGACAAATTCTTCAGTAGTCCTCCGTGTATATTGCCCAGTATGCTTTTTCGCAGCTTTTCTGCTGTTACGTTTGTGGCCTCACTGCAGGATGCCTCGGAGTACCATTTTTGCTTGCAATACTTCCTCCTGTGCCGATGGATGGATTACATATTATGCAAAGCCATTCCAATCCATCCATATCATGCCGCACAGTGAATCATATATTTGATGTCTCTTTTAAGAACTTATGAAAACTCGATTAGTTTTAGCGTGTGAATAGCTGCATCGTCAGTTTAATTTGGCTTGATCAGCTGATAATTACCTGAACGGAGCAGTTGCGCAAGGCCGTAGCCATCTTCCGGCAGGGTATCGGTCAGGATGCCGGACTGTCCCACATCTTCCGGACGGTGACAGTCTGATCCCGCGGTCATCAGCAGTCCATGCTGCTGCGCATAGGCGTATACAAGGTCGTTGTGGCTGTCGTGCCGCGGGTTGCAGTTGAGTACCTCAACCCCGTCCAGGTATTCCGCCGGAGCAGGCGTACATTTGGGACGGAAGGGATGTGCCTGCACGATCAGCGCGCCCTCTGCGTGCGCACGCGCGTAAAATGATGCCAGCCCATCACGCATGACGGCATCCGGATCGGCAAGCAGATCGTGCGAAAAACCGTACAGCAGATAGTCGTTTTCCGAACCATCGAAGCGCAGTTCGGCACCTTCATAGATGCGGATGCCGTAGCCGGCGGCTTCACGCTGCAAGCGGCGGAAACCGAGCAGAAATGCATCTGTTTTGCTGCCAGGCTGGGTGAGATCGATGTCTGCGTAGTCGAAGCATTCGCGGTTGTAGTGGTCAGTGACGCAAATTGCATCATAGCCTGCAGCAGCGTAGGATTTGATGAGAGCCTGTGCGCTCATCCAGCCACAGCGCGAGATATAGGCGGTGTGCAGATGGGTTTCGATTCGGTACATGGAAAAACCTCCTATTATAGAGTGGAAGGGGTAAAAGTAAAAATGCCGCCAACAGGCGGCATTTGCTGAAAAGCACAGTAAAGATTCCGCCGGCGTGTATGAAGTGTGTATTGAGAGAATGTGTGATAAAAAACGGCGGAATGCATTACGGCACTTTGGATACCGGACCGGCTTGCCGACACGAGCTGCGCACGACGAGCGCCGGCAAGATCAGACGGTGGGTATATTCCTCACGCGAAGGCGAGTCGATGATTTCAGCCAGCAGATTGACAGCAGCCTCTGCCAGCAGCTGCTTCCGCTGGTCGACGGTAGAAAGCATGATTTTCGGCAGGGAAGAATAAATGATGTTGTCAAAACCCAGCAGGGACAGATCCTCTGGGATGGAAATGCCCGCCTCGTCCGCCGCTTGCAGCACACCGAGCGCGATTGCATCGGCGGCGGCAAAAATGGCGGTGCTGTGCAGTGGCTGAGCAAACAACTGCTGGCTGAGTGCGTGGCCGCTTGCGATAGAGGAAGAGTCGGCCGGGTTTTCCAGCACGGTTGGGCGCAGTCCGGCCTTTTCCAACGCTTCGGAAAAGCCACGGAAGCGCAGTTGATGGGTGATGCTGGACGGGCGATAGCCCAGATATACGATGTCCCGATGGCCCTGGGAGAGCAGATACTCGGCGGCGATCCGCCCGCCGACCAGATTGTCGACGCTGACTGAGTTTATCTCTTCGCCGCCTTCGGTTGAGGCTGTACCGAGCAGTACAGTCGGCACCGACGGCGCAAACTGCCGCACCCAATGTGCGGAATCGTTGTGCGAACTGGCCAGAATAATGCCGTCCACCTGATGGCTGATGAGAAACTCGAACAGCGATTCAGTGGTGGCGGGGTCGTGCATGCTGTTGCACAGCATGACATTATATCCCAGACTGCGCGCTCGGGTCTCGATACCGAGCGAAATTTCGGCGTAAAAGGGATTGGTCACTTCGGGCACGATCAGACCGATAACATTGGTCTTGCTGCAAATCAGGCTGCGCGCGAGTGCATTGACGCGATAGCCCTCCTGCCGACAGATTTCCAAAATCCTCTCGCGTGTTTTCTCGCTCAGCTCGGAGGAACCGCTCAGTGCGCGTGACACTGTCGAACAGGATACGCCGGCAATTCGTGCAATATCCTTGATTGTTACATGACGCATGGAGTTGCGGCCTCCTTCCTTGTTTTCTAAAGTTTCATTACAGCATTATCATAGCGCATTTTATGCGGAAAAACAAGGATGGAAACGATTGTTTTACCGATAAAAGTCCTCAATATAACGCATCACGTCTGCTTCGGTGCCGCGCAGCGGGCCGGGGGATTCCATTTTGAGTGATACAGCGGCGGTAGCGAACAAAAGTGCCTCATCAACCGGTGTGCCGGTAATACGTTTGGCAATGTATGCGCCGAAGGTTGTATCGCCGCGGCCTGTACGGCCGGACAGATTGCGCGCCTTGACCGGACAGGTGTAGTAATCCTTTCCGTCGTAGACCAGCATCTCGCTGTTGTGCGAGATGAGAATTTCCTTTGCACCCCAATCGTACAGCATTTTGGCTGCCGCACGGCGATCGTCCGTGCCGGTCAGAATTTCGGCCTCGGCTGCGTCGGTCTTGAGGAAGTCGAAGTAACGCAGATATTCCAGCTTGTCTTTCCAGTCATGAAAGTTCATTGTGCCGAGTTCGTTATGACGCAAAAAACCCTGAATATCAGCGGAAACCTTGCCGCGGTGTGACAATTCTACGATCAGATCATTTGGGAAATCGCCGTACAGCAGCCCGGCCAGATGATACAGGCTGCAATCGACAGCAGGAATCTGATCGGGTGTGATTGGATCGGACTGCTTTAGGCATTCTGCTTTGCGGCGTTCTCGGTCGGCGGTAAAATAGGTATTGCGCATCAATGTTGTGTCCTTGGCAGGCAGCAGGAACAGATCTGAATGGTCGAGTGAGAATGCATCCAGGATGTCTGTGTCTGAAGGATGAATCTTAACAGAAGCGCATACCTTTGCGTTAGTTATTTTTGCAGAAAAAGAGCAAAAAAAGACGGCTCCTCCGATTTCATGCACAGTATTTCCGGTATAATCGATATTGATATCACGTGTAGCTGGGCCAATTATCATGAGATCATATTTCATTTGCATCACATCTTTCCGAATATTTCGGTAACGTTTGCGTAAATACAGTATAGGCGAAGATGAAAGGAAAAACAACTATGCAAATTGGATAAAAATATAGGGGATACATTCGTGAAAACAGTAAAAATTATGAGAACATGTTGACAGGAAACAGGGACAGTGGTAGGATTGAATCAGTTAACGGAAACGTTTGCGAAAGTTGCAATATATAGACACGGAAAGCGATGAAAAAGAGAAAGCGAGGTGATGCCATGATCCGGGCGGTTTTCTTTGATATCGGCGGTACGGTACATGTACAGTATGCATCGTCCGCATGTGATCGCAATTACGCGCAGAGACTGTGGGAGTTCTTGAATCGGCACGACATGCCAACCGAAGAATCGCCCGCGCTGCTGCTGTCCCATGTGGATGCCGGAGCAAAGGCATATAAGCGATTTTGTGAGAAAAATCTCATTGAACTGCCGCCCGACCAGATTTGGCAGGCATTTATGCTAAGGTGGCCGCTGATGATTCAAATCGATAACCCGCTGACCTACCATAAAGATGCGGCGTATCAAGAATGCGGGCTGGAGGCCGATGCAAGAATTCAGTCGCTGCCCGAACTTATCGATGCGATCGAGTGTTTCAATAAAAAACTGACGGAGGGGGCATAACAACGATGAAACCGAAGGAACAGAATTATTCCAGATCCAGACGGCTGAAAAACCAGATCAAAGCAGTGGTGACCAACCCTTACAATGTGATCGTGCTGATTGCAATTGTGCTGCTCACTTACCTGATTGTATTGCCGCTGTTGGATATGATTTCCACCTCGTTTACGCTGGCGCAGAAGGATGCAAGACTGGCTGGCGGAGCGGCGGGCGATTTTACGCTGTATTATTGGAAGCGTTTGGTGGCCAGCGAATTGACCGGGCAGATGCTGCTTGAGCCGCTGTTCAACTCGCTGATGATCGGCGTGTGCGTTTCGTTTTTCGCCATCCTGATCGGTTCGGTGCTGGCGTGGCTGATGGTCCGTACCGACCTGCCGTTTAAGAAATTCTTTTCGCTTGCCGTTATCATTCCATACATGATTCCCAGCTGGTGCAAATCGCAGGCATGGCTGACCATGTTCAAGACCGAACGTATCGGCGGCGCACCCGGCTTTCTGATGAGTATGGGCATCAATGTTCCTGACTGGCTGGCCTATGGTCCGGTTGCGATCATCACGGTGCTGTCGCTGCACTATTACGCTTATGCCTACCTGCTGGTGTCCGCAGCGCTCAACTCTATCAACTCCGAACTGGAGGAGATGGGCGAGATTCAGGGCGCAGGGAAAGCGACCATTCTGCGTAAGATCACCTTTCCGCTGGTACTGCCGGCCATGCTGTCCGCCGTTATTCTGACCTTCTCCAAGGCGATCGGTACCTTCGGTGTCATCAATTACTTAGGCTCCAAGGTCAATTTTGTGACCCTGTCCAGTCAGCTGTATATGAACAGCAAGTCTCAGAATACACAAACCGCATTCGCTATGGCGCTGTTGCTCATCTTTATTGCTTCGATTTCAGTGTTTGTTAACCAGAAGCTGATAGGTTCGCGCAAGTCTTATGCTACCATCGGAGGCAAGGGTGGACGCAGCACCCCGATTCGACTGGGACACCATAAGCCTCTGATTACAGTGATACTGTTTGTGTTCTTTATCGTGGGCATTATCATGCCGATCGCACTGCTTGTGCTCGAGTCGTTTATGCTCAAGGAAGGCAATTACTCTCTGTCTAACTTCACGCTGCATTACTGGATCGGCGATCCGGTGCCGAACATCATGGAGGGTCTGCCCGGTATCTTTAAGAATGACGACTTTATCAATTCGCTCATCAACTCGCTGAAACTGACCTTTGTCAACGGCATCTTCGGCACAATCTTCGGCCAGATCATCGGCTACATCTGCGCCAAGGGCCGCGGCAAGTTGTATGGCCGTGTGGTTGAACAACTGGTGTTCATCCCGTATCTGATTCCGTCCATCGCGTTCGGCGGCATTTTCCTTTCGATGTTCTCCAAGCCGCAGACGCTGTTCGGCGTGACGCTGATTCCCTCGCTGTATGGCACGTTTGCATTGCTGACACTGGTTTCGGTTGTCAAGCATCTGCCCTTTGCCTCCCGCGCCGGCACATCCAATATGCTGCAAATCGGCGGTGAGCTGGAAGAGGCTGCCGAGATCGCAGGCGCCGGATTCTTTAAGCGTTTCGTGCGCATCGTATTCCCGCTGTCCAAGGGCGGCTTTATCTCAGGCTTCATGCTGATTTTTGTTTCCATTATGAAGGAACTCGACCTGATTATCCTGCTGATGACGCCGACGACCTCGACGCTGCCGTATTTGGCATTCCAGTATCAGAATGGCAATGCCGCGCAGGCTTCGGATTGTGTTGCGATCGTGATGTTCTCTATCGTATTTCTGGTATACGCCATCGCCAATATCTTTGGTGATGCAGATCTCGCAAAGAGCATGGGCGGCTGATGGAACCGCGCAGAGAGAAGCCCGAAAAGGGATGTGAAGAGAAAGCTGTAAAGGAGTATGGGCCATGAGCAAAATTGAACTCAAGCATATCGATAAATACTACGGCAAAAACCATGTATTGAAGGACGTGAATCTGACAATTGCAGACGGCGACTTTATGACACTGCTCGGACCGTCCGGCTGCGGCAAGACCACAACGCTGCGTGTGGTATCCGGTCTGGAAAAGCCGCAGGGCGGCACGATTCACATGGATGACAAGGAAGTCGTCAACGCGGCGGAGGCATACTTTGCGCCGCCCAGCGAGCGCGGGCTCAACCTGGTGTTTCAGTCTTATGCGCTTTGGCCGCACATGACCGTGCGTGAGAATATTGCCTTCGGATTGAACATCCAGAAGCTGCCCAAGGCAGAGGTGGAAAATCGGGTGCAGGATTCGCTGCGCCGTATGCAGATTGATCAGTACATCGACCGTTATCCATCTGAGTTGTCCGGTGGACAGCAGCAGCGTGTCGCGATTGCGCGTGCTATCGCCTCCGAGCCGCATCTGCTGCTGCTTGATGAGCCGCTGTCCAATCTGGACGCCAAGCTGCGCGTCGATATGCGCAGTGAGCTCAAGCGTCTGCACACCGAAACCGGCACGACGATGATCTATGTCACACACGATCAGGTCGAAGCGCTGACCATGTCCACTAAGATTGCGATCTTCCGCGAGGGCGTGATTGTGCAGGTCGCACCGCCGCTGGATTTGTACAACAACCCCGTTAACCTGTATGTGGCCGATTTTATCGGCAACCCGCGCATCAACTTTGTCAGCGGTACGGCCGAGCGTACTTCGGACGGCTTCTGTGTGCATAGTGCGCTGGGCGATATGCAGTTCCCCAGGTCCGATCTGACGCCTGAGATGCCGGGCGCTGAGCGGTTCGACGTGGTGCTGGGTATCCGTCCCGAACAGGTCACCATCCAGGCTGCGCGCCGCGCTCCCTCGGATATCGAAGCGCGCATCTACACCTCGATGCCCGCCGGTTCGGAAACGCTGGTCACGGTCAAGTGCGGTGACGCGAGTATGGTTGTGAAGGCGCTCGGTATCACGCATTTCAACCCCGATCAGGAGGTTTATCTGTCCATTGACACCAAAAAAATCAATGTCTTTGACAAAAAGACGGAGAGCCTGATTAAGTATTCGGTATAAAAGAAAAGGAGGAAATAACCATGTTGCAGCATAAACGAGTTCTGGCCGGCCTGATGGCCGCGGCAATGATGGCATCCATGACCGCCTGCGGCGGTGGCGATACCTCGGTCGAGTTGATCGACAACCCCAATCAGGCGGCAGCCGACGGCACAATGGAGCTGACCGAATGGGAACAGTCCTCTGGCATCTTTAACACCGACGATACCGATGAAGAGCTTTACGAACTGGCCAAGCAGGAGGGCAAGGTGACGATTTACTCGATTTCCTCCCGTATCTCCAAGGTTGCGGATGCCTTCATGAAAAAGTATCCGGAAATAGAGGTGGAGTCCTTCGATATTTCGAACAATGAGCTGCTTGAGAAAGTCAGCCGTGAGTATGATGCGGGTCAGCATGTCGCGGATGTCATTCACCTCAAGGATGAGGACGGCACGCTGTACAACGAATATGTCAAGGCGCGCAAGTTCTACAATTATAAGCCTGCCGACATTCTCAGCCATATCGACGAGACTTACAGCGAGGTGCAAACCCCGATGTACATCGAGCTCATCCAGCTGTTCTATAATGCGGAAGCCTATCCGGACAGCGCGCCGATCAGCAACATATGGGAAGTCACCCTGCCTGAGTGGAAGGGCCGCGTGATGATGCAGAATCCGCTGGATAACCTGTCATGGGGCTCGTGGATCACCGGCTTCTGCGTGGGAGATACCCCGGATATGCTTGCCGAAGCCTACAAGGAGCTGACCGGCGAGGAGCTGGAGCTTTCCGAGGGCTGCGAGAACGCGGGCTATGAGTTCCTCAAGCGTCTGCACGACAATGAGCCTATCTTTGCTTCCTCTTCTGATGAAATCGCCGAATCGATTGGCACAAAGGGACAGGATAATCCGCCGATAGGCTTCTGCTCGTCCGGCAAGCTGCGCAAGAATGTGGATAACGATTGGTGTCTGGCGCCGATTAATCTGTATCCGACCACCGGTATCCCGGCGATCAATACGCTGTATGTTGTCGGCGAGTGTGAACATCCGAACGCAGCCAAACTGTTAATCCGCTTTATGATGGGCGGCGTAGATGGCGATACCTCGGGTTATGACGAGTTCAATACGCTGGGCGGCTGGCCGGTACGCGACGATATCGAGCCGGCGGAAGGCTCGACCCCGTTTGATGAGCTGAATGTATCGGCGTTTGATCCCACCGCAATTTATGAAAACATCAACCCGGTACGTGATTTCTGGACCATGATGGGTTGATTACTGCATGGTGCTCCGGCGACAGGAAAGGAGAGTTTGCTATGGCGTTGTTTGTGACCAAGGACGGCAAAAGAAAAAGCCCAATGGTTTTGACGGTTTTCTTTGCGGCGCTGTTGGACTGTTTGGTTTTTACGGCGGCCTATGTGCTGCTGACTGATCCGCTGCACCGACTGCTGCCTTTTGAGAGCAGCATGCTGGAAAATATGCTGCACGGCACACTGATCTCACTGGCCGGAACGGCGGTGTGCTGTCTGCTGTTCCTGTTGCCGGATAAACGCATCGTACCCTATGGCTTTGCCGGGCTGCCGGTGGTGACGTTGATGTGCGTGGCCGCTGCGACCCAACTCGCACCTGAGCAGCGCAGTCTGATGATCTATCTCACGCTGCTTTACACGCTGCTGCCGGTGCTGGTGGGAAATCTGGTCTCGTGGACGCTGTATTACAGGTTCTGGCGAGGCAAGCGCCGGATGCGTTCATTTTGACCGCATTCCAGACCGGGGCAAGCGAAACAGCCGTGCCAAGGTGCGGCAGCGCCCCGTCTGTATCATTACAATAAAAAGGAGGATGCAGCCTTGATCAATACTGTTTTATTTGATATGGGAGGCACACTCGAGGATATTTGGTACAACGATCAGACCGTGCAGACCGTGACAGGAACCCTGCTGGATATGCTGCGGGAACACGGCTTGAACGCGGGCTGTACAGAGGTAGCCTTTTGGAATCGGCTCAACAGCGGTATTCTGCGCTACAAAAAGTGGAGTGAAGTCCATGAGCTGGAAAAAAAGCCTGAGGAGATTTGGCCGGAGTTCTATTTGGCGGATTTCGACATAGACAAGCACAAGGTTGCGGAAATTGCCGAGAAGCTTGCCGGTATATGGGAGGTCACGTACTATCACCGTGAGCTGCGCCCGGGCGTCAAACATATGCTGGAAACACTGCGGGAGCGCGGCTATAAGCTGGGCGTGATTTCGAATACCGCGTCGCTGTATTCGGTGTTTGATGTGCTGGAGGGTTACGGCATCCGTGATTATTTCAGCGACGTGACGCTCTCGAGCGTAACCGGTTACCGCAAGCCGCATCCGTCTATTTTTCGTATCGCGCTGCGGCAGATGCAGGCGCGTCCCGAGGAATGCGCCTATGTAGGAGATACGCTTTCACGTGATGTAATCGGCGCGAAGCGCCTGCATTTCGGTGCAGCGATTCAGATACATTCCTTCCTCTCTGCGCAGAAGGATGCGGCGGTGGCTGATGTGTGGCAGCCTGACCATGTTGTGGAGAATATCGGTGATGTGGTCGACTATCTGGATGGGCTGAACCACAACGCACAGCGTCCGCACACCGGCGTTTGAACCGTTGATAATCTTCTCTCTTCTTCTCTGGCCGTGTTCCGATTTGTTCGGGACGCGGCCAGATACTTCCTCGGCAGGACGGGAGAGACTAGCAGCACAGGGAGGTGTTCCAGTCTGTGGGACAGATTACTATTGCGGATATCGTGCTGCGCCTGCTGGGTGCAGTTGCGGTGGGCTTTTTTGTCGGGGCGCAGCGTGCGCGCACCTCGCATCCGGCAGGCATCCGCACACATATTCTGGTGGCGCTCGGATCGTGTGTGGTGATGATCACAAGCTGTATCATGTATGTGCAGACGATAGAGCTGTTTGGCACCTCGCCGTCCGATCCGGCGCGATTGGGCGCACAGGTCATCAACGGCATCGGTTTTCTGGGTGCGGGCGCAATCTTGCGTGAAGGGTTCACGGTTCGTGGGCTGACAACGGCGGCCAGCGTATGGGTGGTGGCCTGCTTGGGCCTAGCAGTCGGGATGGGGTATTACCTGCTCACTGCACTGGGAACGGTAGTGTCGTTTATTACGCTGATCGCATTCGACGGCATTCAGGACCGTATTCGCAAAAATCGCAGCACTGAGCTGGATTTCCAGATTGAATGCGAGCATATCGGAGATCTGATGGTTGAGTTGACCCACTTATCCGAGGTGCATCTTGTTTCGATGACCGATCTGGCGTTTGACCGCACCAAGCATAACACCTATGTTATCAGCTTTCACGTCAGGCTGCCTGCAAGCAGCCACGAAAAGGAGATGAACGCCTTTCAGCAGCAGGTCGCGGCGATTCCGGGGCTTATCCGTATGGAGCAGCATCGAGAGTGAATGCAAAATTCCCGGGAAAAACGTTGAAGATCGTATGTCGTAATAGGCTGTGTATCCGGCTCTCAGGTGCGATATTTGTTTCGTGCGTCTGCGCATTGCCTTGGTGTAATGCGCGGGCGTTCGTTTTTTAATACGGCACAGCGCGGCGGGATAATGGGACGTATCACATCGGTGCATGCGAAGGTAGAAGAGGCAGCTGGACGGCATCGGGCTGATTTGGCTTTCGGCGAGAACGCAAACAAAGGCGGTTTGCTATTGTATTTGGAGGACAGAGAGAACTATAATATACATGGTGTCTGGGGAGGAATGACATATGTGGATTCTCTTTGCGGTGGGTTCTGCGTTTTTTGCCGGTATTACCGCTGTCTTGGCAAAATGCGGCATTCAAAAGACCGACTCTGATGTGGCAACGGCCATTCGCACTATCGTAGTGCTTGTGTTCTCGTGGCTGATGGTGCTTTTGGTGGGCTCCGCATCACAGATTGCTGCCATTTCTGCGTATACATGGACCTTTTTGGTTTTGTCCGGTCTTGCGACTGGTGCATCCTGGCTGTGCTATTTTCGTGCGCTGCAGCTGGGGGATATCAATAAGGTCGTGCCCATTGATAAATGCAGCATTGTTTTGACCGTGCTGCTCGCATTTATCCTGCTGCGGGAGCCGATCAGCTTATGGAAGCTGATCGGGCTGCTGGCAATTACCGGTGGTACGCTGCTCATGATTCAGAAAAAAGAAAAGACAACGGAGAGCACCGGCGTTTCGTGGCTGATTTACGCGGTTTTGTCTGCGGTTTTTGCCAGTCTCACTGCGATTTTTGGTAAAATCGGTATCACGGGCGTGGAGTCCAATCTTGGAACGGCGCTGCGGACCGGCGTGGTGCTGCTGATGGCGTGGTTGGTGGTTTTCGTGAAGGGAAAACAAACGGCCGTCAGGCAGGTTCCGGGCAAAGAGTTGATTTTTATTGTCCTTTCGGGAATCGCGACCGGCGCGTCCTGGCTGTGTTACTATAAAGCCTTGCAGGACGGTCTTGCCAGCGTGGTGGTGCCGATAGATAAGCTCAGCATTCTGGTGACCATTGCGTTTTCTTATGTGGTATTTAAAGAAACGCTGTCTAAAAGAGCCGGTATCGGCCTGCTGTGCGTGGTAGTCGGGACACTGCTGATGCTGTAAGCGAAAAGTACCCATATAAAAGCTGCTTTCGAACAACGAGAGCAGCTTTTTTGCACGGTTTCATTCCAGTCGCCGGAATGCATATCCGGAAGTATGGGAGGTCCTCTCTCATTGCAGGCGAAATTTTCCACAATAAGTATTTTCAATCTTTCGCAATTGCGCTATTATGTAAATGACGATTATCCACACCATAAGAGAGGAATCGCATATTATGAGCAGGAAATCAGAAAAAATGTGGAGAAAGATTTTTGATTTGCTCCCATCGCGGCAGAAACTGGGATTCTTTTTCATTTTGCTGATATTGGGCGTTTCGGCTGTTTTAAGTCAGTTTACGCCCCTCGCCATCGGTTATCTGACCGACAGCGTTTTGGCGGGTGAGCATGTTGCGTTCTGGTCGGTTGTCCCGATTCTGATTGCGATTTTGCTGGTCAATGTCGTGAATGAGGTCATTAAAGTGATTCGCCGCCTAATTGTGGAGGATACGGCAACACAAGCGGAAAAAAATGCACGGCAAAAAGCCGCCACATCGCTGTTGCTGGCGCCGCTTTCCTACTTCCGCAGCCATATGACGGGCAATATCCACGGCAGGCTGAACCGGAGTCTGGAGGGGACAGTTAAGCTGATTAAGCTGCTTTTTATGGACTTTGCGCCCGCTGTGACCACCGGTATAGCCGCTATTGTCACGATTTTTTTACAGCTTCCCGTTCTGGTTGCCTGTCTGGTCGTCCTGGTCATTCCCATCGGTACGTTTATTGTGCTGCGGCAAATCAGCACGCAAAAAGGCATTCGTGTTGAGTTGATGGAAACTAAGGCGGATTTGGACGGAACCATGGTGGAGCTGCTGGGCGGCATTGAAACCATCCGTGCACTGGACAGTGCACAGGCCGAGAGCGCTCGCATCCAGTCCTGCTCCGAGCAGCTCCGGAAAAAGGAAATGCGGCATCATAAGGCGATGGCCTTTTATGACTGCCTGAAGTTTATCAATGAGGCCGTGTTCAGCGTGATTGTAATTGGCACCTCGGTTCTGCTGGCGTCGCAGCAGATTATCACCATCGGCACTGTGCTCACGGCATATCTGTGCTTTACCCAGCTAACCGGGCCTCTGCGCGAGCTGCACCGGATTTTGGACGAATTTTCCGAGTGCACCGTGCTGGCGGCGGACTATTTTCAGATGGTCGATATCCCACTGGACTTTTCCTATCAAGGGCAAACGGTCGCACAGGATGTTGCTTTGCCATCCAATGAAATTGAAATCCGACATGTGCACTTTGCCTATCCCGAAAAAAACGATCAGGCGATTTTGCACGATATCAGCCTGTCTATTCCGGCGGGGAAATTTATCGGCATCGCCGGACCGAGCGGCTGCGGCAAATCCACGCTCATCAAAATCATTGATAAGTTGGAGCAAGCGGACGGAGAGGTCTGCTTGGGCGGCGTCGCGTTATCACAGCTTTCCCGAAGGAACATCGCGGAGCATGTTGCTGTCGTTCCGCAGACTCCGTTCCTGATTGCGGATACGGTGTATCATAATATTTGTTATGGTATGGAGCGGGAGGTCAGTCTGGACGAGGTGAAAGAGGCTGCAAGGAGAGCGAATATCGCATCCGACATCGAGAAGATGCCGGACGGGTATCAGTTTATGCTGTCTGAGGGTGGCCGAAATCTGTCAGGCGGACAGCGGCAGAGAATCGCTTTGGCGCGTATTTTCTTACGTAAGCCCAAAATTCTGATTTTGGATGAAGCGACCTCTGCGTTGGACAATACATCGGAAAAATGGATTCAGCAGGAGATTGAAAAGCTGAAAGAGGAGTGCGGCACAACGATTTTGTCAATTGCCCACCGCCTGTCCACTCTGCAAAACTGTGATGAAATTATCGTGATGGATAAGGGGGAAATCGTAGAAAGAGGCACCTTCCGCGAATTGGAAGGCAGACCGGGTATCTTTCGGGACATGGCGTTGGGCATCCTGAAATGACAGCCGGCGAGTGTGGAAGGGATATGTGAATCGAGGGCGGCAGCCGAGTAACCGGCTGCCGCTTTTTTGCGTGTAAGCAGCGGGCAGAGCCGTAAAATGCAATGCGTTGGGAATGGAAGAATCATACGCATAAAATGGCTGTGCAGCGGTCCAAGTGGGGAAAGAAAAAACGGAAGTTTCATTCCGGTATCAGTATGACAACAATGTTGTTACCTTTGTTGTTTTGGTTCTACGTTTGTGGTATAAAATCCTTTGCCAGAAGATTCGACAAGAAATGAGCAATGAAGGGAACGGATGAAAATGAGGGCACAGTCCATGTTGGCTGGTGTTTTGGCAGTGCTTTGCCTGACTGGTTGTTCCGGCCGGATACAGGCTTCAGAGGGAACGGAATTGACCGATGCGCCGGGCGGGCAGCAGGCTGCCTATGAGGATACCGCGCTGGTTGGAAATTCATATATTGATAGTTTTTATATTTACGATGCGATGCCTAAAGCGGCATATTATTACCGCGTGGGCCTCAATGTGAACAGTGTTTTTGACCAGCCGATGCTGCAGGGGGAGGATACTGAGACCCCGATTATCGATCTGCTTGAGGGCAAGGATTTTGCAAATATCGTCTTTTTCTTTGGAGAGAACGAGCTTGGCTGGAGCAACCGCGATGCCTTTATTGAGGAATACGGCAAAGTGATTGACACGGCACGCTCTTATTGTCCGGATGCTGTTATCTATCTCTCGGCAATTCCGCCGGTGTCGGCGGAGGTGTCCGAGAAAAATGAGAACAACACCAATAACGCCTCCATTCAGACCTGCAATGCGGAGATCAAGCAAATTGCACAGGAGAATGGCGCGGTATATGTGGATGCTTTTTCTGCGCTGGAGGATGCAAACGGCTGCCTGCCCTCGGACGCAGCGGCGGACGGCATTCATCCTGCCAAGGACTATACGGAAAAATGGGCGGAACTTTTGAAAGAGAGCATTGCGGAGGCGGAACAAAAATGAAACAGCAGATGAAACGGTGTGCGGCAGCGCTCGCTGCCGCCCTTTGTGTGGCAGCGACAGGATGCGGCAAGCAGCAGGTGGAGATTAAACCGGCAGATGCCGTGCAGCAGCTGAAGGAAAGCGTGACCTTTACCGACCAGATGACCGACATGGACAGCGCGGGCACCTGTCGGTTTTACGATGTCGGTACAGATTTGGTGCAGGACAGCGCAGCCTGTGTCGGCAGCGGTGCGACCGCAGAGAGTCTGGCGGTATTCGAGGCGGCGGATACGGATGCAGCGCAACACATTGCCGATGCGTTGCAGACTTTTACAGACAGCTGGATCAAGGGCTACTCGGATTATAAGCCGGAGGAAGTGCCCAAGTTGGAAAGTGCGGTGCTCGAACAGGATGGCGTTTACGTTGTGTTTTGCGTGACAGCGGACAATGCTGCGGCTAAAACGGCCGTGCAGGATTTGCTGAATCCGTAAAGGCGGTGCGGAATTGAGCTTCGCCGGTTTGGTTTTTTTGTTTTTTTTCCTGCCCGTTGTTTTGGTGGGATATTATTGTTTTCCGCGCCGGTGGCGCAATGGTTTTTTGCTGGCGGCAAATCTGGTGTTTTACGGTTGGGGAGAGCCGTGGTTCCTGCCGGTCATTCTGTTGACGGCAGCTGTCAATTGGCTGATCGGGCGGCGCATTGCCGCCTGCGCCGAAACTGGTCTCCGGCGGCTTTGGTTGATAATGGCGCTGGTGCTCGATTTGGGCCTTCTAATCGTGTTCAAGTATGCGGGCTTTCTGCTAAATACTATCGGACTGGGATATCTGCTTTCCGGCGCGATCCCGCTGCCGCTGGGCATCTCGTTTTACACTTTTCAAGTGGTATCCTATGTCATCGACGTATATCGCAAAACCGCGCCTGCGGAGAAAAGCGCGGTTTGTTTTGCCACCTATATGACCTTCTTTCCGCAGCTGATTGCAGGGCCGATTGTGCGTTATGAGGAGCTGTGCGGACAGCTCGCAGGGCGTGAGGAAACCTGGAATAAAATTGCCAACGGCTCCTGTCTGCTGATGATCGGCCTTGGCAAAAAGATGCTGCTGGCCAATCCCATGGGACAGCTATGGGACGGTCTGCGTGCGCTGCCGGACGGCATCGGCATACTGGGAGCATGGATGGGGGCGGCTGCATTCACCATGCAGATTTACTTTGATTTTTCCGGTTATTCGGATATGGCGCGCGGACTTGGCGGTATGTTCGGGTTCGATATTCCGGTCAACTTTCGTTATCCCTATGCAGCACAGAGCATCAAGGAGTTTTGGCGGCGCTGGCATATCACACTCAGCCGTTGGTTCCGGGATTATGTGTATATCCCGCTGGGCGGCAGCCGCCGCGGGACGGCACGAACATTTGTCAATCTGTTTATTGTTTGGTCGCTGACCGGCTTGTGGCATGGAGCGGCGTGGAATTATGTGCTGTGGGGGCTTTATTATTTTGCACTGCTTTCCGCAGAGCGTCTGATAGGGGAGGCACGGCTGGCGTGCATTCCGCGCGCGCTGCGGCATGTGCTGACCATGGTGTTGATTGTACTGGGATGGGTGCTGTTTGCCATTGAGGATTTCGGGGCGCTGGCGGGTTACCTGCACGCCATGTTCTCCCTGTCCGGCGGTCTCATCAGCGCGCAGGCGGCGGTATGGGTGCTGTCCTATTTGCCGCTGTTTGCAGTGGCGGTGCTGGCCTCGCTGCCGCTGGCCGCTCGAGTGGTACAGCGCCATGAAGAGGAACGTTGGGCCCGCTGGGGTGCACCGGTTTGGTGTTTGTTACTGCTTGCCGCAAGCTGTGCGGCCCTAGTGGCGCAGAGCTATAATCCGTTTTTGTATTTTCGATTCTAAAAGGAGACAAAACGCATGCAATTTCGGCATCCCCGTGCAGTGGCGCTGCTGTTTGCCGGGGTTTTGATTGGTACGCAGGCAGCATTCTGGCTGCTGCCGCACCAGTCTTTTTCGGAAAATGAAAAACGTGTGCTGGCGCAGCCGCCCACTGTCAGTGCAGAGGGCATTGCGGACGGCAGCGTGTTTCAGGACGTAGAAAAATATCTGTCCGATCATTTCCCGGGACGGGATGAATGGGTCGGTGCAAATGCTTATCTGGAGCAGGCGGAAGGACGGGGCGCAGTGCGCAGCATCGTCAGCGGAGCGGACGGCTGGTTGTTTCCTGCCCCACTTCCAGATGACAGGCAGATATTGCAGGATAATATGCAGGCGATTACCGCATTTGCACAAGCGCAGTCCGTACCGGTTTACCTGATGGCCGTTCCCACATCGGGCGCGGTGGTGGAGGATAAACTGCCCGCATTGCATCTGGCGTACCCAGATGCGGACATGCTGGAGCAAGCGCGGCGGATTGCGGGCGACAGCCTGCACTGGCTGGATGTGATGGGGGATTTTTGCGGCGCCGAGGATGCGCAAACACTCTATTACCGTACCGATCATCATTGGACGACCGAGGGGGCCTATCGTGCCTATCGGTTATTGATGCGGGAAAAAAGAGAGTCATCCGTGATGCGCGATGCCTTTTCCGTAGAACGGGTGCCGGATTTTTACGGCACCTCCTATTCTAAAAGCGGTTTATGGCTGACCCCGCCGGATGAGATTGAGTTGTGGACAAATCCCGATCTGCGGGCAATAACCAGAGTGTATGACGGCAACAGTCAGGAACCGGTTGTGCAGGAGGGGATGCTGTTCCGGGAGTATCTCAGTGAGGCGGACAAGTATCCGGTGTTTCTGAGCGGCAACCATGCACGCATCCACATCGAGACCAACGCGGATACGGATAAGCGGCTGCTGGTTGTAAAGGATTCCTATGCCCACGCGCTGGCCCCCTTTCTTGCAGAGGAATACAGGACAATCGATCTAATCGATCTGCGGTATTTCAAACGACAGACAATTTCGGACTGGCTGAAGGAGCATCCGGCCGATGAAATTCTGTTCGTCTACGGCCTGAGCAGTCTGGCAGGGGACAAAAACCTGCAATGGCTGGCATAATAGCATATAAAAAGAAAAGCCGATGCGCAGATTATCTGCATATCGGCTTTTTTCTTATGGGGATAATGTACCGGGCGTATCAGACGAGCACTGCGTCCCGCAGATGGGACAGGTCAGCTTCGTCCGGATGGGACAACGCAGCGTCAAAGTTATCCAGCATCATCTGACGGCGGGGACTGTCCTCCATCGTCTCATAGCGGGCGCGCACGGCTGCGGGCATTTTGCCCTGACACATGTAGCTGCCGCACACAGTCACACTGTCCGGCAGGTTCTGCCGCGCAGCGGACAAAATTTTGTCAAAATAAGCCGGTGCGCCGCCGAAGCCCGCCGTACCAAACAGGAAAATCTGCTGCGTAGTCACACGCGAGAGAAATGCTGCGGTATCCGCGTCGCAGGTGCCCTTGTCCGTCCAGAAGCCCACATAGATGCGTTCGGCGTGCAGCGCTTCGTCGCTCGGCGTACCGAAGTACAGGCAGTCGCCGGCGGGCAGGGTATCGCGCAGGGTTTCGGCCAGCAGTCGGGTGTTGCCGGTCTTGCTGCTGTAAACAATTGCGTAAGTCATGCGTTGTCCTTCCTTTCATAGATGCAATGTACGCCTTGGTGGGCCATCATACCGCCGAGGCACTTTTTATTGCAGCGCACGCAGCGCCGAATTTCGTTTGCGTGGCCGGAGCAAACCTTGCGCGGCCAGTCCGGGTCTGCAATCAGCTGGCGGCTCATTGCGGCACAGTCGATACGGCCGGAGGCAAGCTGCTGCTCGACGAAGTCGGGCTGTGTCAATCCGCCGACGCCGCAGATGGGGAGCTTTGTCAGCTTGCGCACTGCGTCGCAGAACGGCAGAAAGCAGCCTTCCTCGTGGAAATACGGATGCTTTGCGGGCGGAATGGTGTCGGTCAGTTCGCCGTGGTTTGCCAGTGTGACATGAAAACTGGTCACGCCTGCCTGCTCGAGCAGCGGGACGAATACAGGCAGTTCCTCCTGCAATACGCCAGCGTTGCCATAGTGCGGATTTTCCTGCCGCACGGCCAGCTTGTAGTCGATCGGCAGATCGGGCAGGCGGCGACGCACCGCCTTGACGGCCTCAATGGCGAAACGCGCGCGATTTTCCGGACTGCCGCCATATTCGTCTGTACGGTGGTTGTATACGGTCGAGCTGAAGCTACCGCACATGCGGTCACCGTGAATCTGCACCATGTCGAAGCCCGCCTTGCGTGCGAGCACGGCGGCTTCGCCAAAGCCCTCAGTGATTTCGTGAATCTTACGAGTTGACAGATTGGTGATATACGGCCCGACCTGCTCGTTCAGCAGCGGACGCAGGTCGGCCATGCTGATACGCTTGGTCAGCACGCCCGGGACGTATTTGAGCATCGCTTTGACGTTGGAATCCGACTGGTGCAGCTGGGCGCACAGCAGGCAGCCCTCGGCGTGGACGGTTTCTGCAATGCGCTGATAGAGAGCAAAGCCCTTTTTGGTGTAGAGCGACGGGCCGAAGCCGTGCCCCAGCACCGGCACATCGCCGATAATGATCATTGCGCAGCCGCCCGCGGCGATGGCACGATAGCGAGCGATTAGTTCGTCTTCGGGCAGTCCCATTGAGGTGGGGGCGAAAATAATGCGGTTTTTTAGAGTCAGCCCGCCGTAGTTTACCGGGCTGTTTATCGTCTCGTACATAGCTTGATATTCGCTTCCTTTTCTTTGACTTTGGCGAGCAGCGTCAGCAGCTGCGCGCGTTCTTCTTCACTGAGTGACTGCAGCATATCATTGTCCCAGTCGAAAAAAACCTGATGACTGATTTCAAACGCCTGCATGCCTTTTTCACTGAGGGTCAGGCGATAGGCCCGGCCCTGCTTTTCCCGTAGGAAAAATCCATCCTCCACCAGCCGCAGTGTGCTGCGCTGACAGTAGCCCCAGTCCAGACCGAGTGCACCGGTCAGTTCGGACTGTGTGCAGCCCGGATGCCGTCCAACATAGAGCAGCGGGTACAGCAGCCCTTGACTCAGCCCGATTTGTTCGAGCACATGCGCGGTATAGGCCGAAAAGCTGCGGGATAACACTGTGGAATAGTATGCCAGGGTATTGACCATGTTGTATGTACTCCTTTCTTGACTTTGTCAAGTATAAGCCTATTACTTGATAAAGTCAAGTATAAAAACACAAATTTTCTTTTTGTTCACAAATTGTGCAGATGAAACAGAATCCAGCTTGACAGCAGCTGGGCGGCGCGGTATAATACCATCCGAGGGAATGAAGTTCTCCCGTGGCCAAGGCCAAAACCGCTGATTAGCTGATGACTTCTGCAAGTTTTTTTGCAGGGTTATCAGCTTTTTTTGTGCCTGCAAAAGGGGAAATAAGGAGGAAAATACGATGCTTACAAGTCTTGCGCTGATTTTTCTGGTGGGGATGAGTTTGGGATGGATTGTGACACGGCTGCGGCTGCCCAGTCTGCTGGGCATGCTCCTGACCGGTATTCTGCTCGGGCCGTATGTGCTTGACCTGCTCGATGTGTCTATTCTGGGGATATCGGCCGACCTGCGGCAGCTGGCGCTTATCATCATCCTGACGCGCGCGGGCCTGTCGCTCAATCTGGAGGATTTGAAAAAGGTGGGCCGTCCGGCAGTGCTGCTGTGCTTTGTCCCCGCGTGCTTTGAAATCGTGGGTATGGTGACGCTTGCGCCGCGGCTGCTCGGTATTTCGCTGCTGGATGCCGCGATTATGGGCGCGGTGGTGGCGGCGGTGTCGCCTGCCGTAATCGTACCCAAGATGCTGCGCCTGATGGAACTGGGCTTCGGTACGCGCCGCAGCATCCCGCAGATGATTCTGGCGGGTGCATCGGTGGATGATGTGTTCGTCATCGTTATGTTCACAGCGTTTACCGGTCTTGCGCAGGGCGGCACGTTTTCGCCTGCGACATTTATCCAGATTCCGGTGTCGATTGTGACCGGCATCGCGGTTGGACTGGCCGTCGGTGTGGCGTTTGGTGCAGTGTACCGTCGTATCCATGTGCGCGATTCGGTCAAGGTGGTGGTGCTGCTTAGCCTGTCGTTCCTGTTCGTCGCGCTGGAAAACGCAGTTAAGGGCATTGTGCCGTTTTCCGGTCTGCTCGCAGTGATGAGCTGCGGCATTGCAATCAACCGCCGCCGTCCCGAGCTTGCGGCGCGGCTGTCGGGCAAGTATAACCGCCTGTGGGTTGCGGCAGAGGTGCTGCTGTTCGTATTGGTCGGCGCAACAGTGGATATTGGATATGCGGCGGCAGCCGGCGCGGCGGCTGTGTTGGTTGTATTGGGGGCGCTGGTATTCCGCATGGTGGGCGTATTTGTTTGCCTGCTGCGCACGCCTCTTTCCGCCAAAGAGCGTCTGTTCTGTATGATTGCATACACGCCCAAGGCGACGGTACAGGCGGCAATCGGTTCGGTGCCGCTGACCATGGGATTGGGCTGCGGCCAGATTGTGCTGACCGTGGCGGTGCTCGCCATCCTGATTACCGCCCCGCTCGGCGCCTTTTCGATTGACCTGACCTATCGCCGGTTGCTCGGACAGGCAGAAAAACCGCAGGAAACTGCGGCCTGAATAGAAAAAGACGGCTTGAGGTGCTCTCAAGCCGTCTTTTTTTATGATTCTTGCATCTGCTGGCGCAGCTTATAGTGCATCAGCTTGCCAGTTGCCGTATGAGGCAGTTCCTTAACAATGTGGTAAACACGGGGCCACTTATAAGAGGACAGCATCGGACTGTGTACACAGTAGTCCTTAAGCTCTTCCACGGTCAGGCTGTCATCCGACGGAACAACATAGGCCGCGACAACTTCGCCGCGCAGTTTGTCCGGTACGCCGATAACTGCGCTTTCCGCGACCTTGGGGTGTTCGTTGAGTACCGCTTCAATCTGGGTGGGGTAAATGTTTTCGCCCGCGGACACAATCATGTCGTCCTTGCGGCCGGATACGGTGACAAACTCATTTTCGTCCCATACGCCCACGTCGCCCGTGTACAGCCAGCCCTTGTAGAATTTCTGGGCGGTCATCTCCGGGTTGTTGAAGTAGCAGAACGCGCTTTTGGCGGGCGAGGAAATGATGATCTCGCCCGGTGTTTTGCCGTCGTGCGGTACGAGCTCCTCCGGTTCTGCGTGGCTGCCATCCTCGCGGATGGCGACCAGCCGCACCTCATCATCCGTGCACGAACGTCCGGCAGAGCCGGCCATATCCGGCAGGTCGAATGGGCGCAGGAAGGTATTCCAGAAGGTTTCGGTTGTGCCGTAGCCGTTGAAGATGTTGGGGGTCAGAAGCTGCATGTATTTTTCACATGCGGCTTTTTCAAATGGCGCGCCCATTGTCACAATGCCACGCAGTGCGGACAGGTCGGCAGGGGTGCGCTCCTGCGTGCGGGCGAGCATCGCAATGATGGTCGGCACGCCGATAAGAAAGGAAATCTGATATTTTTCCGCATATTCCAGGCAGCGCTTGGGTGCAAAGTCGCGCAGAATCACGACCTCACCGCCCGCGTACAGCGTGGGGCACGGACCGCCCGAATGGATACCGCCGCGATGAAACCACGGGGTCATATTCATCGTGCGGTCGGTCGGACCGAGCGGGAAGTGCATCATTACGTCATGTGCAGACAGCACTTCGTTGATATTGTTAATAGGAACGCCCTTGGGACGATTGGTTGTGCCCGAGGTGTAAAGCCGTGTAGTCTCATCATAGATATGAGGCGCAAAGTCGATCGGGGGATCGGTTTCGGGCTGTCCGGCGACATAATCCGTATAGCGGGTATGATTTGCGGGCGCTGTAGCACCGCCCTTGTAATCGACCATGACGACGCGGGCGGGTTTATGCTCGCACAGCTCGAGCGCGCCACCGGAAAGCTCTCCGAATTCCGCGTCATAGATAAATGCCTTGGGGCGGCTGTCATCGATTACAAGCGCGATTTCGCCTGCGCCTTGCCGGTAGTTGACCGGGCAGGCGATGGCGCCGACCTTGTGCGCCGCCAGATAGCAGAACACAAATTCGGGCGAGTTGAGCAGCGTAAACATGACCACATCATTTTTACCTACGCCGTCCGCGCGCAGCGCATGTGCCAGACGGTTGGTTTCCGCGTTGAGCTGGGCATAGGTCCAGCGGCGGCCGGAAAGCGGGTCATGCAGCGCGGAGCGGCTGCCGAAGCGGGAGACGTTGCGCAGAAAACCGTTCAGATAGGTAAAGCGCGTTTCGAACGTCTCGCGGAACATGGTTACATCATAGGTGTACTGGTTTTGCAAAATTGGGTTCGCCTCATTTCTGGTAGTTACAAACGATAATGCTGGAGTTTTGTCCGCCGAAGCCCAGCGAATTGGACATCGCAGCGGAAATTTTGGCCGGACGGGCCGTGTTCGGCACATAGTCAAGGTCACAGTCCGGGTCGGGCGTGGTCAGATGCAGCGTCGGCGGCAGTATGCCGGTCTGGATTGCCTTGATGCAGGCAATTGCCTCGGTCAGTCCGCCTGCGCCCATCAGATGACCGGTTGCGGATTTGGTCGAGGACATCGGGGGCGCGCTTTCCCGTCCGCCGAACACGGACTTGACCGCGAGCGTCTCGGCTTTATCGCCGAGCATGGTCGAAGTGCCGTGTGCGTTGATATAGCCGATGTCAGACGGCTGCATATCGGCTTTTTTGAGCGCCAGCCGCATGCAGCGGGCTGCGCCTGCCCCGTCCGGACAGGGCGCGGTGATGTGGTGCGCGTCCGAGGTGTTGGCATAGCCCGCCAGTACGGCATGAATTTTCGCGCCGCGTGCCAGTGCATGCTCCTCGGTTTCGATCAGCAGCGCGCCTCCGCCTTCGCCGATAACAAAACCGTCCCGCTCTGCGTCGAACGGACGGCAGGCGGTTTCGGGGTCGTCGTTGCGGCGGGAGAGGGCCTTGGCCTGTGACAGGCCGGACACAACAATCGGGCACAGGATACTTTCGCCGCCGACCGCCAGCACGGCGTCCGCTTCGCCCGAACGCAGCAGCATCGCGGCGGTCATGATCGCGTCGCCGCCTGCCGAGCATGCGGTGTTAAGCGTCAGGCTGGGACCCAGGATGCCGCGCGCAATGGCTATCTGCGCGGCGGCGATGTTGCCGATGGTCATAGGCACGAAGCGCGGACCGACACGGTGGCCGGCGTCGTAAGCAGCCTGCGTCTGCGCGACGGTGGTCACGCCGTCCATGGCGGTACCCATAACAATGCCGATGCGCTCCGCTTCCGGTTCGATGGTAAGGCCGCTGTCCTCCAGCGCTTCCTGTGCAGCCACGAATGCAAACTGCATAAACGGGTCCATCGTGCGCGCGAGAGTTTTCGGCATGTGATCGACGGGGTCAAAGCCCTTCAGCTCAGCCGCGATTTGTACCGGAAGGTCGGATGCGTCAAAGCGTGTAATCCGACCAATGCCGCAATGGCCGGAAACCAGCGCCTCCCAGTAGGCGGAAACCCCGATGCCGATGGGTGTGACCGCGCCCATGCCTGTGATGACCAGTTTCTTCTCTTTCATAGTATTTCCCCATTTGATATAAGACTTCCATGCGTTTTTTCATGGCAGTTTTATACTGTCCATGGAGCAAAAAACGGTGGATACCGATGCATTATTTTTATCTATTATACCAGAAAGTAACCAAAAGTAAAAGTGCATTTCGAGCACAGATTGCACATTATGTAGTGCTGTGGCCCTCCACTGTACGTATATCCAGCAGAAATGCGGCCGAAGCTATGCACGATGGCAAAAGGTAGGGAGGGTTTGTGAGAAAATTTTGTCACATATGTAAAAATACGGGCCGGTGTGAACCGGTCCGTATTTTGTAAAGCAGAGAGGGGAGAGGAAGAGGCATTTGGAGACACCGGTTATTCCTCTGTCCGCAGGCGCTCGACGACGGTGCGATGCATCGCGCTGCGGCAGGTGATACGCGGGATGGCAAGTCCCAGCAGTGCGAACACCGGCAGAAGCAGGAGGATTGGCAGCAGTGTAAAGCGATAGGAGAAAAACCAGAACATGGATGAGCAGCCCATGCCGATGACCGGGCCGAGGGTCACGCTCAACACAAAACTGAGTATAAGCGCAAGCATGGCGTAGTACAGCCCTTCGAGCATCAGCATATGCTTGAGCTGTTTGCCCGTCATGCCGATGGCTTGCAGCACCGCAAATTCGTGCCGTCGCGTGATGATGCCAGTCAACACCGCGTTTAAGAAGTTGAGCACGCCCACCAGCCCGATAATCAGACTCAGTACGCTGCCGAGCGTCAGAAACATAGAACGGAAACCTTCAAATTCAGCCTGATAGGTCGCTTTGCTTTCATAATCAAAAAGCGGCTGCACATTTTCCGTATAGTCAGCGAGAAAGGCTTCCATGCGGTCGGTCGCCGCGTCCTCGGTGTCGAACACATAGGTCATGACCGAATTTGTCTGCGTGTCCTGTGTAAACTGTGCCGCGCCCATGACGAATTGGTCGGCGCCATAAAAACGGTAATCGAGCGAGCCTGGAATTATCACCGCCGCTGCAACCGTGTATTCTTTGTCGCGGTAGGTTTTGGCGCGCGAAGCGATGGCACGGTCGCCCATATAGACCGCGTCCAATTCGTCTGCTGGGATTACTTCACCCGTATCTTCGTAATAATATTCGAACTCCTCCACGTATCGCAGGTGCACGGTGTCGCCCACCTTCGCCCAGTGGGATTGCTCCTCTGGCTCGCCGTAATCGTCGGAGGTATAGACCGCCGCGACAGCGTTTTGGGTCGGGTCGGACAGGGCGGACAGGTCGCCGTCCAGCACAGTCAGCTTGGACAGCGGAAAATCCTCCATGCCATAAAGCTGAGCGCGGTCGGCCAGCAGGCCATCTGGCGTATGCTCCATGCCCTCGATTATCTGGTCGAGCGCGGCTTCCGTGTTCCACCGCGCCTGACTTTGGCGGTACCAGTCCTCGGTGACAAATTCCTGCACGTTGGATACCTGCCCATAGATGCGGCCGGACTCTGTGATACCGCCCTGTGCGTCAATGTCCGCAATGACGTTTTCAGGCACGGCTTCGTCGGTCGAGGAAAAGCCGGAACCGGTCTGGAAATAGGCCGCGTCACCCACGACAAAATCTACGGCGGATTTGTCCGCTAAATATTTATCCATATCAAAGCCGATAGCAAAGGTGTAGGTTATCTGCATGAGCACGACCGCGAGTGAAAGCGAAACAACCGTAATGACGGTTTTGCCGCGGCTTCGGCCGAGGTTTGCCCACGCCATACGCGGCAGGCGCGCGCCGGACGACTTGCGGGCGGCATGCTTGCCGTGGCGCGTTTTGGACAGGCGTACGCTGGCGTCGGTATAGCGCACGGCTTCAATGGGCGAAACGCGTGAAGCCATTTTGCCGGGTTTGCGGCAGGAAATGCGTACGGTAATCAGTGAAAACACCGCCGCACCGACAAAGATCAGCGGGTTGAACGATACAAAGGTTGTGGTGTATGACGTTTGCTCCATGATAATCGGTGTCAGCTTGATGCCGACCAGAAAACCGATGATCCACCCAAGCGGAATACCGAAAAGCGAAAGAATATAGGCTTGCCGCCGTATCATGCGGCGGATTTGTTTGCCGGTTGTGCCGATGGTTTTGAGAAGGCCGTAGAACCGAATGTCGTTGGTGACCGAAATCTGGAACACGTTATAGATGATGAGGTAGCCGGTGAACATGATGAGCAGCAGCATGGCGAGGATCGCAAGGACGGACATGGGATCGATTGTCGCGTCGATTTGTGCGGCGGTATAGCCCCAGTTAACGCCAATGGCAATATAATTGTCCGCCGTCGGCTCCTCGCATTGATAGCCGTGGTTTGCCAGCACCTGTTCGGCGTTTTCACGAATGTGAAACGCGCTGTCAAACATCACGTCCAGATGCCATTTTCCGGTCTGGCTCTGGGGCGCGCCGGCAGAAAGCGTACACAACGCTTCCGCCGCCGAGCGGGGGAGAATGACATTGGATGCGACCATGGCACTGTCATATTCCCACCAGCCGGAAAGGGTGAAGGTACGCTCGACATATTGCGCATCCTGTGTGTTTTCGTCGATGCCGACCGGAATCGTAAATTTCGCGCCAACCTTTGGCTCGATGCCGAGCAGGGCAAGCACACGGGTGTCGGTTGCCGCCTCATCCGTGCCTTCTCGGGGCAGACTGCCTTCCACCGGCTCGATGAAATAGTGTTTGGCTTCGTTTGCATCCATGTAGCTGATTTCAATATGGGATTTGTTGAACGGCGGCTCACTGTCAGTCATGCCGATGAACAGGCGCGTGCCGTATTCCTTGATCAGCGGGTCGTTCTTAAGCTCCAGCAGCTGCGCTTCGGTCAGATTCTTGAAGGTAGCGTGCATATCACCGCCTGCCTGTCGGAAGTTCTGCTGCTGAAAAGAGTAGTTGATGGATGCTCCAATGGTAAACAGTGAGGTAAATAATATGGTCGTCAGCGCAATGGCGATGACTGCGATGATGTTGCGGGTTCTGGCAGCCTTCAGACTCCGGTCGGACAGACGGCGGATACATTTGCGGTTGGGTACACTCAGCATATTGCGCACCTCCTTACGAATGGACGATCCTGCCGTCCTCAATGCGGACGATGCGGTGCGCGAGCTGGGCTATTTCCTCATTGTGGGTGATCATGACGATGGTCTGGCCGAATTTCTCTCCCGTCACCTTCAGGAGCGCGAGTACGTCCTGACTGGTGCGGCTGTCGAGGTTGCCGGTCGGTTCGTCGGCCAGAACAATCGCGGGTTTGGTGGCGAGCGCGCGGGCGATGGCGACGCGCTGCTGCTGTCCGCCGGAAAGCTGGCTGGGCAGGTTATTGAGCTTGCTTTCCAGTCCCAGCGTGCGGATGATGTCATCAACATAGGTGCCATCAACTGCACTGCCGTCCAGCTCGATTGGCAGCACAATGTTCTCATATACGCTGAGCACCGGCACAAGGTTGTATGCCTGAAATACAAAGCCGATTTTGCGGCGGCGGAAAATAGTCAGTTCGTCATCTTTTAAGGTAAAAATATCGCTGCCGTCGACGAATACCTTGCCGTCTGTCGGACGATCCAGCCCGCCGAGCATATGCAGCAGCGTTGATTTGCCCGAGCCGGATGTGCCGACCACCGCGACAAACTCGCCGCTTTCCACCGTTAGATTCACGCCGTCGAGTGCGTGCACCGCAGTATCGCCGGCGCCGTAGGTCTTGCGCAGGTTCTGCGTTTGTAAAACCGTCATAACCATGTTCCTTCCTGAAAAAAAGTCTGTATTGCGCCGGTATTCCGGTACAATACAGACGATAGCACAACAATCTGTCCAGAGCCTTTCCGAAATATAACAGTTTTGTCACATTTGCCGTTCTCCGCGCGGCAGGAACAGCGAAAATGTACTGCCCGCGCCCGAATGTGAGGAGACTTTGATGTAGCCGCCGTTTGCCGCGGCGATTTCGCGCGCGAGATACAGTCCAAGTCCCACGCCGGGCGCGTTTTGCGCGGTGGGCGCACGGTAAAAGCGGGCAAATACGCGGCTGGATTCCTCTTCGGTCAGGCCGATGCCGGTGTCGGTCACATCAATGCGGCAGAACAACTCGTACGGCACGACCGAAACGGTTACGCTGCCGCCTGCAGGTGTGTACTTGACCGCGTTGTCCAGCAGATTGCCCAGCGCTTCCAGCGTCCACTTTCGGTCAAAGCATGCGGTTTCATCCGCAGGCATGCCGGATAATGTGATGCCTTTTGCCGCCGCCTTGGGGGCGACTTCGCGCAGCGCATCCTGCACCAGCGCTGCAACGCTGTCCTGCTTGGGGTGGACGGCTATGACGCCGGTTTCCAGCCGTCCGGCCTTGACCAGAGACGCAATCAGAAAACGCAGTTTTTCCGCCTGCGCGGACAGTGCCTGCACGCAGTCGCGGCAGTCCTCGGGCAGGGGCTTGTCGTCCAGCAGTTCGGCATACAGCAGAATGTTGGCGATGGGCGTTTTGGTTTGATGGGATACGTCCGCAATCAGCTCCTGTATGTGCGCTTTTTGCTCTGCCAGCTGCGCCTTTGTGGTGCCGCTCGCCTCAAGATAGCGCTGCATTTTGGCCTCGACCGCAGATAAACGGCTCTCGTCAAAGTGTGTGGCGGTGAATGCGCCGTCGATTGCCTCGTCCAGCATGTGATCCAGCGTGTCCATTGTGCGGCGGACACGATACCGATCATACCCAATGACGGCTGCGGCCGCCAGTACGGCGCAAAGCGCCACGACCCACGGTATCATCTGTCCACCGCCCAGCCATAGCCCACGCCGTACACGGTTTGGATGGGGGCGTCCGTGCCCAGCTTGCGGCGCAGCCGTCCAACCGTGACCGACAGTGCATTTTCATCCACATATTCTGCGCCGTCTGTCCAAATGCGGTCGATCAGTGTATCGCGCGGCACGGTATGCCCGCAGTTGTCCACCAGCAGGCGCAGCAGCCGCTGCTCGGTTTGGGATAACTGAAGCGCGCGGCCGTTTACGGAAAAGCAAAGCGCGTCAAAATCAAACACAAATCCGTTTTGCCGGAACACAGCAGGGGATTTGGCAGGCGTGGTGCGGCGCAGTGCGGCTTCGACTCGGGCGCGCAGAACCGCTAGTGAAAAGGGTTTGGTAATGTAGTCGTCTGCGCCCAAGGTCAGGCCGGTCACGATGTCGGTTTCCAGATCGTTCGCGGTCAGCAGAATGACCGGCGGTCCGCCCGCAGCGCGCGTTTCCTCCAGCAGGGTCAGGCCCGAACCGTCCGGCAGGTTGACGTCGAACAGCGCGAGCGAAAAGGAGGTATGCTGCAGCGCCTGCCGGGCTTCTGCACAGTTTCTCGCAAGTGTGCAGACGCGCGTTCCGTCCGACAGCGCGAGCGTCAACCCGCGGCCGAGCGCCGCGTCGTCCTCGACAATCAAAATCTGGTTCACGGGGATATCACCTCTCGCCCTATTGTAGCATAAACGGGACGCGGTTGCTACCGCCAAAGGGCGGCAGACCGCGTCCCGAAGGATGCATAGAAGAGGACGGATTTACTTTTTGTCAGGACGGATGATTCTTTCCGAGCTGTTTCGCTTTGCAAATCAGCTGTGTGGTGGTGCCCATGGGGCAGTACACACACCAACTGCGAGGTTTGAACAAAAGCATCGTGATAAGGCCAAGGATGGTGGAGGTCAGCATCACACTATAAAAGCCAAAAGCAAATTGCGAAACACCGGGGGACAGCATGTCGCCGTGATATGCCCACTGCCACGGAACCTTGAATGTCCACAGAAGAGTTACAACCTGCTTGAGGTCGGACGCTCCTGCAAACACCAGATAGGTATTCCACAGCATTTGAAAGAACATGGCAAAGAAGAAAATGAGAAAGCCATAGCGAAACCATTTGCTTTTCATCCATTTTGGGATATCCCGCTTGCGGGACAGACCAAAGCGTCCGCCCAGCAAGCTTAAAAGCTGTCCTCTGCCGCAATATCGATTGCAATAGCTCTTTGTACCCGTGGCAACCGAGATCATGAGCGGAATGAAAAAGCACAAAAGCCCCAGCCATGCGAACAGGATGTTAAAAAAGCCGAGCGCTAAGTACACCAAGGTGAATATCCAGAGATAATCATACCATTTCTTTTTCATACCGTTACCTCCTGAATGGTAATAACCGATGCCGGGCACTCTTTGGCACATTTTCCGCAGCCAACGCATTTGGTGTAATCCACTGCTGCGTGTATCCCCTTGTAGATGGCGATAGCGTGCAGTGGGCATACCTTTACACAACAACCGCATGCGACACACTGTTCCTGCAAAACGGCAGCTTTACGGGGCGTTCTTTTTGCATTTGCCATGATGGAACCTCCAAGTTATGAATATATTTCCGATACTGTCTGCATCAAGAGTGGGCTACGCTGCAACGTATGCGGCACGATATCCTTCTTGACCGTTTTTGCGTTTCCTCAATGAAAAATAGTATATCGGAAAAAAGCCGCCGTTTCTGTGTGTCAATCACAGAACAACGCAAGTAGTGAAGTGTCGCATTGATTGACCTGCGTCGTGAAATGTGGTACTTTATCGTTATCGGACATATGAATATTTGACGGAACATAAAGGAGATGGAGTGATGCTGCAAAACGAGTCCTGCGAGACTTATCTCAAACAGTGTGCGTTCTGGGAGCATTTGGATGAAAAGCAAAAGCAGCAGTTATGTGAGAATACGTTTCCTGCTCACTATCCCAAGGGGACCACAGTTCACGGTGGGAATGCAGACTGCATCGGCGTTTTACTCGTGAAACAGGGGCAGCTGCGCACCTACATGCTGTCGGAAGAAGGACGGGATGTGACACTGTATCGGTTATTCCCGGGCGACACATGCATTTTGTCTGCTTCCTGTGTGCTGGATGCCATCACTTTTGATGTATTCATAGATGCCGAGGAGGATACGGATGTTCTCTTGATAAATTCCTCGGTTTTCCATCAAATCGCTGAAGAAAACATCTACGTGAAATGCTTTGGCTATGAATTGGCGACTACGCGCTTTTCTGATGTGATGTGGGCGATGCAGCAAATTCTCTTTATGGGTGCGGATAAACGGCTTGCTATCTTTCTGTGGGATGAAATTGCAAAGACAGGAAGCGACAGCATTAAAATGACCCACGAACAAATTGCGCGTTATATGGGAAGTGCGCGGGAAGTAGTCTCCCGGATGCTCAAATACTTTGCCGGGGAAGGAATTGTAGCGCTTTCCAGAGGAGAAATCCGAATCGTTGACAAAGAAAAACTGCAAAAGTTGATTTATGAGACATAAAACAGGCGATATCGCCCTGATACAGCAAAATGAACCGCCCCGATTTGCGCGGACAGCGCAAATCGGGGCGGTCAAATTATATAATAGGGTGGTGATATGGTGTTAAAGGGAATACACGAAGATTGCAGCGCATTATGAAGGTTTAGGGTGCGTCACTGCTTTTCACATCTCCTGTGTCGGAAACCTTTTCTGCCGCTGCAAGAGGAGCGGCGTCGGGTTGCGGATAGAGGGACTGATAGAACCGTGTTCCGCCGGGATATAGCTTAACCTTCTTGAAACCATGCTGCATCAAAATTCGAGCAGCGTTATAGGAACGCACGCCAATGGCGCAGAAGGTGATGATTTCCTTTTCGGGATTCAGTTCCTGCAAGCGTCCACGCAGTTCGCCCAATGGAATATGAACGGCGTTAGGCAGCGAAAACGCCGCTACTTCCGCATTTTCACGCACATCAAGAAGGATGGCGTCGTTATCTTCCTTGGAAAGATCCCAATCGGAAAATGTGACCAGATGACGCAGGACATTTTCAGCGACAAATCCCGCCATATTCACCGGGTCCTTCGCAGAGGAGAACGGTGGTGCATAAGCAAGCTCCAGATTTTTCAGGTCCCGGATTCCTGCGCCCAGACGCATGGCCACAGCTAAGGTGTCAATGCGTTTATCCACTCCGTCACGGCCGACGATTTGTGCGCCGAAAATTTTGGACCCATCCAAAGAAAAGAGCATTTTTAACGTCAGCGGAACCGCGCCGGGGTAATAGCCGGCATGAGAATTCTGCGTTATGATGATGCTTTCGTAGTCTATTCCTTTCTTCAGATTCAGCTTTTTCAGCGTTTTTTCATTCGCGCCGGTAGAGGCCGCGGCAAGATCGAAGACTTTCGCAATGCTTGTGCCCTGCGTGCCCTCATAGATTTCCCGTCCGCCGGCGATGTTGTCTGCGGCAATACGGCCTTGTTTGTTGGCCGGTCCCGCCAAAGGAACCATCGTGTGATTCTGGAAGGTGAAGTCCTCCACCTCAATGACATCGCCAACCGCATAGATGGAAGCATCCGAGGTGCGGAGAGACTCGTTTACACAAATGCCGCCGCGTTCATTGAGCGAAAGACCGGCTTCTTTGGCCAACTGGCTGTTGGGACGAACGCCGATTGCCAAAATGACGATTTCGGCCTCCACCTTTTTGCCGCTGCTTAAAGCAATGGTGACTGAATGCTCGTTTTCTTCAAAAGCAGCTACGCCGTCGCCCAGATAAAGACCGACGCCATTCTCACGGATGTTTGCATGGAGCATTGCGGCCATTTCGGGATCAAGCGACGCCATGACCTGATCGGCCGCCTCGATCAAAGAGACTGCAAGACCGGCGTGGCGAAGGTTTTCGGCCATCTCCAGACCGATGAAACCGCCGCCGATGACGGCTGCCGTTTTTGCATGCTGCTGCATAACGGCCAAACGAATCCGATCGGTATCGTTTACTGTCCACAGTGTCTGGATGCGATCGGATTGAATGCCGGGAATAGGAGGACGCAAGGGAGAAGAACCGGTAGCAATCACCAATGTATCATAAGACTCCTCATAGATTTCTCCGCTTTCCAGTCTCTTGACCGAAACGAGCTTTTTCTCCCGATCAATTGACACGACTTCGTTTCTGACGCGGACATCAATGTTGAATTTCTTTTTCATCGCTTCCGGAGTTTGCACCAAAAGGGCATCTCTCGACGGAATCACACCGCCTACATGATACGGCAAACCACAGTTGGCATAGGAGATATAGTCGCCCCGCTCGATTATGATGACTTGAGCGGTTTCATCTAATCTTCTCAGTCTGGCGGCACAGCTGGCGCCACCAGCCACGCCGCCAATAATTACAGTTTTTTTCATATGATGCTCTCCTTATCCTGTTCTCAGTCGTCATGCTCAGCTGCCGAATTTAACCAACGGAAAGGGGCTGCTTTCCGTTGGTTGAAACAAGTGCTTATCTTATCATGCTCATAATCGCTTCTTTGGGTTGAACTCCGACAGACTGCTGTACAATCTTACCGTTTTTCATGACAACCAGCATCGGAATGCTCATCACACCAAATTGACGGGCCAGCTCCGGCTGCTCATCCACATTGACTTTTCCGAACTTTACATCGGAAACCTCATCTGCAATTTTGTCAATGACAGGAGAGAGCATTCGGCAGGGGCCGCACCAGCTTGCCCAAAAATCAATGAGAACCGGCTGCTCCGAAGCCAGAACCTCAGAGTTGAAATTTGTATTGGTAATGTTTAAAACAGACATTTTCAAGCGCTCCTTTGTATCTTGTTGATGATTATAGTATAGTCATCTGATATGCCTGATTCTGTAATTGAGTCACAAAGAGGATAGACGCCGGTTTTGCCGCGATTCTGTACGGCTTCAGATAAAGTAAAAAAATATGCTATAATTTTTTGGATAAAGCCGCACATTCGATATCCCTTAACCGTTATGCATAATGAAAGGAGGTTTTGTGGGTATCCATGGACTTAGAAGAACAATATGACAAAATATATCGCTACTGCTATTTCAAAGTCCACCAGCGTGAAACAGCAGAAGACATAACGCAGGAAACCTTTCTTCGATTTTTTGAGAGCAGCGGGTATAGAAGCAAAGGGCAATCTCTGCAATATTTATATACCATTGCACGCCATCTTTGCGTAGATGAGTACAGAAAACATAAAACAAGGCCGTTAGAGGACGAAACAGCCGGCAATTATTCTGATGATAATATGGTAACACAAATTTCTGTTAAAGCGACATTGTCAGAGCTGGATGAAACAGAACGGGAACTGCTGCTGCTTCGATATGTAAACGAAGTGTCTGTGAATGTTATCAGCAAATTATACGGCATTTCCCGCTTTGCTGTTTATCGTAAGCTTTTACAGGCCACGAAAGAGCTGAAGAATAGACTCGGAAGGGAGGATTTTATGTGAATAAGCGTATAAAAAAGGTTCTGCAAACGTGCTTTGAAGCGCCGACGCCGCAAAAGAAGAAAGACTTTTTAAACCGTATGCAAACTCCGCCTGCCTCCTGCTTGGAGTTTGTGTGCGTCCAAATCGCATATATCCGCAAATGGATTTGGGTTTTTTCTGCTCTGGTCTTTGGCATTGCTTTGATTGGAGCAGAATATCTGGAAAAAGATATGCTTTGGTGTATCTCTGCATTTATGCCGTTGCTGGCGCTATCCATTATTACAGAGAGCGGACGTTCGGAATGTTATGGTATGGCAGAGTTTGAACTTACGACTCGCTTTTCTCTAAAAAATGTTGTACTTGCCCGGTTGGGAATACTGGGTTTTGCAAATCTCGTGCTGATTTGTGTGCTTGTGCCAGTTGCTTATCAAAATAGCAGTACCTCGATTTTGCAAACAAGTATCTATATGCTATGTCCTTACCTGCTTACCGTTTTTCTGGGACTATGGGCAACCCGTAAAGTACGCGGGCGGGGAGCGGCCTATTTGTGTGCGGGTATTGCGCTGGCGGTTAGCTTTGGGAATATTACGTTCTATCATTCATTTTGGACGTTTTATGCAAGACACAACTTTGTCTGGTGGGTGGCAGCATTTGTGCTGCTGGCGGCCGGAACAGCGAATCAGTGCCTTAAAACAATAAAACAAACGGAGGAATTGGCGTGGAACTTATGATAGATCGACTGTCTAAACAGTATCACAATAAAATTGCGGTTGACCGTATCTCATTAAAGCTCACAAAAGGGGTTTATGGTCTGCTTGGCGCCAATGGTGCAGGAAAGACGACGCTCATGCGGATGATTTGCGGTGTTCTGAAACCCAGCAGCGGCACGATTACATTTGATGGTGTTGATGCAGGCGAAGAAAGCTACCGAGATGCGCTCGGTTATTTACCGCAGGATTTTGGTTATTATCCAGAATTTTCTGCAATGGATTTCATGTACTATATGGCAAGTTTAAAGGGGCTGACAAAAGCGCAGGCAAAAGCGAGAACAAAAGAGCTGCTCGAAATGGTTTCGCTGACCGATGTGGCAAAAAAGAAGATAAAAACCTTTTCCGGCGGCATGAAACAGCGTTTGGGTATTGCACAAAGCCTGCTGAATAATCCGAAACTCTTAGTCCTCGATGAACCGACGGCAGGACTGGACCCCAAAGAGCGTGTGCGCTTTCGGAACCTGATTTCCCAACTTGGTAAGGACAGAATTGTGCTGCTGTCGACTCACATCGTATCCGATGTGGAGCATATTGCCAATACTATTTTAGTGATGAAAAACGGTCAAATGCTTCATTGCGGAAGTTTGGAGACGATCATCAAAGCCATTGACGGTAAGGTGTTTGAATGTTCCGTAGACAATAAGACAGCGGAAACATTAGTGCGGCACTATCCTGTCATCAATCTTCGCGCAGAGGACAAGAATGTCTTTTTAAGACTTGTATGCAATGAAAAGCCATGCGCCACGGCCGTAAATGTCACGGCTACACTGGAGGACTTGTACCTTTACTACTTTTCGGATGTGAATGAACATGAATAATTTTTGGAATTTAGTGCGTTTTGAATTTAAAAAAATATTTCAGAGAAAAGTTTTTTGGGCTTCTGTTATTATCTGCTTTGGAATTGTCGCCATAACCGTTTTTGCAAGTGTCAGCGGAGGATCTTTCTGGCATAAGGCCGGCAATGATTTCTCACAATTTGAAGCGATGAAACAGGATAAATCCACTATTCTTTCTAACCGGGGATATATTACCTCTGAGCTTGTTGCCAAAGCCATCCGTTCCAACAGGGAAATGATAGCCAATGATGATAATTATCTCATCAACGAATTCGGCAAGCATTTAAAAGAAGATGCATATATTCAATACATTTTACCCTACGAGGCTATTGTGAATTTAATAAATGTCGTATATACAGAGGATTTAGACTGGCTTTCCATGGATGCATTCAGTTTATCATCGGTAGAATCCGACAATGTTATTGATACCTTAACGCCTGATTCGGTAAAGGATTTTGATGCAGATCTAAAAGAATTTGCGAAATCCATGGTTTTACGGAAAGAAGGATTGTCGGCAGCAGAAATCGCAAAAAACATGGATTTGATTGACCAGATAAAAACCCCTTTGTACAATGATTATTTTGGTGGATATCAGGCATATATCAATAACTCCAAAGGGTTAGCGCTTACCGCTTTGTTTTTGATGCTGATGCTGCTTGCACCCCTGTTTTCGAATGAATATGAGGAAAAAACAGAACAAATTATTCTATGCACAAGAAACGGAAAAAGCAGCTTATGCAAAGCAAAGCTGTTTGTGTCCTTAATCATTTCTCTGCTGAGCAGTCTGTTGATTATGGGAATTGGATGGTTGTCCTTCCTCGCGGTATATGGATTTGAAGGCGCGAATGTGAATATACAGGTTGTCAATCCCGGTTGTACTTATCCCATTACATTACTGGAGGCTTGCAAAATCCACTTTATATCTGTCATGATAGCATCTGTCCTTTTTGGTGCATTCATCACTTTCCTATCAGCAAAGGTAAGAAAAAGGACAACGTCTGTCGTGGTGATAGGAACACTGGTTACAATTATACCGATGTTTGTTTGGGTGCCGCTGAAAGCATCAAGGTTGGTATACAATGCGCTGAAGTTATTCCCTGTTAATTCCGTTACATTTGGTTTTGACATGTGTTTTGTTGATGTATTTGGAAAATTATTTGCGTCGTACAAGTTTATCTGGGCTGTTAGCGCGCTGCTGATAGTTTTCTTTTTCTATATGGCAGGTTGCAGCTTCAAAAAACATCAAGTGAATTAGGTTATGGCTGCAATGTGAGAGCAATCGCTGCTGTGACCGTGAAACCGGACGAGGAACAGCTGCTACAGAGAAGAGCGCAGCCGCAGGATGCAAGCGGGGATGGTATGCAGAATCAGTAATCATCTAATCGAAACATCTTTTCCGGAATGCTTGCAATTAAATCATGTATACGGTGTTTGCGTTGTATCTCTTCGGGCAGGTTGGGATAAAAAGTAAGGTTAGCGTATTCAAGGGCAGTATTGCCCCAAATGTTTTCGGTTGAGAGAAGATAACTGTAATAATCTGCATCATAATGAATATGCCAGGTAAACTCCTTAATCAGCTGCAAGCCCAGTGCCGTTTCTGTAGAAAGCTGGCCAGAGCTTATAACCGCGTCGTACTCAGCTTCTAAAATCAGACGGGCAAGTTCGGGACAAGGAGAATCCAAAAATACTCGCATTGCGGTATCCAAAAATGTTTTATAAGGTTCAACAAGCGTGTTTTTCAATGGCAGGTTTTCTATCCCGAATTTTTGAAGCTGCAGAATCGTCCTCATAAAATAGCAAACGATTTGATCCAAATCTTCGCTGTCATATCCAAGGCTCCGAATACTCATAATCACACCTCACGAATGGATGGGTTTTGATTTATTATACCATGGAAATGAATAATAGGCGGTTCATATTTGCATTAAGTTGCCGGCTATACGGATAAAACCTTACAACAACTGTAAGTATGATTCGTGTACGACCTATGCTATTATTTGAATAGAAAGTATAGGGAGGGAATGAAATGGATCCCATTCTAAATATAGAGAATGTCACGAAAACTTACGGAAATGTTCCAAATCAAACAAAGGCTCTGAACGGTATTACTTTTCAAGTCATGCCGGGAGAGTTTCTTGGCATTATGGGGAGCAGCGGCTCAGGAAAATCCACACTTCTTAACTGTATTGCAACCGTTATCCAACCGACAGGCGGCAGTATTGTAATGGAGGGGAGAAGCCTCACTTCTCTCAGTGGAAAGGCTTTGGCAGAGTACAGAGGAAAAAATATCGGATATTTGTTTCAGAATTTTGAATTGCTGGACAACCTCACGGGTCGTGAAAATATTTTGCTGCCTACTTCGCTTCATAATATGCCTGAAAAAGATAGCAGCCTGCGTTTGAAACAACTTGCTGAATACCTTGAAATTACGGATGTGCTGGATAGATTTCCAATGCAGATGTCCGGTGGTCAGCGGCAGCGTGTGGCAGCGGCCAGAGCAATGATTCTCCATCCTAAAATAATTCTTGCGGACGAACCCACAGGAGCTTTGGATTCCAAGAATGCAAAGAAGGTTATGGAGAAGCTTTCCGGTCTGAATCAGCAGGAACAGGCAACGATACTAATGGTGACCCATGACTCCAATGCCGCCAGCTTTTGTAAACGAATACTGTTCATTCAGGATGGAGTGCTTTTTCATGAACTCCGCCGTGGAGAGGAAAGTCGGAGGGATTTTTATGAGCGTATCCTGAAGGTTATGGCGCAACTGGGAGGTGGCAGCTGCAATGTTCTCTAACCTGATTTTGAGAAACAGCAAACGCAGCCGAAAGGAAAATGGCTTGTTTTTCAGCTCTCTTGTGATTTCTGTTATAGCTTTTTATATTATTCTTTCCATTTCCAATCAGGATATAATGCGCTTTTTGCAAAAAATGGAGAGCGAAGCGGTAGAGAAACTGTTGCTCATGATCCCAGTGTTTTATATAATGACTTTGGGAATCCTGTTTTTCCTGATTTACTTTGCCTGTAAATATCAGTTGCAGCGTCGCAGACACGAGTTTGGCGTTTACTTAATGATGGGAATGCGCAGAAGGAAGCTCTTTTTTATGCTCATGGCAGAAGATTTTGTCAGCAGCATCCTGGCTCTGGTGATTGGGTTGCCTATGGCGATGCTGCTTTCTGAAATGATAAGCCTTATCACAGCTAAACTGGTTGGAATGGGTATTATCGGGCATCGTTTTACGCTGTCCCTTCCGGCTGTGGGTTTGACTGTCGTTGGTTTCCTGGTTATCAAGTTGATTGCATTTTTAATTTTGAGCGGAAACATCAGCCGCCAAGAAATCGGATCTCTTTTGGCGGACACATCCTGTAATGATAAAAAGCAGAAGCCTGCCGGGATCTACGGACTTTCTGCATTGTGCGGCATTGTTATGCTGGCAGCTGCCTATACACTGGCGATTCAAGGGATTGCATGGCAGAAATCAACAATGATGCTGCTTACTTTGCTGCTTGGTATGACGGGAACCCTTTTTCTGTTTTATGGAATGCGGTCATTCATTGCTCTGCTGATTCGGAACGGAAAAGCCGGTGGAAAACTTTACATTTTCAATTTTCGTCAGATTCAGGAAAATGTTATCCGCCAGTCCACTTCTTTGGCGATTAGTTCTTTGCTAATCTTTGCAGCTTTATGCTGCTTTGGCGCAGGAATTGGAATTGCCAACACAGGCAGTCGGTTGAATACGCATGTGCTGGACTATACTTTTGGGTTGAGCAGTAATATTGCGCTGGATAGGAAGCCGGAACCTGCTCAAATTTTTTCAAATATACAAGAAATGCTGAAAGACAATGGACTGGAGAATCAGTTTTCAGAGTTGTTCCAAATAAGGGAGGGACGGATTAATACAACGGAGGAAACCGAGAACGTTTTGGTAATGAATACCGTGATGGATTCACTGCGTAAATTACCGGAATCAGAAGACAGAGATATTCTTTTGAATAACCTTGAGGATGCGGATTATCCGCATGTGATTTGTCTGTCAGATTATAATAAGCTGTTGCAGTTAGCGGGTAAGCCGATTTGGGAACTTGCTTCCGACCAAGCAGCTATCTACTGTGATTCCGATCTTACAAATGATACAAGAAACGCTATGTTAAACGAAATTCTTGCTGCGCATCCACAAGCTGAATTGGATGGGAATCCGGTGTCCCTGACTGGCGAAGTGCAATCCCTCTCTCTGGCGACAGATCGTTCTATTACGCTTGATTTTGCGCTGATTTTGCCGGATGAACAATTTTTTTACTACACACAAGGAAATTATGATGTGTTTGTTAATGGCGTTCTGAGTGAAGATGCAACTGACGGGATTGGATTGATGAATGCTTGCTTTGCAATCAATGAAAAATTAGATGCCATTGATTTGGAAGAAATGGGCTTTGAGTATGAAAGCTATCTCCAAAACATGGGAAGGCAACTTTTTTACATGGTTGCGGCCAGCTATATCACCAGTTATCTTGCCATTATCTTTTTGGTTGTATCGAATACGATAATGGGTGTGCAATTCTTGATGAACCAACAGAGGACAGGCCGTAGATACCAAACGCTGGTGCGGCTGGGCGCTACCTATCAAACACTGTGTCATTCTGCAAGAAAGCAAATCAGCTGGTTTATGGGACTTCCTGTTTTGATTGCCGCTATGAGCAGTTTGTTTGGCGTGAAAGCATTGTTTGCCGGTATTCTTTCTTTAGAGGTACAGAATGCACAAGGGGAAATGCTTGTTACTGCTGCTATTATCATTTTGCTGCTTTGCGTAGTGGAATTTGTTTATATGACGGCTATCAAGCGTTCCAGTGATCGGTATTTGTTGACGCTGATGCAGCCACAAAGAGAAGAATAAAAGGGGGCTGTCATGAAAAGACTTGCGGTTGTGGAGGATGAAATTTATATGCGGCAAGAGCTTTGCGATATGCTGGAAAAGGCCGGATATAGGGCGCTGGAAATTACTTCGTTTGAAAACGCGGTAGAACAGTTGACAGCCGTCGGTCCTGACTTGGTGCTTTTGGATCTTAATCTTCCTGGAATCAGCGGTTTTCAGATTTGTCGGGATTTGAAGCAGAAAACGTCGATTCCGGTTCTAGTGTTGACCTCCAGAGACCAGATGCAGGATGAACTGCAAGCGCTTCGGTTGGGAGCAGATGAGTATCTCACAAAGCCTTGCCGAAAAGAAAGGCTTCTTGCAAGAATCAGTAATATTCTCAAAAGATATGAAGGCCGATCAAATCTTTTGGAAGGACAAGATTTTCTGCTGGATCGGGGAACTTATACTCTTTACATTCATAATACATCGGTGGTGCTTCCCAAAAATCAAGGAAAGCTACTGGAGGCGCTTCTCTCTAGTGACCTGTTAACGGCAGAGGAACTATGTAAAACGCTTTGGGGAACGACGGAATTCATTGACGAAAATGCGCTGCAAGTAAACTTATCACGACTGAAAAAAACCATGGCAGCATTGGGGATGAAACAGAAAGTCGTAGCTGTCCGGGGATTGGGCTATCGGCTGGAAAGGCCGGTAGAATCATGAAGCAATTTTGGGCGACTGTAAAAAGATACGCTCCATGGCTGATTGTGGTGTTGCTCACAGACGTATTTGCCTCATTGCTCCTCTGGCTCTCTGATGCGCAGGCATTCAGGGCGCTGGTCAGTATCATTTTATTATGGAGCATTATCTTATTTGCATCAGTGCTGATTCGTATCCATCTGAAAGAGGAGAAGAAACAAAAATTATTTCAAAGTTTTATTACCAATCCGGACGCAGTAAATGAAGAAAAACTGCTTCGAGCAGTCAGCCAACAGGAAGGAGAACAGTTGCGGCTATTCGCATCCGTCCTGAGAACAAGCCAGCTGAGCCAATGCAATCTTGCAGAAGACCTCAAGGATTATGAGGAATATGTTGAAGGCTGGGCCCATGAGGCCAAAACGCCACTGGCTTTGCTGACTATGATTTTAGATAATCGGGAGGACGAAATTCCGCCGGATATCCATACGAAGTTAGACTATGTGCGCAGTCAGCTTCAAGAAGATATTTCGCAGATACTCTATTATGCCAGATTAAAGAGCAGCACCAAAGATTATCAGTTGGAAGAATTGAGCCTTCAAAATGCATTGGGTGAAGTGCTGGCAGACTATGCGCCGCTTCTGGAAGAAAAACAATTTACCATTCAGAACAAAATCGGGACAGAAACCGTTTTTACAGATCGCAGAGGATTCCAATTTATGTTAGGGCAAATTATCAGCAATGCTATTAAATACAGCAACGACGATCCAATACTGATGATATCGATGAATCGCGCGGCGAATGAAAGGATACTTTCTATCACCGACAACGGTAGTGGTGTAAAAAGCTATGATCTGCCTTATATTTTCCAAAAAGGCTTTACTGGTGATTCTGCGGACAACGGGAAAAAAGCCACGGGAATGGGACTGTATCTGACTAAAAAAATGGCTGATGATCTGAAATTGAAACTGGAGGTAGAGTCTGAATATCATAAATATTTTAGAATATCAATACATTTTCCTGTTCTTTAGCTTGCGTTAATAAAATTGTTAGTGCGCATAGCATAATGCAATTTTTTGTAAAATCATAAACCTATAAGAACACTTGGTATTTATTTTTTGAAAAGGGTTGACATTTGAAATGCAGCACGTTATAATATCGGAAAGCCTATAGAAAAAGTAGGTAATCGTAAAAGGGGTGATTCGGTATGCAGAGCATTTTCTTTTATCTTCTGCGAAGCAACTTCCGCTGTGGACGAATGCTGTACTCCCGGACTGACAAGATGGCCGGGCGCTTCGTTACGCCCACAATTGACCTCTATTGTTATTAACTCAGGGGTATTGCCATATTGCAGTCCGGGAGCTATTGCAAGCTTCCGGGCTTTTTATTTGCCCAAATCCGAATAAATAAACAGTGAAATGAGGTACATACCATGAGTAACTATAAATTTGAGACCCTTCAGCTTCATGTTGGTCAGGAGCAGCCCGATCCCGCAACCGATGCACGTGCGGTGCCGATTTATCAGACCACATCCTATGTATTCCGCAACAGTCAGCACGCAGCCGATCGCTTTAGTCTGGCGGATGCCGGCAACATCTACGGTCGTCTGACCAATTCTACACAGGATGTTTTTGAGAAGCGCATTGCGGCGCTGGAGGGCGGCGTTGCAGCATTGGCAACCGCGTCGGGCGCCGCTGCAATTGCTTATACCATTCAGGCGCTGGCGCAGGCGGGCGAGCACATTGTCGCGCAAAAGACTATCTACGGAGGCACTTACAACCTGCTGGCGAATACGCTGCCTCAGTACGGCATTACGACCACCTTTGTCGATGCGCACAGCCTGACCGAGGTTGAAGCCGCTATTCGACCCAATACCAAGGCGATTTATCTCGAAACTCTGGGCAATCCCAACTGTGATATCCCGGACATTGATGCGCTGGCAAAGCTGGCGCATCAGCACGGCTTGCCGCTCGTTATCGACAACACCTTCGGCACACCTTACCTGATTCGTCCGATTGAGCACGGCGCGGACATCGTCGTGCATTCGGCCACCAAATTCATCGGCGGCCATGGCACCACCTTGGGCGGCATTATCGTGGACTCTGGCAAATTCGATTGGGCGGCATCCGGCAAGTATGCCTCGATCAGCGAGCCTAATCCGAGCTATCACGGCGTTTCCTTCACTCAGGCAGCTGGCCCAGCGGCGTTTGTCACTTATATCCGCGCAATCCTGCTGCGTGATACCGGCGCGGCTATCTCGCCCTTCAATGCGTTTCTGCTGCTTCAGGGCGTCGAAACCCTGTCGCTCCGCATCGAGCGACATGTGGAGAATACCAAGAAGGTTGTCAAGTATCTGGCCAAGCATCCGCTGGTCGAGCATGTTAATCATCCGTCTCTGCCCGAACATCCGCAGCACGACCTGTACGAGAAGTATTTTCCGAACGGCGGCGGTTCAATCTTCACCTTTGAAATCAAGGGCGGCACGGCAGAGGCGCACAAGTTCATCGATAACCTGCAAATTTTCTCTCTGCTGGCAAATGTTGCGGATGTGAAGAGTCTGGTTATCCATCCGGCGACGACGACGCATTCTCAGCTTTCGCCCGAGGAACTGGCGGATCAGGGTATTAAGCCCAATACCATTCGCCTTTCCATTGGAACCGAGCATATCGACGATATCATCGCCGACTTGGAAAACGGCTTTGCCGCTGTGAAGTGAGAATAGAGAAACTGTGTCATATTTGATGCGTGTTTACTTTGGCTTCACGGGTGGAATCGGCGACGCTCAGAAGGTGGCCGCGCTCATTGCATGATAGAAGCAATAATAGTATGCTTCATGCTTTGCTGAGTGGAATCATAGTGCGAGTTTAACGCTCTGTATTCTCATCTGGTAATTCCTGCTGTGGTTGGAATGTAGAATAATCTCTGGCTTACAACCATAATGCAAAACTGGATTGCCAAATGTGTCACAGCATAAGCTGACGCACATGGGTGTATACATCGCATAGCCGTCGGAAAGCTGCGAGAGCCGGAGCGATCGGCAAGTCCCGTTATTGATTCTTGGGGCTGGTAGAGCATCTGCAAAAAACGCCCGAGATGGTCAGTACGCTGATCGTGCTGTTGTCGGCAGTTCCGTCCGAAAAATTCTTCTGAAAAGTTGTTTTGGCAAATCGGCAGTTGTTCTTAGCAGAAGGAACAAAAATTTTCCAGCTTGAATTTGAGAACATTGAACTGAACCAGTAAAAACGGACAATAGAACAAGATACCCCCCTGATGTAGGAAAATAAAACTACATCAGGGGGTATTGCAATGAGTACACAAAGATACACACATGTGCAGGAACTGTTGCCCGAAATTGAGACAATGATCCAAGAGGGAAAAACATAGCGAGAAATAGAGGAACACTTTGGATTCAAAAGCAAAGACGCAGTGAAGCAGCTGCTGAAGCGGGAGCGCAGCAAACAAAAAAGAATGGATGCTGGGATTCTTTTCGGTATCCAGAAGTGGCTACTACCGTTTTATAAAGCGGATGAGCCAACCAGAGAAAGATGCATCTCTGGCAGAGAAAATCCGGCAGCAGCAGGACAGATGTTTTCCTACCTATGGCTATCGGCGAATGTGGCAATGGCTGAAAAGAAGCGAAGGAATTTACCACAATCCCAAAACCATTTTGCGTGTTATGAAGAAATACGGTTTATTGGCAGAAATTCGTCGCCGGAGGAAGTGGAAGCAGATAGAACAGCAGATACATAAATACAAGAATCTTTTGAACCGGAATTTTCACGCCGAAGCGCCGAACCGCAAATGGGTGACAGACATCTCCTATATCCAGACCAAGCAAGGTGTGCTGTACCTGTCTATGATCCGAGATCTGTACGACAACAGCATTGTGGCCTACAAGACCGGGACGCAACAAACTGTAAATCTGGTTTTGGACACCATTCGTCTATCCATGAAGCGGGAGAAAAAGAGGGTCGCTGAGGAGTTACAACTCCACAGCGACCAAGGTGCTCAATACGCCTCGCAAGCATATTTTGAGCTGACTAAACAATACGGCATTACACCTTCGATGTCAAGACGTGGGAACCCGTATGACAATGCAATGGCAGAAAATTTCTTTTCCATCCTCAAAACAGAGTGCATTTACTGGCCCAAGCCCGCTACCTTTTTCGAAGTCAATGAGATGATTGACCGCTACATCTACTTTTACAACCACGAGCGTATCCAGCTAAAGACTGGAAATGCGCCGCTGGCGCGACGTCTCTCCACTTAAATCTTAAGATTTCCTACCAAGGGCTCCTTTTTGTATTGTCTGCACAATCTGGGGCAGTTCATTATGAGCCGGAGCAAGAAATGGCGTCTGGAATGGGCGTTGTTCCTGGGCGAGAACGGCAGGCACCAGTACAACAAGCTCTGCAAGGGCTGCGTCCATCCCTGCAAGCAGAGCTTCCGGGCGGTGGTGGTGTCCTGCCCACACTATCTATCCCTTCGTTCCAAAAAGTGAAGGGATTAGGGTTCAAAATGGGTGGGAAAAACCGTCCGCGGCGGCCCTTCTGGGCTTCGCCTTATGATTTCTCGTGCTGGACAGTCCCTCTAATTTTAGGAGGGCGGAGCGTCCATTTTGAACGCTTTCCCATAACAGAACGGGAGCGCCGCCTTCGGCTTGAGCCGAGGGCGACGCTCTCGCTTCTTTTTTAATCATTTCAAAGGGAAAGGCATACGGATATGCTTTTTGCTGTTCCACTCCAATCCCTGGATCGTCAACAATCAAGCGATGTAGGAATGGTTTGAATAGGAGCTATAAATTTACTTTGGAATGATTTCAGACCAGCAGCTTGCTCTCCAGATCTTGCAGCATGATGTCCAGCGCGGTGACGCCACCTTCCGCGGTGTACCACACAGCGGGATGCGCCAGATAGACGACATTACCGTTTTTGTAGGCATCGGTGCCCATGACTAACTCGTTTTCCATGATCTCCTGCGCCAGCTTTGCTCCGTCCGTGCCGATGGCGGCGTCACGGTCGAGAACAAAAATATAGTCGGGCGCTTTTTCCACAATGAACTCAAAGGATGCTTCGTTGCCATGGGTGGAGGTGTCAATGTCCGCGTTGACGCCGATGTTTTCAAAGCCGATCTCCCGACCAATCATGGAGCAGCGGCCGTCGTTGCCAAGCACATTGAAGCCGCCGCTGGTACACATGCCGATGATGGCGGTTTTGCCCGCCGCGGCAGTTTGCAGGGCGGTGATGCGGGTGTCAAAATCCGCCATCAATTCGTCCACCTTGTCCTCCCGACCGAACATGGAGGCAATGGTGGTGGCATTCTGACGGACACTCTCCACCACGCCCAGTTCGGTATCGGTGGCCAGATAGACCACGGGGGCGATCTCACTGAGGGCGTCGTAACTGGAGGCCAGACGGCCGCCGATGAAGATCACGTCGGGTTCGCAGGCCATGACGGCCTCCAGATCTGCCTCCTTGATGGTGCCCAGATTGGCAATGTCATCATTGATGTAATCCTGAAGGTACTCCAGACTGGTATCCGCGGTGCCAACCACCCGATCGCCCACGCCCAGAGCATCCAGAATGTCCATAGAAGCCATGTCTAGAATGGCGATGCGCTGCGGATTGTAGGGGACTTCCAGCTTGGCGGCCTCCTGCTTAGCGTTCAGGCTGGTAATGGTTACAGATGCACCGGCCTCATTGTTCTGCGCTTCATTGCCGGTCTGCGCAGCGCAGGCCATAAGGCTCAGGGCCATCCCGCTGGCAAGAGCAAGAGAAAGCATTTTTTTCATGTTCATTTTTGATTACTCCTTTTCTAAAAAGTACTGAAAATAGGGGGTCAATAGTAGATGGACAGCGGTTTTCCCGCAATGGTCAGGATCTCGAAGTCCACCTGATAGATCTGCGACAGGTTTTCCTTGGTCATTACCTCTTCCACCGTGCCGAATTTTGCAATTTTTCCATTTTTGAAGGCACAGATATAGTCGGAATAGAATGCCGCATAATTGATTTCATGCAGCACCAAAATCACCGTTTTCCCCAGCTCGTCGCACAGGCGGCGGACAATTTTCATCATATTGGTGGCGTGATAGATGTCCAGATTGTTGGTTGGCTCGTCCAGCAATACATATTCGGTGTCCTGCGCAATGACCATGGCGATCATCGCCCGCTGGCGCTGGCCGCCGGAGAGCTCGTCAATAAAGCGATCCTGCAATTCTTGCAGTTCCATATAGCGGATCGCCCGGTTTATGATCTCCTGATCCTCCGGGGTGAGCCGGTTGCCCGAATAGGGAAACCGCCCGAAGCTCACCAGTTCCCGCACGGTCAGCTTCATCTGGATGTTGTTGCTCTGGGTAAGGATCGCCAGCCGTTTGGAAAGTTCTTTGCTTTTCCATTTGCCGATGTCTTTGCCTTCGAAATCCACAAGTCCGTTGTCGTGGGCGATGAGCCGGGATATCATCCCCATGACTGTGGATTTGCCCGCGCCGTTGGGGCCGATCAGCGAGATCACCTTTCCCTTGGGAATGGTAAACGTTACCCCGTCTACTACGGTTTTTCCGTCATATTGCTTTGTCAGTTGTTGCACACGCATGGTCATACCTTCTTTCTGGTCAGGAGGAGATAGAGGAAATAAAGGCCACCGCCCACGGTAATGAATACGCTCACCGGCACGGAGTAGGCATACACATGCTCCACGATGAGCTGGCCGCCCACCAGCACGATCATGCCGAACAGGGCAGAGCCCAGCACCAGCTGGGAATGGCGGAAGGTTTTGAGCAGCTGGCGGGACAGGTTGGCGATGATGAGTCCCAAAAAGGAGATGGGGCCCACCATGGCGGTGGCAATGGCGATGCAGAGCGTCACGCCCAGCAGCAGGCGGCGGACGCAGCGGTCATAGTCCACGCCCAGATTGATCGCCTGCGCCTTGCCCAGCGTCAGAACATCCAGCAGGGACAGCTCCTTGCGCAGCGCGATGATGATGCCGGCCAGCATGATCAGGGAAAACACAATGATTTCGGAATTGACGTTGCTGAAGCTCGCAACCAGCGTATTGAGCAGCGTGTCATACTCATTGGGATCCATTACCCGGGTGAGGGTGGTCTGGATGCTGCCGAAAAGGGAGGTCAGCACGGTGCCCACCAAAAGCACATACAGCACATTGTGCTTGGTCTTTTTGAAGATCCAGCTGTAAATGATCGTGGCGGTAATCCCCATGAGCACCACATCCACCGCAAAGGACAGATTGGCGTTGGTGGCAACCACGCTGGCCGAACCCAGAAAGAACACCACCGCCGTGTGGATGAGGGTATAGAGCGAGTTCATGCCAAGCAGGCAGGGCGTTACAATGGTGTTGTTGATGATGGACTGAAACACCAGCGAGGCGCCGCCGATGGAAAAGGCTGTGATCAGCATGACAATGAGCTTTGGGGCGCGGATCTTCATGGCGTAGGCCAAGAGCTTGGGGTTGGAAAAGTTTACTTCCACCAGCATGTATCCGGCCGCACAGAACAGAACAAGCGCCGCCAGAATCAGGAGTTTGCGCCGGTTTACGCGCATGGCTGCAGTGTTCATGAAGGCTCTGTACCTCCTTTCAGGTTGGGCATGGCGGAGCAGCAGCCGGTTCCGGTGCTGCCGAGACGGATCGCTTTCCGGCCATGCTTGAGCCGGTAAAACAGCAGAGCGATAAAGAGCAGACTGCCAAGAATGCCGACAATCAGCTCAATGGGCAGCTCATACGGAACGATAATCACTCGGCCGATCATGTCGCACACCAGCACAAAGATGGCGCCGAACAGCGCGGTGTCCACCAGTGTGCCCCGGATCTTGTCGCCCTTGTACATGGCCACCACGTTGGGTACGATCAGTCCGATGTAGGAAATCGAACCCACTACCACTACGATGCTGGCGGTGATCATGGCAGCAATGGTCAGTCCGGCAATCAGGACCAGATTGTAGGGGACGCCCAGATTTTTGGAGAAGTCTTTGCCCAGTCCCACGATGTTGAAATGGTTGGCGAAGAGAAACGCCAGTATCACCAGCGGCACCGTCAGCCAGACGATTTCATACCGCCCTTTGAGCACTAGGGAGAAATGACCCACCAGCCAGGAGGAGAGTGCCTGCGTCATCTCGTACTGAAAGGCGAGATAATTGGTGATGCCGCCGATGACATTGCCAAACATGATGCCGACCAGCGGAACCATCACCACATCCTGAAACGACATGCGCTGAATGAACCAGACGAAGATCCAAGTGCCCAGAATCGCCGCGGCAAACGCGAAGATGGCCCGGCTCCACAGGGTGGAGGACGGCATAAACAGCAGCGCCAGCAGGATGCCGAACTGCGCTGAAGAAATGGTGGCGCCCGTGGTGGGCGACACGAATTTGTTGCTGCATAGCTGCTGCATGATGAGTCCCGCCACACTCATGCCGATGCCGGTACACAGAATCGCCAGCAGGCGCGGCAGACGCGAAACCAAAAAGATCTCCCATAGATGCAGGTCTCCGGATAAAAGCTGCTGCGGGGATATTTCAATGACCCCTACAAACAAGGAACAAACGGACAACACAAGCAGCAGGACAGACAGAACGATGGTGGAACGAAACAGTCTGATGATAAGCATCTCCCTTCTTGCAATAAGTTAGTTTAGGCTAACTTGCGAGCACAAAATAATGCGCAGTGTCGATTGGGTTTGCCATGCACCGAACACTGCGCATCGTGAGGTTATTATAACATACCGAGTTAGCTGCATGCAACTGTGAAAAAATTACAAACAACCAAACGGATTAAGCGCATGCTTTATTCATTGCGTAGATTTCTGTGTTGAGCAGACTGTGCTTGCTATCGTTTCTCTCCAACCGTTTCTCCCTCTACTAATACTACAATAGTTAACTTAAATAATTCTTTATTTGCGATCAACACCTTGGAATGACAGGCCGCTGTAGTAGATCGGTTTTAAGATATAGTAACAGGGCGAACTGCAAGAATCCATGCAGTTCGCCCTGTTTTATTGTTTATTCGGTTGTGCTCGGCTATACCATCAAACACACAATAAGAATGAATTGGCCATCCTCCACGCCCGCTTCCAAGGTCCCATGATACCGCCGGGCAATCTCTCGCATACTAGGGAGGCCGAAACCGTGGGAAGCCCTATCCTTCTTAGTGGTGGAGAGATCCGGGTTGACTTCTCCACCCACGGGGTTCTCCAGACGCAGCATAAGCAGGCCCTTATCCACCCTGCAACGGAGGATAATCTTCTTTGTCGCTGCGTTTTGTACGCCTTCGATGGCGTTATCCAAGGCATTTCCCAACAGAGCAGCTAAATCTGTATCTGTTACCGACAGTTCTTTGGGAAGGGACACAGCAAAGTCTGCTGTGATTCCCTCCTGTTCCATAACTTCCGCCTTGGCCGAGAGTACCACATTGGCAGCCTCATTGTCACAAAATCGCTTGCTCCCTTGTAAGGCTGGGGAATCGGCCATCTGCTCCAGGTAGCTAATTGCCCCTTGGGTATCTCTTCCTTTCAGCAGACCTAAAATAACTGTCAGGTGGTTCCGGAGGTCGTGGCGCAATGTCCGCACCTGACGCTCCTGTTGCTGCAGGCCCTGGTAGTAGACCTCCCGCAGCCCTGCTAATTGGCTGGCCCGCTCCAACCGCTCATGATTTGCCAGAATCAAGACAGCGGACAGCAGCACGATGGATGTCAGCAATACAAAGGGCAGCACCACCAAACCCTGGTTTATAGCCAGCGTGTTGACGGCGGCAGATTCATATTTTTGGAAAGTCAGCAGTACCACGGCCACGAGTGCGCATAGCGGCATAGCCGCCAGGCCCAGCACTACCTGCCATAGCCGCCGGGAGAGGTGCACCTGTTCCTCTGGAAACCGACGTCGCAACACCAACCAGAGAATCCCAAAAATCGCTGTCCGCAACAGTCGTACCAGCAAGTCATAGAGCCGATAGGAGTCCGGCACCACTACATAGGTGTCCAGCAGAGCACATACGGACATTTCCAGGCAGAAGAAGATGATACAAACCGCCAGTCGGCCCGTCCAATCTCCCTTTGTTGATAGAAGAAACAGGAGAATGTACACCGGCAGAGTGTAGAGCAGGTTGGGGTCTCCCACCCAGATGACCATACCGCTGCTACCGGCCAAGGTCAAAAGCAGTAGTGCTTGCCAAAGCCGCCCCTTCCGAAATTCCACAAAAGGTCGGCATAATCGATATAAGAAAAATCCATTAGCCAGAACACAAATCCACCAAAGCCCATAAAAGCAGAATTCCCAAAGAAATGCGCCCACTGATTATCCCTCCAGTTCCGCCCGAGCCAGAGCCAGAATCGCCGACTGCTGACACGAGCGACTCACAGGGAGCCGTTCCCCATTTCGAAGAACCACCTCACCGCTTTCAATGCGGTCCACTGCACCAGTTCGAACCAAGTACCGCTGATGAACACGGACGAACTTTTTCCCAACTTCCGCCGCCACCGCATCCAATTTGGCATAGAAAGTATAAATCCGTCCCTGTGTAACGCACTGGACTTGGCGACGATCAGATGCAAAATAGAGAATATTAGACACAGGAATCCGGTAGTAAGTTTCCCCGTTTCGACAGATATAAGCCCGTTCCAAATCCCGATATAATGCCGCCTGAGCCCGATCCAATACTGCTTCCAACTGTTCCTGCTTGGGCGGCTTCAGCAGGTATCCCAAGGCACCCACGCTGTAACCATCAAAAACATAATCAGAATATCCGGTGACGAACACAAGTTGGAGACCAGAGTCCGCTTCTCGGAGTCGCCGGGCCGTTTCCATACCGTCCATCTCGTGCAGCTCCATGTCCAAAAATAGAACATCCAACTCGCCAGCATGATTTTCATACCAGCGAAGCAAAGTTTCTCCGGCAGAAAATTCAAAGAACTGTGCCTGCACCTTTTGGCCTTCCAAGATGCGTTCCAGCATAGATCGAAGCACGAGGCGCGCGTTAGCCAAATCGTCACATATCCCGATTCGCAGCACAGTCATCACCCCTTGTTATCATAACCATTTCCTCTGACGGAAACAAAAATTGCTATGAGAGAATTCCTATTTATTGTATCACAAGGCGTTCTTTGCGTAAAACCAAACTTGACAGAGAACGGACCATTCTTTACATGACCGTCCATATCTCCGTCAAACTTGACACGAAACGCTCCGCAGATGACATGGCCGTTTGCGATAAAACTCCATTTGCACGATACTGAATACAACAAGACATTGTCCTGTTCCAAAGCTTTTTGAGTGAAAGGAGTTTCATCATGCTGAGTGTCAAAGATATTCACAAATCTTATCAGGTGGGAAAGACCACTTATGAGGTTCTGAAAGGCGTATCTCTCCAAGTGGAAAAGGGAGAGTTTGTAGCCGTCATGGGCCCCTCCGGTTCCGGCAAGACCACCCTCCTAAATTGTATCTCCTGTTACATTCCATCGGACTCCGGCAGCATTTTGCTGGGAGATACGGAACTGGCCAGACTGGGGGAAGATGCCCTGGCTCAGATCCGAAACCAACAACTGGGGTTCGTGTTTCAGGATTTCTTATTGCTGGACGGCCTCACGGTTCGAGAGAACATTTTGCTGCCAGCCATTATCGGCGGAAGCATCAATTCCCAAGTGGAAGAGCGGGCCAACCAACTGTGCGATGTGTTCGGCATTGGTCATATCCGGGACAAATACCCGGCTGAGATTTCTGGTGGCGAGAAACAGCGAACCGCCGTGGCCCGAGCACTCATCAACCGTCCCTTGCTGATTCTGGCCGACGAACCCACTGGAAACTTGGATTCCAAGTCCAGCTGGGCGGTGATCCGTTCTTTTGAGCAGGCCAAGACATCTTTGGAAGCCACTATCTTCATGGTGACCCATGATTCTTTTGCTGCTTCCTTCTGTGACCGTGTGATAATTCTCCGGGATGGCGTGGTGTGGCAGACTTTGGAGCGGGGCAGTACAGACCGAACCGCATTTCAGGACCGACTGCTGGATGCCATCCGGGATATGGGGAAGGAGTGAGCCGTATGACCACGTTTTCTCAGGTTTATGCCGCCCTGCGGCGGAAGAACCGGGGACGTTATGCGCTGTTGGCAGGCTGCAGTTTCTTCTCTGTGCTGATGATCACCGCCTATGCCTGTATGATGCGCGCCCCCACCATTCTCTCCGTTCTGCCCGAAGGGGGCGATTCCCGCAAGCAAGTCACAATGATCTTTATATTGGCAGTCATCGGTTGCGCCGTGTTCACCACCTATGCCACCGGGCTGTTTTTCCGGCAGAAGTCCCGGGAGACCGGTGCGTTTCTGGCCTTGGGCGCTACTCGCCGCCAGTTACAAAGCGAACTGGGAAAAGAACTGGCCCTGATTTCCCTGAGTTCCTGCGCCGCCGGGGCCATTTTAGGTGGGCCGCTTGCCTGGTGTGTATGGCAACTGTTTCGGCGCTTCCTGGTGGATTCCCAAGAGATGATTTTGAGCTTTGGCCCGGAAGCCTATCTGCTGTCAATCGCCTTCTCTGCGTATGTGGTGGTAATGCTGTTCCTGTTGGGAAGCCGCTCCGTCCGCCGCACTAACATCATCGATATTGTCCAAGAGTCCCACACCTCTGAGCCCATCCGGGAAGTCAAACGATGGTACGGTCCCGTCGGTATCATCATGGTGGCCGTTGGCGCTCTGGCGGGGTATCTGATGCCCTCCTTCTTCATTCGGATACTCTGTTGGTATCCGCCCTCTGTGGTGGACGCCGTCTTTTATCTGCCCGCTCTTATCGGCATGTATATGATGTTGCTCCATACGGTGGTAAACGGCTGGCGGAAGCGTCACAAATACCGGGACATCATCGCTACCTCCATGATGAAATTCCAAGGGCGACAGACCGTGCGGAATATGTTGGTCATGACGCTTCTCATCGCCGGTGCTTATTTCGCTGCTTTTTATGCCCCTATGCTTTCTACCAATTCTGCCTATAGCTTTGTGAGCCGCCCGGTGGATTTTGAGTACCACTGCCGCAACGATCAAGACCTGCCGATGCAAAGCGAGGTGGAGTCCCTGGCATCGGAATACGGCGTAGATCTTACCTCTTGGGCGGAAGTAGGTGCAGCCACCTTGGGTGGCGACGGTACCGTCTCCATAGAGCAAGACAACGGAGCCATGGGTACCACCTACACCACAGAGTACAGGGAGGTCGCTTCCGGGGCCACCTTCTTCTCCGAATCCGCATGGAACACTCTTACCGGCCAGAGTGTGGATATTGTACCCGGCACCTGCGCCAATGTCCTGGATGACGAAGGTGGCAGCAGTTATCTCTCCGGCGGCGATGTAACCCTGGTTACCAACATGGTCACCGGAGAAAGCCTGGCTGTCACCCCTGCGGAGCCCTTGCGGTATACCATGTTGCTGGGCTACTATGTGCTGGATGACGCCGACTACAATGCCATTACCGCAGGACTCACCGATCTCTGGCAGGAAACCTGGGTATTTTTCAATGTAGCAGATGTGGACGCCAGTTACCCCTTTGCAAAAGCCTTGTTCAACGAGATTGTAGATCGTTCCGGGGACGAAGTGATGCAGTTGGATGCCTATGATCTGGTGGCCAAGATGTTGTCGGGTGAAGCAGGCAAAACCTATGACTTTGATCGCGAGAACGTAGCTGACTATGGCTTCCCGGTTATTCAGCGAGAAGATAGGGATAGCACGGAGTTCCGAAACTACTGGCTCTATATGCCCCAGTTCCGTGTACTGGACCAGAATGACTTTGTTACGACTATGGCTGTATTTCTGATGCTGTTCATCTTCATCGCCCTGATTTGCTTTGCTGCGGTGATAGTCATTGCCTTCACCCGGTGCATGACCATTGCCCTTACCAATGCGCGTGTTTACGATGATCTGCGTCATCTTGGAGCACCAAGATCTTATCTCTTCCGTTCCGTTAAAGGACAGGTGTCCAAAGTGTTTCTGGTGCCTGCCATTGTCGGCACACTGATTATCGCGGCCTTCTACACCATGATTATGTACTTTAACGACAATCGTTTCACCCCTGGTGAGTTGGCTGGAATGGGAGCCTGTGCTACTGTTGTGGTAGCATTGTCGCTGCTACTCTATGGTGTATATCGCTTTACCAGAAAGAGTGTCTGCCATAGTTTGGGGATTTAATAAGTCATTAAACTTATACTGAACCCCAAAAGCCTTAACTACTGCCGTGCGACGGCAAAAGAAAAAGCCGTCGTACAGCAGCCCTTTGACACTCCCATATACCCAGCGGCGGCTTTGAGCAATCAAGGCCGCCGCTCTTATTTTCTAGAAAGAGAGTGATACCAGAATCGGCGGCCCAGAAAGGGAGCCGCCATGAGAGCAGCATTTGGGCAAGATCAAAAAAAGATTTCCTTTATCGTCGGGATGCTGCGGCTATAAAGAAGCGTGAAACGCCGTTCAGCGAGTTGTCGGAGGAAGAATTGGCCCAGCTTGCGGTCTATGACCGCTATCCCTGGGAATACACCACTTTCCCCGTGGGAGCCGATGTCATTCTAATCAAGGATGACCGGCTGGCCGAGGCGCTGAACGCGCTGCCTCCGGATAATCGGGACATCTTCCTGATGTATTGGTTCTTGGGAATGGCAGACCATGAAATCGCCGAACATCTGCACATGGTTCGCCGGACGGTCAATGCCCGCAGGCAAAGCGCCTATCGGCTGTTAAAGGAGTTGATGGGGGGTGAAGCGGATGACGAAATCTGCAAATAAGCGGGTGGCGCTGCTCCCTTACTCTGTCATTGCCGCTGCGGTGGGAGGAAATCCCGACGCAATAGCAAGGGTAGTCCGGCACTATTCCAGTTACATAGCCGCATTGTCTATGAGGACAAGCTATGATGCAAATGGCTTTCCTTGCTTCCAAGTGGATGAAGAACCATGCCGCAGACTGGAAACAAAGCTCATCGTTGCTATTCTGGAATTTGACCTGAACTGATTTTGGAAAGCTGTGTGTCCCTTTCCATACAGCTTGTCACCCCACCTTGACAAAGAAAGCCTTTGGGCAGCATAAGGCAGACGGATACGATCTGTCTGTGTGGAGCCGGTCGGCCGGTGCGCCATGACCCTGTTGCAAGTCCGCAGGACGGGACCCCTACCAAACAGGTGAGCGACAAAACCAGGCCGCGAAACAGGTGTGGCAGCCTGTGAGCGAGGATGCACAGACAGGATAATGAGACTCCCGCGTTGAACGCCCTCAAAGCATTGCGCGGCGCACCCATCAGCATGGGCCGGGGTGAGATTCCCGTGGAGCTGCTTGCCGGCAGCCGTCCGTTGTATTGCCATTGTTTTTGACATATCATCTTGTGTTGTTCGTTTACGGATACTTCGTAAACGTTTGATTAGCAGCAGAAAAACTAAAAATAGCGCGTTACAATGAGGATGGAAGTTATGAATGAACACCCTTTTGCGTGCCGTTTCTGACTGGAAAGGAGGCTGCTGTGTCAGAAATTCAGAACGGTACGGAGAGAAGGCCTTTGGAGTGCCGCACCTATACGGTCAACGAGGTTGCCTGTATATTGGGTGTCAGCCGGACACAGGCATACCGTCTTGTGCAGGAGGGCCTTTTCAAAAGCGTACGAATTGGTAACGCCATACGAATTCCCAAGCGGTCGTTTGACAAGTGGCTGGAGCCACTTGATCTGTGACATCAGAAAGGAAGGTTCGTTATGGCATCCATCATCAAAAGAAAGAAAAACTATTCTATTGTTTATACCTATGTGGATGAGAACGGCGAAACCAAGCAGAAGTGGGAAACCCGCACTTTCTATCAAGAGGCATTGAAGCGCAAGGCGGAGATTGAGAGCCAGAAAAGCTCCAACTCCTTCCTTCCGCCCACCAATCAGAATATTGCGGAGTTCTTGTCCGACTTCGTTTCGCTCTACGGCGAAAAGCGGTGGGGCGTGTCCATGTACGACAGCCAGACCGCGTTGATTGGCAACTACATCAACCCGATCATCGGGGATATGAAGGTGCAGGACATCACGCCGCGTGTGGTGGATAAGTATATCCAAACTTTGCAGAAAACGCCTGCGGTCAGCACACGCACCCGTCATGCTAAGACCGAATTGGTGACCAATGCAACGATCGAAAAGATCATTAAACTGCTGCGCTGCGCTTTCAAACAGGCGGTGCGGTGGGAGCTGATTGTCAAGAATCCATTTGACAATGTGCTCCTGCCGAAAACGGAGCATAAGAAGCGGGACATCTGGACGGCCGAAATGATTCGTACTGCACTCGACCACTGCAAGGACAGCAAGCTCTATGTGGCCATGAATCTGGCCTTTGCCTGCTCGATGCGCATGGGCGAGATTTTGGGATTGACGTGGAACAATGTCCATATTGAGGATGAAGATATCGCGGCAGATAACGCCTACGTCTATATTGACAAGGAACTGGCGCGGGCATCCAAGCGGGCGATCGAGATGCTGGGGAAGAAGGATGTTTATCACATCTTCGCACCCTTATTGCCCAATACCAGCACCCGCCTGATTTTGAAAAAGCCCAAGACGGATTCCAGTATCCGCAAGGTGTGGCTGCCCAAGACAGTTGCCTATATCCTGCGGGAATGGAAATCGTCGCAGGAGGAGTTGCGGGACATGCTGGGTGACGACTATCAGGACTACAATCTGGTAGTGGCATTGACTAACGGGCGGCCGTGCGAGGAGCGCGTAATCACGAAGGAGTTTGACAAGCTGCGGCAGACCGCTGGCCTGCCAAAGGTAGTTTTTCACTCTCTGCGCCATTCCAGCACGACCTACAAACTGAAGCTCAATCACGGCGATCTGAAGGCCACGCAGGGCGACACGGGTCATGCACAGGTCGATATGATCACACAGGTCTACGCGCACATTCTGGACGAGGATCGCAAGGTCAACGCCCAGAAGTTCGAGGACGCTTTCTACGCCTGCGCTAATCCCGACCTGCGCTCGGTGCGGCCACCGGAGAAGCCGAAGGAACCGGAAAAACCGCGGGAGCCAGAGCAACCGGCAAGCGCTTCTCTTGATCTGTTGGGGCTGCTCGAGCAGCTGCAAAAATCGCCGGAGCTGGTCAATACGCTGACCGCGCTGTTGTCGGTAGTTCCGTCCGGAAAATAGGGCGGAAAAGTTGGGTTAGCAACCCCCTTCAATTTGATTAGCAACGTGGTGAAAAAAGTTCGGAGACAGTTAGCAGATATGCAGCGGTGATTGCATAAAATAGACGCAATACAGTGGCAAAAGCGAAAATAAAAAAATGCAACAAAAAACCGCTATAAACCATCAAAAATAGCTTATAGCGGCTGATTTTGGCACCCCTGACCAGACTCTAACTGGTGGCCTACCGCTTAGGAGGCGGTCGCTCTATACAACTGAGCTACAGGGGCATATGAAAAAATATAAAGTTTTGCGGCGTCAGCGGGCGAGGACCTGCCAGATGTTAGGAGGCGGTCGTTTTATCGGACTGAGCTGCAAGGACATATAAGAATATCCCATGTTTATCCCATGTTGCGAGAATGTGCAAAATTTCAATGCATCTGCAACCAGATACGCAGCGCAGACTATTTATTTATCTTACTGCATTTGAAATGAAATGTCAATCGAGCGGGGAGAGAAAATAGAAACAAAAAAGGCGCTAAAAACTTTGTGAAAAGAAAAACATTGCGTGTCGAATGAGAACATGCTATGATACAGTTATGTAAAATGGGGGAGTAGGTATAGTTTGACTGAATCCTCTGTTTTTCGGCTATAAGGAGGGTATATTTGTGAAACAAATGCATATCACCGAAACTGTGCTTCGTGATGCACAGCAGTCGTTGATCGCAACCCGTATGCCGTTTGATGACTTTGAAGCCGTGCTGGATGAAATGGATAAGGCCGGCTATCATTCGATCGAATGCTGGGGCGGTGCGACCTTCGACAGCTGCCTGCGTTATCTGAACGAGGACCCCTGGGAGCGCTTGCGAAAAATCAAGTCGCATATGAAAAACACTAAGCTGCAAATGCTGCTGCGTGGACAGAATTTGTTGGGATATCATCATTATTCGGATGATACAGTGCGCCGGTTTGTGAGAAAAAGTGTGGAAAACGGAATGGATATCATCCGTATTTTCGACGCGCTCAACGACATGCGCAACATTGAAACCGCAGTGGACGAGTGCTTGAAGGCGGGCGGACATGCGCAGGGCTGCATCTGCTATACGCTCAGTCCGATTCACAATCTGGAGATGTTTGTCTCGCTCGGCAAGCAAATCGAGCGGATGGGCTGCAATTCGCTGTGTATCAAGGATATGGCGGGCATCATGTCGCCGCAGGAGTGCTATGACTTAGTCACAGCGCTGCGGCAGAACATTAAGCTGCCGATTTATGTGCACACGCATGCTACGACAGGATTGGGTTATATGACCTATCTCAAGGCTGCCGAAGCGGGCGCAGCCGGCATCGATTGTGCAACCTCCTGCTTCTCAGGCGGTACCAGCCAGCCGGCAACCGAGTCGGTTGTTTATGCACTTACGCAGATGGGCTACAATTGCGGGGTCAATGCGCAGGAACTCAATCGCATCAATAATTTCTTCTTGCCGGTTAAGGATAAGTTTGCCGCAAACGGCATGTTTGATCCGTATGTTCTGTCCACCAAGACCGATGCGCTGATCTATCAGATTCCGGGCGGTATGCTGTCCAATCTGGTGGCGCAGCTCAAGGCACAGAATGCAATCGACAAGCTGGATGCAGTGCTGGATGAAACGCCTCGTGTGCGCGCTGATTTGGGCTATCCGCCGCTGGTAACGCCGCTGAGCCAGATGGTTGGCGTGCAGGCGACAGTGAACGTTTTGCTGGGTGAGCGGTATAAGTCCATCGGCAAGGAAATAAAGAACTATATTCGAGGCGAATACGGAAAAGCCCCCGGCAAAATCAACCCGGAGCTGGCGCAAAAGGTGTTGGGTGATGAACAGCCCATGACCGGCCGCTACGCAGAGACACTGGAGCCGGAGTTTGAGGTGGCCAAGTCATATCTGGGCAGTCGTGCACGGTGTGACGAAGATGTGCTTTCTTTTATCGCGTTCCCGCAGCAGGCCGAGCAGTACTTCGACCGTCGTGAAAAAACCTTCACGGCAAGCTATTCGTTTAAGGAGGTCGGCTGATTATGGTTCGAGATCCGCTAAGTCAGTTGGATGCGCTGGTTGTGGCGTTATCCGGTTTTGTCATCGTATTCCTCATGCTTGCATTGCTGTGGGGAATTATTCTGGTGATTTCCCGCGCGGTATCCGGCATGGAGCACCATTCGCTCCCTGCTATGGCCGCACCCATGCCTGCGTCTGCACCGGCACGGGCGTCTGCACCGGCAGCGGCGCAGCAGGTTGTGCTGGAAGGTATTGACGAGACACAAGCGGCCTGCGTCATGGCGATTGTCAGCCATGAGACGGGCATTCCGCTCGATCAGCTCGTGTTTAAATCCATCAAGGCGGTTTAAGGGGGAAATAAACGATGAAATATATGGTTACGCTGAACGGGAAACAGTATGAAGTAGAAGTAGAAAAAGGTTCGGTCAGCGCGGTAGCCGTTGGTAAAGCATCGACTGCTGCACCTGCGGCTGCGGCCGCAGCCCCGACTCCGGCTCCGGCTCCGGCCGCCGCTTCGGCGCCTGCCGCACCGGCAGGCGGTGAGGTTGTATCCGCGCCCATGCCTGGCACAATTCTGGATGTACGCTGCACAGCGGGACAGGCTGTCAAGGCGGGCGATGTGCTGTTTATTTTGGAAGCGATGAAAATGGAAAACGAAATCTGCGCGCCGCATGACGGCACAGTAGGTTCGGTCAACGTACAGAAGGGCGCGACGGTAGAAACCGGCGCGGCGCTTTGCACGATGTAACGGGAGGCGCAAGGATATGCAATTTTCGTTTATCGGTGCGCTGGGGGAGATTCTGGCAGGTTCGGGTTTCGCCGCGCTGGCGGATGATCCGCGCAGCCTGATCATGATTCTGATCTCCTTTGTGCTGCTTTATTTGGGTATTGGCAAAAAATTTGAGCCGCTGCTGCTGATTCCGATTGCGTTCGGCATGCTGCTGGCAAACTTCCCGATTACGGGCCTGCTCAATGCGCCGGCGGCGACCTCCAGCCCGGGCATGCTGTGGGTGTTTTATCAGGGTGTTGAGCATGCAATTTATCCGTCGATTATTTTCCTCGGCATCGGCGCAATGACCGACTTCGGTCCGCTGATTGCGCGTCCGTCCTCGCTGCTGCTGGGCGCGGCAGCACAGCTCGGCATTTTCGCTGCGTTCCTGCTGGCGTTGGCGCTCGGCTTCCCGGGTGCGGTTGCCGCCGCTATCGGTATCATCGGCGGCGCGGATGGCCCGACTGCGATTCTGGTGGCATCGCGTTTGGCGCGTGATTATCTGCCCGCAATCGCCATCGCGGCATATTCGTATATGGCGCTCATTCCGATGATCCAGCCGCCGCTCATGCGGTTGCTGACCACCAAGGAGGAGCGCGAGATCAAGATGGAACAGCTTCGTCCGGTTTCCAAGACCGAGAAGATTGTGTTCCCGATCGCGGTAGCGACTGTGGTCATTCTGCTGATTCCGGACACTGCGCCGCTGATCGGTATGCTGATGCTGGGCAATCTGCTGCGTGAATGCGGCGTAACCGAGCGCTTGTCCGACACCGCGCAGAATGCGCTGTGCAACATCGTGACTATCTTCCTCGGCCTGTCAGTTGGCTGCAAGGCAGTTGCCAGCACGTTCCTGACATGGGATACCATCAAAATCATCATTCTCGGTCTGATTGCGTTTATGTTCTCCACTATCGGCGGCCTAATTTTCGGCAAGATCATGTGCAAGCTGACCGGGGGCAAGGTCAATCCGCTGATCGGTTCGGCGGGTGTTTCCGCGGTGCCGATGGCAGCGCGCGTATCGCAGGTGGAAGGACAGAGGGCCAATCCGGCCAACTTCCTGCTGATGCATGCCATGGGGCCGAATGTCGCAGGCGTTATTGGTTCTGCGGTGGCTGCGGGCTTCATGCTCAAGGTTTTCGGTGTATAAGAAAAGTCAATCTATGCGTCAAAGGACGCCGGTATTCTCCGGCGTCCTTTGTTTTTGCGCTTATGGGTGTCCGGCGATAAACGGGAAGGAAATCGAACGATTGTTGACAAAGAATCCAGAAATGCTATAATAAAATAAGAAATGAACAGGTGGTCTTTATTATGCAGGTGTTAAAGGATGAACTCCGGCATAAAATTTTGCTGGAAGCGGAGCATTTGTTCTTGCAGCGGGGATACGACCGCACGTCCCTGCAAATGATTGCGGATAAGGTCAACATCAGCAAGAGCAACTTGTATCATTATTTTAAGAACAAAGAGGAATTGTTTTATGAATTGACCGACGGTGCGGCGGAAGGACTGAAAAAACTGATTTTGCGCTTTAAGGATAAGCGCTTCGATCCGCGTACCGGTCAGCGTGAATATCAGGTGCTGCTGACCGAGGAGGTCATATCGCTGCTTTTGGCGGAAAAGTACGGCTTGCTGCTTATTATGGAGCAGTCTCACGGCACGCGGTATGAGGACCTGCGCAAGAGCATGATTGATATGCTGGCGGCCAAAACCGCCCCGTTGCTCGCGGATGAGGATAACAGCATGCTGCTGGCGCAAATCATGGCCCGAAACTTGCTGGATGGTACGGTGCAAATCCTTAAAAACCGTGTTCGGCCGCGTGAGGTGCGTACGAACCTCAATCGACTGGTGGAATATCATACCAATGGCATCAATGCGCTGCTCAAGTAAGAGCAGCGCATTGTTTTTGCATGATAGAGTCTGTATTCTCATAGGAGGGGGGCACAAACAGCATAAGCCGCGTTCTATACGGCGTGGATGACGCATAGATTGGGAGTAACGAAAGCGTCAACAGGTCAGGGGGGACGACGGTGAAAGGCTTACCAGAGGAGCGCACAATCCGGCTGGCACAATATATGATTCAGGAAGGAGCGACGGTGCGACAGACTGCAGCGCAATTTGGCGTATCCAAGTCAACGGTACATAAGGATATTACCACGCGGCTGAAGAAGCTCAACGCGGTGCTGTACGAGCAAGTACAGGCCGTTTTACAGACCAATAAGGAGGAACGTCATATACGCGGCGGCATGGCGACACGGGAAAAGTACCGGGCACAGGCTGCAGGTGAACGGGCGAAGCGGGTGGTGTCAAAAAACAGCCATCCCTGAATGGTGGGATGGCTGTGAAAAGCTGATATTAGAGCAGCTTGAGCTCTTGTGCGCAGGACGCACAGATGTTTTTGCCCTTGTAATGGATGATATCCTTTGCGTTACCGCAGAAGATACAGGACGGCTCATATTTTTTCAGAACAATCTGATCGCCGTCTACGTAGATTTCCAGGGCATCCTTGACGTCTATGTTCATCGTACGGCGCAATTCAATAGGCAGTACGATACGGCCAAGTTCATCCACTTTTCGGACAATACCGGTAGACTTCATGTGTGAAACACTCCTTCATTTCTTTTCAGTCGAATCTTGTATCACCAAAACCCCGCAGGGGGAGCTTGGACAGAAAGGGGGTTGCGCGGATGCTATCCGTCATTTGGGTTGTATTTCTGGTTTTGGCGCTGATTTGCGGCGCATTCACCGGACGGCTAGATGCAGTGACGACAGCGGTCGGCACCGGAGCCGGAGAAGCGGTTACGCTCATTATCAGTATCGCCGGTCTCATGTGCTTTTGGAGCGGCATTATAGAGCTGGTACAGGCGTCCGGACTGGCGGAAAAGCTATCCCGCATACTGATGCCGTTGCTGCGTCCGCTGTTTGGAAAAGCAGCGGCAGACCGTGAAGCCATGGAGGCAGTCAGCGCCAATGTCGCGGCAAATCTGCTCGGGTTATCCAATGCGGCCACACCGCTGGGTCTGCGTGCAGCAGACCGATTGTATACGCTGGAAGGGCGTCGTGGCTCCCCGAATACCGTCTTGACATTGATTACCTTAAACACAGCATCCATCCAGTTGATTCCTTCTACCGTTGCGGCGGTTCGTGCCGCGTGCGGTGCTTCATCGCCGTTTGACATCATGCTGCCGGTTTGGGGCGCGTCCATCTTCTCCGTGGCGGTGGTACTGCTCAGCGGAAGGCTGATGCGGCCATTATTTCCCGAAGAGAAATAGAAGGAAATGTTTGGTTGGATTACAATTTGTATTATTACATAAAGCAGACACAAAAGATGTCGAATTACCTGTTATTTCCAAAATTATTTTCCAAAATTTGAAATTAACGTCAAAAATAATGGAAAGGAGCGCATAGAAAGGTTGTGCAGGCAACACTAATCCCACTGCTGTTGGCAGCAATCGGCTTATACGCATTGTATAAACATGTGGATGTGTTTCCGGTGTTCTTGCGCGGGGCACAAAAAGGGCTGCAGACAGCGGTGAGCATTTTACCCACGTTGGTGGGGATGCTGACCGTAGTCTATATGCTGCGGGCTTCCGGTGCAATTGATTTGGCAGCGGACTGGCTGGCGCCATTGTTTGGTTTGTTTGGCATTCCCAAAGACTGCGTAGCGCTTGCACTGCTCAAGCCGATTAGCGGAGGCGGGGGCCTTGCATTGGGCAGTGAGCTGATTGGACGATATGGACCGGACAGCTATATTGGCCGGGTCACAGCAGTGATGCTGGGGGCCTCGGAAACGAGCCTATATACCATCAGCATTTATGGTGGGCACTTGGGATTGAAGCAAATGCGCTATGCCATACCGGCCGCATTATGTGCCGATTTGGCTGCATTTGCCGCTTCTGCCGCACTGGTAAGACTTTATTTCCCACATATTTAATATTATATCCTGTTTGTTCGAGAAATGCCATAGATTGGCGTAAAATTTGTTGATTTTGCCAAACAAATGTTAGAAAAAAACGAATAATGTGACTAAAGCAACAAAAAAGTGGAAAATAAAAAGGAGGCTGCTGTGCGTTTTGCACAGTAGCCTCCTTTGGTATGGACAGGTTACTTCACAATTTCCTTGCCGTATTCGTCGTACTCAAAGAAGCCCTTGCCGGTTTTTACGCCCAGCCAGCCTGCACGAACCATCTTACGCATCAGCGGATGCGGACGGTACTTCGGATCGCCGGTCTCACGGTACAGGGTTTCCATGATTGCCAGGTTGACATCGTGACCAACCAGATCAGCGGTGTGGAGCGGGCCGGACTTCATGCCGGCGCCCAGCTGCATTGCAATATCGATGTCCGCCGGGGAAGCGATACCATCGGCAACAATGCCCATCGCTTCATTCATCATCGGAATCAGGATGCGGTTTACCACAAAGCCCGGACCCTCATGCACAGCAACCGGGGTCTTACCCAGAGAAGCCATCAGGTCAAACGCAGTCTTAAAGGTTTCATCCGAGGTCTGGATCGCACGGGTTACCTCAACCAGCTTCATGATCTGAGCCGGGTTGAAGAAGTGGCAGCCAATGACCTTATCCGAACGCTTGACGGAGGCCGCCAGCTCGGTGGGGGACAGGGCAGAGGTATTGGTTGCAAAGATCGTGTGTGCCGGGCAGATATCGTCCAGCTCCTTGAGCAGCTCTTTCTTCAGATCCATGCGCTCAAGGATAACTTCCATCACGAAGTCTGCATCTGCAGCAGAATTGCGATCGATGGAGGTCTTCAGACCGGCCAGCAGCTCGTTCTTGTGCTCCTCAGTGATCTTTTCCTTCTTCACCATGAAGGACAGATCATTGGTGATGGTCTTAACACCGCGATCGAGGAACTCCTGCTTGATGTCGATCATGGTTACGTCATGGCCGTTGGTCAAAAATACTTCTGCGATGCGTGCACCCATGTTGCCAGCGCCGAATACACAAACTTTCATGATAATATAACCTCTCTCTCACTCTTAACAATCCACAAAAAACGGCTTACTTATTCTTAAATTCCTTAGCAGGCTTTTCCTTGTTCTTGTCAAGGAAGTAAGCCATGCCGTACTTCTGATCCTCGGTAGCAAAGCACTGACCGAATACGTTGCCCTCAAACTTCAGGGCGGAATTCAGGTCAGTCTGCATGCCGACATTGATGGCTTCCTTGCACAGAGCAACCGCGATCGGAGCCTGCGCCGCAATCTCTTCTGCGAGCTTCATGGCTTCGTCCATCAGATTTTCCAGCGGATATACGTAGTTGACCAGGCCCATTTCAAGCGCCTGCTGTGCGGTATAGTTGCCGCGGGCCGTGTAGATCATTTCCTTAGCCTTGCCCAGACCAACGATACGGGCCAAACGCTGGGTGCCGCCGCAGCCCGGAGTAATGCCCAGACCGACTTCCGGCTGACCAAACATTGCATTGTCGGATGCCAGACGAATGTCACAGCTCATGGCCAGCTCGCAGCCGCCGCCGAGGCAGAAGCCGTTGATTGCCGCGATAACCGGGCGCTTGAAGTTTTCGATCTTCCAGCAGACACGGTTGGAGTCGTTGCCGAAGAATTTGCCTTCCGCAACCGTCATGGTGGACATCTGTGCGATGTCGGCACCGGCAACAAAGGAGTTGACCGTCTTGCCCTTCTTGTTGACCGTCGAGGAGCCGGTCAGGATAACGCAGTATACGTCGTCCATCTTGCCGACTTCGTCAAACGCTTCTTCCAACTGAGCATACATATCAGTGGAAAGCGCGTTCATGGCCTTCATATGCTCGATCTTAACGACCGCTACATGGCCTTTTTTCTCAACTACTACATCAGTCATTGCTAAAGACTTCCTTTCAAACATTCTGACGAACCGGTATCCGTCAGAGTGAAAAAACTGACGGATACCCATTCAAATTACAGGAATCAATGCGGAGAGGACGCGAAAAGCTGTCTGCCGGTTTTTACTTGCAGAGCTCGTCGCGCTCCACGATCAGGGCTTCGCCCATGCCGCCGCCGATGCACATAGTGGCAAGGCCGATGGTCAGGTCGCGCTTGATCATTTCGTGAAGCAGGGTGGTGGTGATACGGCAGCCTGCTGCACCGATCGGATGGCCGAGTGCGATAGCGCCGCCGTTGACGTTTACCTTCTCCATATCAAAGCCCAGTTCACGGTTAACAGCAGCAGCCTGTGCCGCAAATGCCTCGTTGGACTCGATCAGATCAAGGTCTGCAACAGTCAGACCGGCACGCTTGAGAGCCTGACGGGTGGATTCGATCGGGCCAATGCCCATGATAGCCGGATCGCAGCCAACCGAGCCGAACGAACGAATCTTGGCCAGCGGCTTGAGGCCGTGCGCCTTAACAAAATCCTCAGATGCAATGATCATGGCTGCGCCTGCATCGTTGATGCCGGAAGCGTTGCCTGCGGTAACCGTGCCGTCCTTCTTGAAGGCCGGGCGCAGCTTTGCCAGACCCTCGATGGTAGTCTGGGGACGGCAGTGCTCGTCGGTATCAAAAATAACGGTTTCCTTCTTCTTCTTAACCTCGATCGGAACGATTTCGTCCTTGAAGCGGCCGGAGGAAATTGCCTTGGCAGCCTTCATCTGGGACTCATAACCGATCTGGTCCTGCATCTCACGGGTGATGCCGTACTTCTCAGCAACATTTTCCGCGGTGACGCCCATGTGGTACTGATTGAATACGTCGAATACGCCGTCATAAACCATCATATCAACAAACTTTACGTCGTTCATGCGAGCGCCCCAGCGCATGTTGCGGGAAATATACGGTGCGCCGGACATGGACTCACAGCCGCCGACCAGCATCATCTGATCCTCGCCGGAGCGGATGATCTGGGAGCCCAGAGAGATGGCGCGCATGGAGGATGCGCAAACCTTGTTGAGGGTCATAGCGGGGGTCTCAAGCGGCATACCGACGCCGAGAGATACCTGACGAGCTACGTTCTGGCCAACGCCGCCCTGCAATACCTGACCAAACAGGCATTCGTCGATAGCGGCTTTGTCAACGCCGGCGCGTTCAATGGCAGCGTTGGCAGCAGCGATGCCGAGCTGAGCGGCAGGTACGTCGCGAAGGGTGCCGCCATAAGTGCCGATAGCGGTACGGGCAGCGGAACAGATGTAAACGTTCATTTGGCTGTTACTCCTTTTCTTCTCTGGCACCGGATGCACCGGTGCAGTTTAATGTCTCTTTCGAGTTCGTTAATATTTTATCAAATGTGCGGAGAATTGCAAGGGGTTTTACGAAAGTTTGTTAAATGATTAACAATATACCCAACATCTGTACAACACACACACAGAAAAAATCGAAATTTAATCGTTCGCCAGGCCCATCAGCTCTTCACGGAAGATGCGAGCATCCATCAGCTTGATCGAGCCGTCCGGCTGGTAAGCGATCTTCGGCTCAAATTCCATCTGATCAAGGATCTGGGTTTGCAGGTCGATGCCCGGTGCGATCTCAATGAGGGTGACGCCTTCCGGACGCAGCTCGAACACAGCGCGCTCGGTGATGTACAGAACCGGCTGGTGTACTTCGTTGGCGTAGTCGCCGGAGAAGGTGATGTGCTCCACCTGGTTGACAAACTTCTTCTTGGCGCCTTCCTGCGTGATGACGAGCTTGCCGTCCTCGCAGGCGGTCTTGAGGCCCTTGGCGGTGAAGGTGCCGCAGTAGACAACCTTCTTGGCGTTCTGGGTGATATCGATGAATCCGCCCGCGCCGGCCAGACGGGTACCGAACTTGGAAACGTTCAGGTCGCCGTTGGGTGCAGTTTCAGCCAGACCGAGGAAAGCAACGTCCAGACCGCCGCCCTGATAGAAGTCAAACTGTACGTTGTGCGGGATGATGCACATCGCGTTTGCCGCTGCGCCGAACTGAGTGCCGCCGTAGGGCACGCCTGCAATCGAACCAGCCTCGACGGTCAGGGTCATCTTGTCCGAGATACCCTCTTCCGCCGCAACGTTAGCAATTTTCTCCGGTGCGCCGGTGCCGAGGTTGACAATCGCGTCCTGCGGCAGCTCCATCGCTGCGCGGCGGGCGATGATCTTCTTGGCGTCCATCGGGATGGGCGGAATAGCGTCCACCGGGATGCGGAATTCGCCGGTCAGTGCGCCGTCATACGGCATGCCGAGGCACTGCATGTTCTCTTCCTCCGAGCCGATGACAACCGAGTCAACATAGATGCCCGGGATGGCAACCAGCTTCGGATCGAGCGATCCGCCCTGTACAATCTTCTCGACCTGTACGATGACCTTACCGCCCGAGTTTTTGCACGCCTGCGCCATTGCGGTAACGTCCAGCGGGCCGATTTCTCTATGTACGGTGCAGTTGCCGTATTCATCGCAGTAGGATGCGCGCAGGAATACGACATTGATCGGGAAGCCCTTGTACAGCAGGCGTTCCTTCCCTTCAATGTTAACGATCGTGACCAGATCTTCCTTGGTCTTTTCGTTGAGCTTACCGCCGCCGTTGCGCGGGTCAACAAAGGTCTTGAGGCCGACGTGGGTAATCGTGCCGATGTTGTGCGCGGCGATATCACGGTACATGTGCGAGATAACGCCCTGCGGCAGGTTGTAGGCTTCGATTTTATTGGAGAGCGCCAGCTCGCCCAAACGGGGTGCGCGGTCCCAGTGGCCGCCGATAACGCGCTTGACCATGCCTTCATGGCCGTAGTGGTCGCCGCCGGTACCATCGCGGTGGCCCTGACCGGCTGCAAAGAACAGGGTCAGGTTATTCGGGTGACCGGTCTCAAGAAAACGCTTTTCCAGCGCCTTGGACAGGGTCTCCGGGCAGGCGCAGCTTACAAAACCGCCGGTGGCGATGGTGTCGCCATCCTGAACTTTGAGTGCGGCTTCTTCTGCCGAGATAATACTTACTTTCTTCATGTTCTATCATCCTCCTTTGAGTAACGGACGCTTGATGCGGCCGTTCAATCTACGCGAGTTGCCGGATCGTCCGGATGGCTTCCGGGATGCTGTCCGCAGAGTCCATGATGACACGATGGTCGGCATCAATTTCCTCATACAGATAGGGGCAGCCGGTGCAGCCGCGGATAATCAGCAGTACGTCGTAATGGACGCCGTCCTCCGGATAGGAAAAGTCGGCGACGTCCGCAAGGGAGGTGCGCACGGTTTGATAGGCTTCTCCGCGGTCATAGCGCGGATTGCAGCCGCCGCAGAATTTGACAGTGCAGCGCAGCATGGTGCGTTGAGCCTCCTTTGGCCGAATGAAATTGCAAACATAGGCACTCACGGGTGCTCCATGAGTGCCTATGGGATGCTCAGAGATTACTGGATACGAGCAATCTTCTTCGCCAGTTCCTTCTTCATTTCCAGGTTGGACTGACGGGCGATCATGATGCGCTGAGCCTGGGGCGAACCTGCGCCATGCATGGACTCCGGCAGATAGCCGACAGCAGCAGTGCCCATCGTCATATTTTCAATCAAACGCAGTACGCGCATGCGGTCCTCGGTCGGAACAGAAGCGACACCCTTGAGGTACTTCTCGATGTAGGGCTTGAGAACCGGATTGCGGTAGTCGGCCTCGGAGGGCTGAGTGACCATCAGGCCGCCGGCCAGATCCTGTGCCAGACGCGCGATCTCGTACGGGAAACGGGTGACGTTCTGCTTGCAGACGTTAGCCAGCAGCAGGTCGATGAGGTAGTTGCCCGCCTTGGTCTTGGTGCCCTGGCTGGAGCAGGCGATGCCGCAGCAGTACAGAGTCTCGTTCAGGTGGGTCATTTCAATCAGCTTATCCTTGACATGGGATGCCTTAGCAGAGCCGGCCATTTCGCCCGCCAGTGCGGTCGCGCCGATCAGCACATCGCCTACGCCGACCTTGCAGCCGCCGTAGGACTGACGGTGATAGCCTGCGAAACGCTCAACGATCATGCCGGCAAACTTGACTTCACCGTTGAGGAAGATGCGGTCATTCGGAACGAACACATGGTCGAAGATGACCAGAACTTCGTGGCCGCCGTAAACCTTGTTGCCTACGTCGATGTCGTTGTACTCCTCGGTCTTGCGGGTGTCGCAGGACTGACGGCCGTAGATCAGCGTGATGCCTTCGGAATCGGTCGGAACAGCGAAGGAGATCGCGTAATCCTCGTCGCCTTCACGCATGGAGATGGTCGGCATAACCAGCACCTCATGGCTGTTCACAAAGCCGGTCTGGTGAGCCTTTGCACCGGTGACGTATACGCCGTCTGCAGTGCGTTCGACAACATGCAGGAACAGGTCGGGGTCGGCCTGCTTGGAGGGAGCCAGAGAACGGTCGCCCTTGACGTCGGTCATTGCGCCGTCAACCGCGAGATCCTCGTCCTGTACGCGGGTGAGGAACTTGATGAAGTTCTCATGATACTTGGTGCCGCAGGCCTCGTCGATCTCGTAGGTGGAGGAGAATACGGCGTTCATAGCGTCCATACCAACGCAGCGCTGGAAGCAGGCTGCGGTTTTCTGGCCGAGCAGACGCTGCATCTTAACCTTTTTAATCAGGTCGTCGGTCGACTGATGCATGTGGGTAAAGCGGTTGATCTTCTTGCCCGAGATGTGGCTGGTTGCGGTCATCAGGTCTTCGTACTGGGGATCCTCCGCCAGCTCATAGGTAGCGGCAAAGGAGTTGAGCGAAGGGCGGATGATCGGGTTGTCTACCGGATTCTCCACCTTTTCACCGAACATATACAGATTGAGCTTCAGCTTTCGCAGGGACTCAATGTACTGGTCTTTGGTCATCATAGCGATCAAGTATCCTTTCTCTTTTCAAACTTTCTGAGGGGTTTGCCGACGGGCGGCAAGCATACCTTCTAAGAAAAAACAGGGCGGGGAACGCGGGGTTCCCCGCCCTGTTCAGGCGAAACGCTTACAAAAATCAGAAGCACTCGCGGTATACGCGTTCGCTCAGTTCGATGCTCCACGGACGGTAGGAGTTGGTAATCAGACGCTGCTGGTTTGCCTCTACCGATACGGGGAAGCTCTTGATGTCCTCTTCCTTGAAGCCGTACTCATGCAGCGGCTTGAGCGGGAGAACCTTCTCGAGGGTGACATTCAGGGTGCGCAGCGCGTCATCCTTGGTGCAGCCCAGGCAGCGCGCAACGAGTTCCTTGAACTTGCCCAGCTCGCCGTTCGGCTCGTACTCATCGTACAGCTCAAGGATCTTGCCGAACAGAGCGTAGTTGGATTCGCCGTGCGGAACATGGTAGGTGCCGCCGAGCGGGAAGGACATGCCGTGTACGGTTGCGCAGCCAGCCTTCAGGAATGCGATGCCGGCAAACAGGGAAGCGGTAACGAACTCGCCCAGATAATCCATGCGAGCGTCCGGGCCTTCCAGCGCAATGCGGCGGAAGCCTTCCAGAATCATTTCAGCCGCCTTGACCGAGTACATCTCGGAGGTAACGGTCTTGCGATGCGGGGACAGGAAGGATTCGGTTGCGTGAATGAGCGCGTCAATTGCGGAAGCAGCAAACGGCTTGTAGGGCAGCGTCTTGAGCAGATCCGGAACCAGGCAAACCTTGTTCGGGATGATGTCGTCGGAAACCAGACCGAGCTTGGTTTCGCCGCCGGTCAGCTTGCCGTCCTTCTCGTCCTTGACGATAGCAACCGAGATGTTGGTAACCTCGGAGCCGGTGCCGCAGGTGGTCGGGATGGCGATAACTTCCTTCTCATGTACAACGGGCTCGCGCTTGAAGTACAGCTCATGTACGGAGGTCGGGCGCTTGCAGCCGAGCAGCTTGCACAGGTCCATGATGGCGCCGCCGCCGACAGCGATGACGCGGTCATAGGAATCATACGGAATGGCCTCATACATGGTTTCGATCATCGCCTCAGAAGGCTCGCCTGCGCCGAACTTCTCCTGGAAAACAAACTTGCTCTTCAGGCCAAGCTCCTCCATGAAGGGCTTGTAGATGAATTCGTTGGTCAGAACGACATCGCGCTCACCAAGATTGAACTCTGCGGCGAAGTCACCGAAGTTAGCAAACTTGTAAATAGTCGGGGCGATGATGATCTCTCTCTTGTCCTGCATCAGAGAGGCGCTGAAAGCATCCATAGCCATAATTGATACATCTCCATTCTAAAATTTTATAAAAGGCCGTGCGGGCTTTTACATCTTTGGCAGGACAGAAATGTCCTGTGCTTTTATTGTAGCAAATTCATGCCACAACTTCAACACAAACAAACAAAAAAATCATCAAAAAATAACCAAGTGTTCCTGTACAAAAAGACAATAAAAAATCCCGCATTTTTCAATACGGGATTATTTTATCGTATTTAAAAGGGTTTGTAAATGGGAAGTTGGTGGAAAGTGCTGAAAAGTTTTTTCTGCGCCTGCTGCTCTTTAGTTGTTTTGTGAAAAACGGCTCAAAAATGCTTTGGTTCGCTCATTTTGGGTATTTTCAAACAACTCAGTCGGGGTGCCTTCTTCAACGATCACGCCGCCGTCCATGAACAAAATGTGGTCGGCAACATCACGGGCAAAGGCCATCTCGTGTGTGACAATAATCATGGTGGTGTGCTGGTCCGCCAGTGAGCGGATAACCTTGAGCACTTCTCCGGTCAGCTCGGGGTCGAGCGCGGAGGTCGGCTCGTCGAAGCAAAGGATATCAGGATGCAGAGCGAGTGCGCGCGCAATCGCCACGCGCTGCTGCTGACCGCCGGAAAGCTGATGAGGATAATGGTTCATGCGGCCCTCCAGACTCATCTGGCTGAGCAATTCGATGGCGTGGTGCTCAATTTCCTCCTGAATAGCGCGTTTGTTCTGCTTGTAGTCCGGTCGTTCCTTGGCAAGCAGCAGGCTGGCCAGCATAACGTTTTCCAGCGCGGTGTATTGCGGGAACAGGTTGAACGACTGGAACACCATGCCGAAGTGCAGACGGCGCTTGCGGATTTCTTCATCGCTTTTGGAGGAGTGGTCCGCAGCATTAAACAGCGTTTCGCCGTTGACAATGATGCGGCCTGCATTCGGTGTTTCCAGAAAGTTCAGGCAGCGCAGCAAGGTGGTTTTGCCCGAGCCGCTTGAGCCAATAATGGCCAGTGCCTTGCCGCGTTCGAGCGAAAAGCTGATATCGTCGAGCACCTTGGTGGCGCCGAAGCTCTTATTGATGTTTTGTACTTCCAGAATAGGCATTTCGGCACCTCCTTACACGCGGAAATAATCCATTTTCTTTTCCAGCCAGTTGAACAGCAGCGTAAGTACGCCGCAGAACACCAGAAAGAACAAAGCAGTGGAAAACAGCGGCCAAATCAGGCCCTTGGTGGCATATTCCTTGCTCATCATGATGATTTCCTTGGTAGCGATGACGTTGGCCAGCGCAGTATCCTTGATAAGCGTCATGAACTCATTGCCCATAGGCGGGATCACGCGTTTAATGACCTGCAAAAGCGTCACCTTGAAGAAAATCTGGCTTTTGGTCATGCCGAGCACCTGTCCGGCTTCATACTGACCGCGCGGGATAGATTGGATACCGCCGCGGTAGATTTCCGAGAAGTAGCAGGCATAGTTGATGACGAAGGCCACGCAGGTGGCGGTGATGCGGGGCAACAATGTGCCGTCCCACAGCAGGCCGGGACCGTAGAAAATGATGATGATCTGAAGCATCAGTGGTGTGCCGCGGATGATCCAGACAAATAATTTGACCAGATAGGCCAGCGGTTTAAACTTACTCATCGAGCCAAAGGAGATGATGAGCCCCAGCGGCAGCGCAAACAGCAGCGTGACAAAAAAGATCTGGCAGTTGATGCCGAAGGTTTTTGTCAGGCTGGAAAAGATAACAGACGCAGACATGAAAAATACCCTTTCCCCAAACAAAGGCAGGCGGGGCAGCATAAAAATGCTGTCCCGTCGGCCATATCTTTCTTATTGTAATAGATTACTCGGCAAGACTCAGACCGTATTTCTCAGCCAGCGCGGGAAGCGTACCGTCCTCGACCAGCTCCGCCATAATCTTGTTGACTTCAGTGCAAAGGTCGCTGCCCTTGCGGAAGCCGATGCCGTATTCCTCAACCGACAGCTCGACGCCATCGATCATCATCAGATCGGCAAAGTCTGTGCCTTCTCCGATCATGCTCTTGGCGAGTGTCCAGTCGAGCACCGCTGCGTCGGAGGCGCCGGACTCGATTTCCAGCAGAGCGTCGGTCTGCTTGGTGACGGTGGTCAGATTGGCCTGCGACAGATTCTCGTCCGCTTCGATTGCCGACTGACCGGCAGAACCGGCCTCGGCAACCAGATTGGCACCGGACAGGGAAGCGGTATCTGTAAAGGTGTCCTTATTGGAATCCTTGATAACAATGACCTGCATGTTCTTGACATACGGATCGGAAACCGCAATGTTTTCCTTCAGATCATCCGTGATGGTCATGCCGTTCCAGATGCAGTCGATGCTCTTGGCGTCCAGCTCGACTACCTTGGTATCCCAGTTGATTTCAACAAACTCAGGCTCGACACCCAGCTTTTCACAGACCGCCTTGGCAAATTCGGTATCAAAGCCGGTAAATTCGCCGTTTTCATCGGTGTAGTTCATCGGCTCATATACGGTGTAGCCGATTACCATTTTGCCTTTGTCCTGCACATAAGCCAGATCGCTGGCGGTTTCCGTATTTGCGTCGCCGTTGGTGTCCGTGGCCGCATCTTCGTTTTTTCCGCCGCCGCAGCCGGCCAGCATGGAAAGACTCATCGCACCGGCGAGCATCAGCGCCAGCAGCTTTTTGGTTTTCATAAGGGACCCTCCTAAATTCACTTTATCGTACTGTGCCGTGAAAGTCATTTACCATTGTACCACTTTATTTCAGAAAATCAAGGAAAAGTTTTGGGATAATCATGGGAATGTTTTGACATAATACAAACCTTTGCTTGACCTGTATATGCGATTATAGTATAATGAATAGAGATTGTTAAAGAATAGACAATATGGAGGTTGTGGCAAAATGGATTACACAGCACTTTATCAAAGTAAACTGACAACAGCAGAAGAAGCCGTTCAGGTAGTCAAGTCGGGTGACTGGGTGGATTACGGCTGGTGTGTCGGCACACCGGACGTGCTGGATCAGGCGCTGGCCAAGCGTCTGCCGGAGCTGACGGATGTCAATTTCCGCGGCGGTGTTTTGATGCGTGTGCCGGAAATCTATAAGATCGAAGATCCTGCGGCACATATGACATGGAACTCGTGGCACATGTCCGGTATTGAGCGCAAGTTCATCGCTACCGGCGCAGGCTTCTATTCGTCGATGCGCTATTCCGAACTGCCGCGCTTTTATCGGGAGAGTATCGGTCACGTCGATGTGGCCATGCTGCAGGTTGCGCCGATGGACAGCCACGGCTTTTTCAGCTTTGGTCCGCAGGCATCGCATTTGCGTGCCGTGTGCGATGTGGCGGATAAGATCATTGTAGAAGTGAATGAAAATATGCCGCGCTGCTTGGGCGGCATGGAGGATTGCATCCATGTTTCCGAGGTGGACATGATTGTTCAGGGAAATAATGCGCCCATGCCGGAGATGGGTGCGGCTGCGGCAACCGAGGTGGACAGAAAGGTTGCGGAGCTGATTGTGCCTGAGATTCCGAACGGCGCCTGCCTGCAGCTGGGTATCGGCGGCATGCCGAATACCATCGGTGCCATGATTGCGGAATCCGATTTGAAGGATCTGGGCGTACACACGGAAATGTATGTCGATGCGTTTGTTGATATTGCCAAGGCAGGCAAGATCACCGGACGGAACAAGAACATCGACCGCGGCCGTCAGGCCTATGCATTCGCTGCCGGTACCAAGAAGCTGTATGACTATCTGGACAACAATCCGGAGTGCGCTTCCATGCCGGTCGATTATACCAATGATGTGCATGTCATCGCGGGGATTGACAACTTTATTTCCATCAACAATGCGGTCGATATCGACCTGTGCGGTCAGGTCAATGCGGAGTCTGCCGGCACCAAGCAGATTTCCGGTACGGGCGGTCAGCTGGACTTTGTCATGGGCGCATATCTGTCTAAGGGCGGCAAGAGCTTTATCTGCCTGTCGTCGACCTTCAAGCAGAAGGATGGTACGGTGGCATCCCGTATCCGCCCGACACTGGCGAACGGATCGATCGTAACCGATCCGCGTTCGGCCACGCACTACATTGTAACCGAGTATGGTATGGTTAGCCTCAAGGGCAAGGCTGCATGGCAGCGTGCCGAGGCGCTGATTTCGATAGCGCATCCTGATTTCCGTGAGCAGCTGATTGCAGACGCGGAGAAAATGCATATCTGGAAGCGTTCCAACAAGCGTTAAAGCAAAATTATATATGCAAATGAGCAGCCGTCCTATGGGCGGCTGTTTTTTTGCGTGTCTCTATCTGGCATTGTATAAAATGCAAAAACTGACGCTTTCTTACATGCCACAATCGGACTATAATGGTACCATCGAAAGCGAAAACAGAAAGAAGGCGCTGATAACATGACAAATCATAAAACCAAAACCATTATTATAGCCGCATTACTCGCGGCGTTGACCACTGTCGCCACAATGATCATTAAAATTCCGACTCCCACACAAGGTTATATTCATCTCGGCGACGGCATGGTGCTGATTTGCGGCATTCTGCTTGGACCGGGCATAGGAGCGGTGGCCGCTGGCATTGGTTCTATGATGGCCGATCTGTTTGGCGGTTATATGGCATGGGTGCCGGGAACGTTTGCCATCAAGGCGCTGACCGCGCTGGTTGGCGGTTGGCTGTACCATCATATGGTGAAGCGGGAACACATGTCCACGCTGGTGCGTGTGGCGCTCTGCGGCATCCCGGCGGAACTCGTGATGGTTGCGGGATATTATGTCTACGAAACCGGCATGGAGCTGCTGATGGGCAGCACGGCTGAGGCAGCGGCGACTGCTGTGTTGGCAGGCGTGCCGTTCAATGCGGTGCAGGGGCTTGCGGGCGTGATTGTATGCGCGGTGCTGCTGCCGGTGCTGAGCCATGCCAGTGCGGAAATGGGTGCGCGTATCCGCACATGAAATACTTGCAGGAGATAGAAAAAACGAGCCGTTTTGACGGCTCGTTTTTTTGTATGTCAGGCAATGCTGATATATTGCTGGGGATCGACCTTTTCATCACCGACATGAACTTCAAAATGCAGGTGTGGTCCGGTGGAGTTACCCGTATTGCCGGAAAGCGCGATTTTATCGCCCTTAGCAACAATGTCGCCGACTGAAACCAGCAGCTGGGAGTTGTGTCCGTAGAGCGTTTTATACCCGTTCTGATGGTCCAGAATGATATAGTTGCCATAACCGTTGCCGGAATTCTCCGCTACGATCACCTTGCCGTTGTCCGCGGCATAGACCGGTGTGCCTTCATCGGCCGCCAGATCGACGCCGCTGTGCAGTTTGCCCCAACGCCATTTAAAGCCCGAGGTGAAGGTGTAGTTGCTGATGGGTACCATAAATTCGCCTGTGCCAATTCCGATATTGCGTGTGCCGACTTCAATAATCTCGTCGGTTGCATTGCTGAGTACCGTGCGTTCCAGAATGGTGCGTCCGTGTTCCTGTCCGTCTACGGTCTGGATTTCGGCTGTGACCACTGCTTCGCCTTCGCTGCCTTCCTGAATGGTGGCGCAATAGGTTTGGTCCAGTTCGTCATTTTCGCGGGTGATGGTTTCATAGGGGATGGACTCGGTATAGGTCACTGCGCGGGTGGAGGTCACATCCAGCCGCGGGGACAGCTGCTCATAAAGTGTGGACAGGTCGGAAACCCGGTCGGTCTCCGCAACCACTTCATCTACCCGCACGGTTTGCAGAAAATCCGTGTTTTCATCCGCTGCGGTGGTATATTGGGCTTTCACCCGGTCGAGCAACGCCTGCGCATCCTCAGCGGAGCGGCATACGCCGGCACGCTCACCATCGACCGAGATGACGGCCAGCGTGTCCAGTTCTCCGCTGGCATCGATGAGGTCGCTTTTCAACTCCTCTTCGGTTAGAAATTGGGATGCGGGTGCGCGCAGGGTACAGGTTTCAATCGAGACCGGCAGGGTATATGCACCGTCCGACAGCGTGGAGGCGCTTTGCTCGATTTCCGCCACTGCTGCGGTCAGCGTGTCCGAATTTTCTACCAGACCGAGCGGGCGATCGTTGGCATAGATCATCGTGCCGTTTTGCGTGAGCAGCGTGCCGGGTACAAAAAATAACGGCACGAATACGGCAAGCGCGCAGGCTGCGCGTTGCCGTCCGACAGAGCGAACGACACGGCCAATGCCGGACCACAACGGCAGATCATACAGTAGGCAGATCAGTCGGTCCAGCAGCAGAACGGCACGGACCAGCCCGTACAGCAGGCCGGAAAACAAGCCGAAAATAAAAGATAACAGGTTTCGCATGATGGTAGTATGGAGAAAAAGCGCTCCCCATATTCCCTCCTTTCGTAATCCAAAGGTTACATTTTGGTAACAATGGATAGCTTACGCAAACAGGAGGGCGAAGTCATACGAAACCTGTCGGATGATTTAAATATTTTATTTTTTTGGAACGTTGCCGGTGAAATCAGTGGGGAAAAAGCGCGGATCGAGCGGTTTTTGCTGATAATATCGGTCCAGTACGGCTCGCTGCAGCGAAACGGCCAGCGGCACGGCAGCATCGAACAAATCGAAGAAGGAATCCGTGCGATCCTCGTCGTTTGCGGTCCAGACACGGTGCTCCTGATTGGCGCAGTCGGCGGGCAGCGGCTCATCCGGACGGATGAGCGCGGAGGCCAGACCGGTCTTGCCCATCAGGCGTTCCAAGTGCAGCAGGCGGCTGCGGATATGGCTGCCGCTGTGGGTCAGATGCAGGATGCGGCGCATGTCGTGCAGCGAGCGGTACACCGCAGCGGGAGAAATGCGCACGCCGTAGGCATCACGCGCTGCGTGCGCCAGCACGCGGGCCAGTACAGTGCATTCCGCGGCGTTAGGATCGAGCAGACGGAACGCTTCATAGCCTGCAGGTTCGGCAGCGATGTAGCTGGCAATCATGATGCCGTCGATATCGCTTTCGACCAGCTTTCGACGGGCTTCGGTGGAGTAGCCGGGCATGTAGAGCGTTAGGCGGTCGGCCTGTGCCTCGATGAAAGCGTGTGTGACGCGGCTGAGCGCATAATTTGTGCAAAAACCGAACACATAGGCAAGCGCCGCGGTGTTATGCTCCTGCACGGCAGCCGCGCAAAGCGCTTCAAACAGCGGTGCGGGCGGTTCGGTGCAGATGCGATGAGCCAGACGGCGTACCGGACCGGGAAATGGCGCGTGATAAAAGGAAAGCGGGTCTGGACCCTGTGCGCCCCAGCGGTAAGCTGCGGGACAGGCATCCGCAATGTGCGCCACGGAATCCCCTGTGACACGCTGTACGGTTGTGGCAAAAATATGATGGGTGGCAAAAGACGGCATAACAGTTCACCTTCCGCAGACAGCTTTTTGGCAATGCCGCAATATATGCGGCACAACCTTAACAAAACATTATCCATAGTATACCGCATTCGCCTGTAAAAAGCCAGTATAAGCGGCATATATATTTTCTGTCAAAAATGGAAGAGTGTTTCCTCGGAATACATGGAAAGGGCCGGACAGAGATTTGCTCCGTCCGGCCCTTCGGTATGGGTTGTAATAGATGTATTGCGGTAATTCAGGTCGAAGCAGCAGCGGTATCCTGTGCTGTTTCACTGCGGCTGCCGCGATTGCCGCCGCCCATACCGCCATGTCCCATACCGCCGCCGCTGCCGTACAGCAAGCCGTCCAACGTGACTTCCGTGGAGGAGGTGCCGGCCGTGACAGTGTAAGTACCGTCGCTCTCCAGACCGGGGCAGCTGATAACAACAGAACTGAAGGCCTGCGGCGCTTCCCAGGAGGCCAGCATATTGCCGGTGCTGTCGCTCACCGAAACCGTGCTGCCCGCCGCTTGCGTGTCTACGGTCAGCAGAATTGCACCCTGCGTGGAATTTTCACCGAAATTCTGTGCCATACCGGACGAGCCGATGCCAATTACTGTGCCGCCGGTGATGGATGCATTGCCGTTGTAGTCGAGCGCCGAATCCGCACTGCCGTCCTTGGTGGAAACGTAGACCGTGCCGCCGCTGACCGTCAGATCACCGTTGGAGTCCAGCCCGTCGCCGCCCGCATTGATGCTCAGATTACCGCCAGAGATGGTGATATATACACCGCTTTGTGCGGCAAACTGGTCCTGACCGTTGCCGCCAAAGCCGCTCTGGTCGACACCGCCTGCGGCGTTGACTCCGTCATCGCTGGCAACGACGTTGATTTCTCCGCCGCTGACTGTGACGGTCAGACCCTCCAGCCCTTCGTAGCAGGTGGAGATATCAATTTCACCGTCCGAGATGGTCAGCGCATTGTCTGCGTGGAATGCGTCGTCACCGGTCTGGATGCTGACTGCGCCGCCGTGGACCGTCAGGTCGCCGTTCGAGTGGAACGCGTCGTCGGCGCAGTCCAGTGTGAAGCTGCCGCCCAGAATGGTCAGCGCCGTACCGGCTTTCAGCCCCTTGGTGCTGACCGTGTCGGTTGTGTCTGCTTCAGAGGAAGCAGTGCTGTCCGTTGTTTGAGCAGCATCCGTGACGGCAGTGTCCGAAGCTGCGGTGTTTTCGGACGGAGCTGCATCCTGCGGCATATCGGCAGGAGGCTCCATGCCATCCGGAGGTGTTTCACCCGTCGGACGTTCCGGCGGCTGCGTGCCGTCGTCCGTCAGGGACATGCGGCCACCCTTGCCGCCGCCCATACCGCCGGGCGCAGCGTCACTGGTATGCGTCTCGCCGTTTACACTGCCGCCGCCGGTGGTGATAGTGCAGGCGGCGTCATCCACCTGCATCCAGCTGCTCGCGCTCAGCCCGTCGCCTTCCGCTGTGATGGTGAAGGTGCCGCCGGCAAGATAGACAAAGCCTTTGTCGGAATCCTCGGTATTGTCGCTCTGTATAGCATCCTTACCGGTCGTCAGAGTGAAGGCACCGTCCGCGATGCGCACGCTGTCCTTGCCGGACAGGCCCTGACCGGCGGCAGTGACCACATAGGTGCCGCCAGTGACCGCAAGGTCGTCCTTGGTAACTACGCCGTGTCCGGCGGGGGAATCCACGGTGAGCGTGCCAAGACCGTTGAGTGTCAAATCGGACTTGGAGAAGATGACGCCGTCGATGTTATTGTCGTCGAGCTGGGTGAAGGTCTCGCCTCCTGACAGCGTGTTCTGCGTGTCGTCCGCCGTAGTCACAAAGACCTTGTCGGCCTGTCGGACATAGAGAGCAGCGCAGTCCTCACAGTGAATGCTGGCATCGTTCAGCACAAGCTGGACTTTGTCCGTGTCGTCAGCATCGACGATCACCATACCGTCGTCCAGTGTGCCGGACAGAATATAGGTGCCCTCGTCGGTAATGGTGATGGTGCCGCCATCCACGGTGACTGCGTCGCTGTCGCAGGAGGCGGTGCTGCCGGAAAGCGTGATTGAGGCGGCGGTCGTTTCGTCATAGCCGACCTCCAGATCGCGGTCGGTGAACATATCGGATAACGTGACTGGTGTGGTTGGAATGGTCGCATCCGCTGCATCGGCGGCTTGACAGCCGGATACCGCCACGGCAGCCGCCAGGAGCAGTGGCAGCAGGCAATGCTTTTTCATAAACAGATGGCTCCTTCTCATAATTCGGCGGTGATGGTTTCCTGCTTGGAAACCGTAATTTCCAGATTTCCGTTGCGGCAGCGGAGTTTGTCAATCAGCTCTTTTTCCAGATTTGTGCTGCGCAGCGTGATGTTGTAGGTCAGCCGGAACAGACTGCCCATATTGGTGGTTTTCACCTGTGTCAGTTCACAAGTCGAGGTGTATTCCCGCAGCAGTTCGTCAAAGACGCCGGTGTAGTCTAAATCCTCTGGAATGGTGATGTGCAGGGTGCGGTACAGCGCAGCCTTTTTTTCTGCGCCGAAGTCGATGTGGTTATACAGCATGGTAGCCGCGCCCAGTACGATGGCAAACAGGAAGGCATACGCGATATAGCCCATGCCGATGATTAAGCCGGTGCCCATGGCCAGAAAGATGGCGCCTATTTCTTTGGCGGTGCCGGGTACGGAGCGAAAACGGACCAGACTGAACGCACCGGCTACGGCGACACCCGCGCCGACATTGCCGTTGACCATCATGATGACCACGCAGACAATGGCGGGCAGCAGCGCCAGCGTGGCGACAAAGCTGCGGGTGTAGCGCGTACGATACATGTAGCAGGCCGCGAGCAGCAGTCCGGCGAACAGCGCACTTGCCACGCAGAGTAAAAAGTCGGCCACCGGGATGACAGTGGTCATCTCCGTGTCAAACAGGCCGCGAAACAGGTTGTTAAGCATAAAGCAGTCCTCCGGAAAGGTCAGTGTCCAGCATGTTTTGGTATGCTGCGCCGAATTTGGAAAACGAGGTGGGGAAAATATCGTGCGCGGTCAGCGCATGTGTGATCCAGAGCGGCATACCGCCGCCGGTTTTGATTTCCATGAGTGTCTGACCGGCTGCCAGCAAAGGCGTGCCGTAAATCGGACTGCCGAGCGAAAAGTCGCGGCAGCGGTACCGGATATTCTCGTCAAAGGTGATGCGGAAGTCACTGCCGTCCAGCGCACAGAAGGCCTCGCGCTCATACGAGAGAAAGACCGTGGGACGCAGCGTTCGGTAATATGCCCGGAAATACTCGATTTCGTCGGCAATTTGGGACTGCACGGGCAGTGCATCGCCGGTGCGGAAACTGGTCATGGCCTGTTCCTCTGGCAGCACCAGACGCCGCTTATAGACCACTGACTGAAACTTCTTTTTCAGCTCTACGAATACCGGTTCGTCTGGCCGCACCTGCCGGTAACTGCGGATGCGCAGCTTTTCTTTATAGGCGGGCTTTTCCAGCGACCGGCGAATCAGCCGGAAGGTGTCGGTATCATAGTAAATGTTGCGGATAGTGCTGCGGCCGAACTGATCCAGCTGCATCTGTCCCCGCATGGCGCGCAGCAGATGTTCTTTTTGCTGCGCGGTTAGTAAGTATTTGATCTCGTATCGTTCAAAGGTTGTCTGATACGCCATGAATGTGTCCTCCTTGCTGCAGACCTGCCGCGCACAGCGCCGCAAGCCATCCTGTTTATTGATCGTGTTTCAGTATACCGCTGTCGCCTTAACCAAACTTTAACCCAAACCTTAACCGAACTTAAAATTACCGACTTGTGCAAATAACAACACCCGCCTCGAGAAAGGCGGGTGTTATGGTATGGTTTATTATGCAGGAAAAGTAACGGTGATAAGCAGAGAGGCTTCATCTGCGGTAGAAGCGGTGATTTTGCCTCTATGCGCGGTGACGATTGCCAGTGCGATGGAAAGGCCGAGACCGTAGCCGCCGGTCTGCGAGTTGCGGGACTGGTCGGTGCGGTAAAACCGGTCGAACAGGTGCTCGGTCTGGGCTTTGGTGATGTGCTCAACTGCATTCCAGACTGACAGGCGGATGAGGTTCTTCTGTTTTTCCAGCGTGCAGGAAATGGTGCTTTGCGGGGCTGAATATTTGACCGCATTATCCAGCAGAATGGAGAACAGCTTTCGAAGGGATTTCTCGTCTCCGCACATCGAGAGCATCGGCTGGATGCGCAGCTCCAACGTCTTGTCCTGTGTTCGTGCCACCGCCTGAAACGGTGCGATAGTTTCTTCCGCAATGTCGGACAGCGGCAGTTCGAGCATTTGCAGCTGGGTTTGCTCTTCCTCCATGCGGGAGAGAAGAATCAGATCGTTTGTCAGGTCGGCCAGTCGTTTGGTCTGCGTCTGGATATCGCTCACCCATTCGTTTTCCCCATAGTCCATGGCAAGAATTTCTGCGTCTGCATTGAGGATAGTCAGCGGCGTTTTCAGTTCGTGCCCGGCATCGGTGATAAACTGTTTCTGTTTTTCATAGTTTTCCAGAAATGGCCGCACGATGCGCTCGGACAAAAAAATCAGCAGCAGCAAAACCAGCAGCGATCCGACCAGAGACACCCCGATGCAGCTGAAAAACAGTGTTTTAAAGTTGGCCAGTCCGCGGCTGCAATCGAGGAACAGGATGAGCGGCTCTGATGAGGAAGTATCTACCAGAAAGCGATATTGGTCGGCAAAGCCCTGCGTTTTACCCTGCGCCCAGACGGTTTGCGCATAGGAAATGGCGTCCGCAGTATCTACTGCGGCAATTTTTCCGGTGTTGACCGAGCGCACGCTGCCGTCCTGCGAGAGCGTGACAAAGAAATAGCGCGTTTCATAGGGCAGTTCAGGCGATAGATGCGGTTCCTTTTTAGGGAAGGGTTCGTCCGGCGGCGCCTCATGATTGGATTTTGGAAAGAACCCATTGTTGGCAGCCAGAAGCGAGAGCGTGCTGTCTGCATCCCGCATGACCTGAGAGTAGTAAACAATATTCACCGCGCTCATGATGACCAGCAGCACCGCCAGCAGCGAAACCATGGAGGCAATAATCAGCTTGATACGCAGTTTTCGGATCATGGCAGTTCCTCCAGTGAATAGCCCGCGTTTCGGGTGGCCTTGATTTGAATGTTGGCTTGCAGAGCGGACAGCTTTTTGCGTAAATAGGAGATATAGACCCATACCACATTGATTTCCGCCTCGCTGTCATAGCCCCAAATCCTTTCCAGCAGGCGTTCGGATGCAATGAGGCTATGTGGATTGCGCATGAGCAGTTCGAGTACCTGAAACTCCTTGTTGGCCAGCCGAAAGCTGCCTGCTGGAGTGGACAGCTCAAAGGTGGCGCAATCCAGCGTCACGTTTCCCATTTGCAGGCGCGAATCGGTTTGGGCAGTCTGAGTACGGGTCATTGCCCGGATGCGTGCCAGCAGCTCCTGCGAGTGAAACGGCTTGGTCAGGTAATCGTTTGCCCCGGCATCCAGCCCGAGCACCTTGTCGTCAACCTCGGCTTTTGCAGTCAGCATCAATATCGGAATTCGGCTGCCCTTGCTGCGGATGGTTTTGAGTACGGTGATGCCGTCGACCTTGGGCATCATGATGTCCAGAATGACGCCGTCGTAATTGTCCGCTTCCAGATAATCGAGCGCGGCCTGTCCGTCGTTCACGGCGTCCACGGAATAGTTGTTTCGCTCCAGAATGGTGACCAGTGCTTTGGACAGAGCCTTTTCATCCTCAGCCAGTAATAATCTCATATGATCTTCTCCTTATCAGAGCGTGCTGCAGCTGCTTGGCGTCTTTTATTTTATTATACTATACCAATGCAACTTTAAATGGAGTTAAACTCGCGGCGGAACGTGCTTCGGCAGATCAGACGAGGCGGCACTGCGGGCGCTGCCGATTGTGTGCGCAGCGGAACTGTGGTATAATAAGAAAAATTATGTCGTTGCAAGCGGAGGGAATAGGATGGATCTTGCAGATTTTTTTGCGATGGATAAATTGTCGCAGCATGACGAGGAACAGCTGCTTGAATCCGCGATGCAGTTGCAGCAGATGATGATGCTCTACGAGGCGGGCATCCGTGAAATCAAAACCAAGCTGGATATTTTAAACGATGAATCGCGTATTTCGGGCAAGCCCAGTCCAATCGACTCGATCAAAAGCCGCATCAAAACCCCGCGCAGCATCATCGGCAAGCTAAAACGGCGCGGGTATCCCATCTCGCTGCAGTCCATGATGGAAAATCTCAACGATATCGGCGGCATCCGCGTGATCTGCCCGTTCATTGAAGATATTTACACCGTGGCCGATATGCTGATGCGGCAGGACGATTTGACGCTGGTTGATCGCAAGGATTATATCGAAAATCCCAAACCCAACGGCTACCGCAGCCTGCATCTGATTTTGGAGGTGCCGATTTTCCTGTCTGACCGCACACAGCCCGTGCATATCGAACTGCAGCTGCGCACAATTGCGATGGATTTCTGGGCCAGTCTGGAGCATCAGCTGCGTTACAAGTCCGATGTCAAGGTGCCGGCGCATATCTCGGATGACCTTAAGGCCTGCGCCGATGTCATTGCCGCAACGGATGAGGAGATGCAGCGCATCGCCAAGGAATTACATGTACTCTGAACCGAAAGGAATTACTCTCTATGCAATACATACCCGTTATCACGCTGGCGCTGGTCGTTGTGCTGCTGGTGCTTGTCATCGTGCTGCTAACCCGGCGGCCGCAGCCGTCCGGTGGCAGCGACGCGAACAGCTCTATTACGGCGCTGGGCACGCTGGTCAATCAGAATCTGCGCGAGGGGCGCGAGGCACAGATGAGCCAGCTTTCTGCAATGGACCAAAGCCTCGCAGGGAAAATGGGCGCGGTGACCGATCAGCTTGGTCAGTTTGAGCGGCGGCTGCACGGCTTTACCGCGGAAACTACGCAGAATCTGGAGAATATCCGCGTCACGGTGGATCAGAATCTGCGCGCGATGCAGGCGGATAACAATAAAAAGCTGGACGATATGCGGCAGATTGTGGACGAGAAGCTGCAAAAAACGCTGTCCGAGCGAATGAACGAGTCTTTTCGGCTGGTCAATGAGCGGTTGGAGCAGGTTTATAAGGGGCTGGGCGAAATGCAGACGCTCGCGCAGGGTGTAGGCGATTTGAAAAAGGTACTGACCAACGTCAAAACGCGCGGTATTGTAGGTGAAATCCAGCTCGGCGCGATTTTGGAGGACATTCTTGCGCCTGAGCAGTATGCCGTCAACGTTGCCACGCGGCCGAACAGCCGTAATGTGGTAGAGTATGCGGTTAAGCTGCCGGTCGAGGACGGCGGCCATGTCTGGCTGCCGATTGACTCCAAATTTCCGGGCGATACCTATGGTGCTCTGCGCGATGCCTACGAGGAAGGCTCGCGCGAGCAGATTGACGCCTGCGCAAAAGCGCTGATCGCCACGCTCAAGTCGGAGGCTAAGGATATCCGCGACAAATATTTGGAGCCGCCGTATACGACGGATTTCGGCATCCTGTTTCTGCCGTTTGAGGGTCTGTACGCCGAGGCAGTCAGCCGCGGCATGGTGGAGGTGCTGCAGCGTGATTACCATGTCAATATCGCCGGACCCAGCACGATGGCGGCACTGCTCAACAGCTTGCAGATGTCGTTCCGTACAATTGCAATCCAGAAGCGTTCGGGTGAGGTATGGAGTGTGCTGGGCGCGGTCAAGACCGAATTTGATAAGTTCGAGGCTTGCCTGACGCAGACGCAAACCCGACTGGATCAGGCCAGCCGCGAGCTGGACAAGCTGGTCGGTACGCGCACACGGGCGATTCGCCGCAAACTCAAGGGCGTAACCGAACTGAGTGAAGCGGAAAGCCAGTCGGTACTCGGATTGACGGACGGCGCAGATGTGCCGGATGACGAGGAGTGAAACAAAGGGGCTGTCCTGTGGAGGGACAGCCCCTTCATAAATTCTTAAGAAAAATTTCACAGTTTTGTGAAGGACAGGCAGCACAAAACCGGATAAAATAAAATCAGAAACATAAAGGAGGATCGTGGTATGAATCAGGACAATGAAAAAACGAATGGACTGTGGAATTGGTTCCGGCACTGGACAGATGTCCTGTTCGGCCCGATTGAGCGCGGCAAGTACCGCGGCTGGTAATGCAGAAAAACGTCCCTGCGGCCATGCAGATGCATGTGGCTGCGGGGACGCTTTATTATGCCTCGATATAGTAGCCTACGCCGCGCTCGGCGTGGATATGTGCATCCGATCCGATGGTGCGCAGCTTGCGTCGCACCAAGGATAAGTAGACCTCGATGGCGTTGTAAGCGGATTCACTGTCGATACCCCAGACCTTTTGACGCAAGGTTTCACGCGGCAGAACCTGACCGGTGTGCAGCAGGAACAGTTCGATGAGCTGCATTTCCTTGCAGGATAAGCGCACCTCGCCCTTCGGTCCTTGCAGCATGCAGTGTCCGCGGTCGAGCGACAAATCGCCTGCCTGAAGTAGGCGGGGCTGCAATACCGGACTCCTTCGACTGAGCGCGCGGATGCGTGCCAGCAGCTCGCCAATAAGGAAGGGCTGGGTCAGCACATCGTCCGCACCGGCGTCCAGCACCAGAATGCGGTCGCGCGCGGACAGATGTGCCGCCACAATCAGAAGCGGCACGGACATACCGTCCTCCCGCAGTGCAGGAAGGAGCGCGGTCAATTGCTGCGCTGCAGCTTTACCTGCACTGTCGGTCAACAGGACTGCGACGTCATACAGTCCCTCCGGGCAGAGAAGCGGATCCGTGCCGGGCAATGGGATATGGTCGAATAAAATATGGTCGTGTCGTAGTGCTTGCGGAATCTTTTCATTTTCGGTTGCCCCAATCAAAAGAACGCGCATGAAGAATCTCCTTTCTTTCAAGGGTGCCTTTTATTGTGCGCGATGTATGTGGAGTTTTTGTGTAGGAGTGATGGAAAAACTGTTAATTTACGGTTTCTTCAATCTTTCTTCAAACAGTTACGCTTATGATGGTACGCGGTAATAAAACCTGAGCAGGAGGGAGCAAAGATTGAAACTGCCGTTTGATAAACTGCGCGATAAAAAGCCCCAAAAGGGAAAAAAGATGTTTTTTTCGGGCAACGAGGACAAAGTGGAGCCTTCCACGGAAAGCGCGCCGCCCGGCGTGCACAGTAAAAAGAAAAAACGCCGGAAGCTGAAAAAGAAGATAGTGATTCCGGTCGCGCTGTTGGTTGTGCTTGCCGGCATATTCGGCGTGCGGCACTTTTTCCTGTCCGGAAAGGGAGAGGTGACGCAGACGTTTACCGAGAGTGAAGCCTCAAGGCAGGACATCCAGCTGACCCTGTCTGCAACCGGCACCATCGAACCGGCCAATCAGTACGATGTCACCAGTTCGGTGCAGGGTGAGGTGCTCTCGTGCACATTCGAAGAGGGCGACGAGGTGAAAAAAGGCGATACCCTGTATGAAATCGACAGCACGGATGCGCAGAATTCGATTGAACAGGCGCAGCTGTCTCTGCAGCAGAGCCAGAACAGCTACAACCAGACGGTTGAGAGTCTGGATGACCTTAATATCAAGTCGGAAAAAGCCGGCGTGGTGACCAAGCTGTATGTGGACGAGGGCGATCAGGTGCAGGCGGGTGCGACAATTGCAGATGTGCGTGATTCCTCATCCATGGAGCTGACCGTGCCGTTTAATGCTTCGGATGCGGCCACATTCAGCGTGGGCAGTGCGGCAACAGTCACGATGGACAGTTCGTTTGAAACACTGACCGGCACTGTTACAGCGATTGATGCGGCGGATACCGTGCTGGACGGCTATCAGATTGTCCGTTATGTGACCATTCGAGTGAGCAATCCGGGCGGTTTGTCCACCTCCTCGGCGGCAAGCGCAACGATAAACGGCGTGGCCTGTAATCAGGGTGCAAACTTTACCTATCTGTCCGAATTTACCATCACGGCGGACACCGCCGGGAAAGTAGCGAGCCTGTCTATCCGGGAGGGATCATCCGTGTCGGCGGGGCAGACGGTGGCGACGCTGTCCTCCACTTCGGTGGAAAATCAGGTGGAAAACAGCAAGCTGTCGCTGGCGCAGCAGCAGCTTTCCTATCAGAATACGGTTGATAAGCTGGACGATTATACCATCACCGCGCCTATCGACGGCACGGTGATTACCAAAAACACCAAGGTGGGCGACACGCTCGACGCGACCAATGGTCAGACGACGCTGGCGGTCATTTATGATTTGTCCTATCTGACCTTTGATATTTCGCTTGACGAGCTGGACATCAATCAGGTGACGGTAGGGCAGACGGTCAATATTACCTGTGACTCGCTCGAGGATGCCGGTACCATCGAAGGCGTGGTGACCAAGGTTTCGGTTGCAGGTACAACCGAAAACGGTGTGACCAGCTATCCGGTGACCGTGCAGATTGACAACCCGCCGGAGGATTTGCTGCCTGGAATGAATGTGGACGCGACCATTGTGGTAGATGAAGCGCCGGATGCGGTTGCTGTGCCGATTTCCGCAGTGCAGCGCGGAAATATCGTTTATGTCAAGGATGACAGCGCAAAGAATACGGACGGGACTATGGTGAACGGTACGCTGCTGCCCGACGGCTGGAAGGCGGTCGAGGTGGAAACCGGCCTGTCGGACGACAATTATATCGAGATTGTCTCCGGCATTGCGGAAGGAGATATCGTTTATGTGCCGCAGGTAATGCATGAGTCGTCCAGTGAGGAGAGCGAGATGGGTATGATGCCCGGAGGCGGTATGGGCGGCATGGCCGGCGGTGATATGGGCGCTATGCCTGCCGGTGGCGGAGGCGGCGGTATGCCCTCCGGCGGTGGTGGCAGTATGCCCTCCGGTGGTGGCGGAGGCGGTATGCCGTGATGAATACGCAACAGGCTGTAAACGAAACACCGCTGATTGAGCTGCGCGACGTTTATAAGATTTATCATATGGGCGATACGGATGTGCATGCCTCGGACGGTGTTTCAATGAAAATTTATAAGGGTGAATTTGTGGCGATTGTCGGTCAGTCCGGTTCGGGAAAAAGTACGCTTATGAATATCATCGGCTGTCTGGACGTGCCGACGAGCGGGCAGTATTTTCTAAATGGGGAGGATGTTTCCGAACTGACAGACGATGAGCAGGCCGAGATTCGAGGCAAAACGCTGGGTTTTATCTTTCAGCAGTATAATCTGATTCCCAAGCTGAACGTGCAGGAAAACGTGGAGCTATCGCTGTTGTACGCAGGCATGCCCGCAGACGAGCGCGCCGAGCGGGCGCGGTATCAGATTGCGCGCGTCGGCCTTGCAGGCAAGGAGAAAAATCTGCCGAGTCAGCTCTCCGGCGGTCAGCAGCAGCGCGTTTCCATCGCCCGCGCGCTCGCCGGGAACCCTTCGGTTATCCTTGCAGACGAGCCGACCGGCGCGCTTGATTCGCGCACCAGCCGCGAAGTGCTGGATTTTCTGCAAAAGCTCAACGACGAAGGAAATACCATCGTTCTGATTACGCATGATAACGGCATTGCGCAGGAGGCAAAGCGCGTCATCCGCGTGGCGGACGGAAAAATCATCTTTGACGGCCCGGCGCGCGAGGCCTTCCCGAGAGGAGACTGACGGATGGGATTTACACAGGCGTTCAAACTGGCGCTCAAAAGTCTGGCTGGCAGCAAGCTGCGCGCCTTTCTGACCATGCTGGGTATTATCATTGGCGTCGGTTCGGTAATCATTCTCGTTTCGCTCATGCAAGGCATGACGGGTGAGGTAACCTCGATGTTTGAGGATATGGGCACCAATATGCTGACCGTGAACGTTACCGGGCGTGGCTCGTCCCGTACGGTGGATGTGGACGATATGTATGACCTTTATGAAGAAAACACGGATGTGTTTATGGGCATGAGTCCGACAGTATCCATTATGGGCTCGGTCAAAACTGCAACCGATTCGGACAGCTTTTCGTCAACCTCGGTCAGCGGTGTTTCTGAACAATATGCGGAAATCAACGGCCTTGGGCTGCAAAGCGGCCGGTTTATTAGTTATGCGGATTTGGAAGCGCGCAGCAAGGTTGCCGTTGTCGGCACCTATGTAGCAAACATGCTGGGCGGCAATGCGGTCGGACAGACGGTTAAGGTCAACGGAAACGCGCTGACTGTGGTGGGTGTAATCGAGCAGCAGGATGACTCGACCGAAGGATCGCAGGATGACTGTATTTATCTGCCGTATACCACCGCCTCTAAGCTGACTTTCGGACAGATTTCTACGTATACCTTTGCCACTTGGGATTCTTCGCTCAATGCGCAGGGTACGACCATTCTGGATAACGCCTTGTATGCGGTGTTTGAAAACGACGATTTTTACACCATTTCCGATATGCAGGAAATGATTGACTCCATGGAGGAGATGACCGGCATGATGACCATGGTGCTGGTCGGGATTGCGGGCATTTCGCTGCTCGTAGGCGGCATCGGCATCATGAATATCATGCTGGTGTCGGTTACGGAGCGCACGCGCGAAATCGGCATTCGCAAATCACTTGGCGCGAAAAAACGCGATATCATGCGCCAGTTTGTCATCGAGGCCGGAACGACCTCGGCGCTGGGCGGTGTGATTGGCATTGCGTTTGGTGCGGCGGTGGCGCTTGCGCTTGGGCAGGCGATCGGCATCAATGCTGCGCCGTCGGTCAGTGCGGTTGGCGTAAGCTTTGGCGTTTCGGTGTTCATCGGCGTGTTTTTCGGCTTTATGCCGGCCAATAAGGCAGCAAAGCTCAACCCAATTGATGCGCTGCGCTATGATTAAAAGGAGGAAAAGCATGAAAAAGATACTTTCGCTGCTGCTGACGGCGGCAATGCTTCTCAGCTGTCTGCCGGCGGCGTTTGCTGCATCAGCGGTATCGGAAAGCGTGGTGGAACAGGTCATTCGATCGACCGGCATCATGGTGGGCGATACAAGCGGCAATATGAATCTGGACAAAACAGTCACCCGTGCGGAATATGCCAAGATGCTGGTTGCGGCATCCAGCTACAAAGACAAAGTGGCGGGCACATCCAATGTTTCGCCGTTCAAAGATGTGCCATACACGCACTGGGCGGCGGGCTACATCAAAACCGCAGTGCAGCAGGGCTGGCTGACCGGTTATCTGGACGGCAGCTACAAGCCGAATCAGACAGTGACCCTGGAGGAAGCGGCAACCGGCTGCCTCAAGCTGCTCGGATACACCACCGAGGATTTTTCCGGCTCTTATCCGTACGGACAGCTTGCGCTTTATCAATCGCTCGGGCTGGACGCGGGCGTAACTGCTTCACAGGGCACGACTATGACCCGCCGCAACATGATGTACCTGTTCTATAATCTGCTCAACGCTGACACCAAGGATGGGCAGGTCTATGCGCAGACGTTGGGCTATACCCTGAACAGCAATGGGGAAATCGACTATCTGAGCATGGTGTCGGACACCATGGAAGGGCCGTTTGTGGTAGAGGGCAGTCTGTCTGATTTGGTTGCGAGCGAGAACAAGACGGTTTACCGCAATGGCTATGCATCCACGGCTGACGCGGTGCAGAAATATGATGTCATTTACTATAATGACTCGACCATATGGGCTTATGCCAACGCGGTCAGCGGTACCTATCAGTCCGCTTCTCCTTCCACCTCCTCACCGACCTCGGTGACGGTTGCAGGCAATACCTATGAGATTGAGACCAGCGAAGCGGCCTATGCGCTGTCGGCACTCGGCGGACTCAATATCGGTGATGTGGTTACGCTGCTGCTCGGCCGAGACGGCAAGGTCGCCTATGCGCTGCCCGCAGAGGACTATGCCGCATCGGTTGCCGGTGTGGTGACTGCGGTTGGCACCGGTACATACTATAACGCGGTTGGCAATGCGTACACTGTCCGCACCATCACCGTCACGGCGACCGATGGTGTCAGCTATGTGTATCCTTGCTCCAAAACTACGATAGAAGAGGGCGATTTTGTTGCAATCGGTTTCGGCTCGTCCGAAACCGATGTTTCTATCCTGAAGTCCTCTTCACTGACCGGCACGGTATCGGGCCGCACCATTGGCAGCCGCACCATGGCGGATGATATCAGGATTTTAGATGTCAACGATAGCACTGCGGTGCGCGTTTATTATTCGCGGTTAAACGGCGCGGTGCTGGAAAACGGCGATGTGCGTTATTATGCGGTAAACGACGCGGGTGAGATTACGGATTTGATTCTGCGGGACTTTACGGGTGACTTGTATGAATATGGTATTATCACTTCGGCCAAAAATGATTCAGATGGCATGAACGCATCTGGGGAATATACTTATTTGGTAAATGGTGAGGAAAAAACGCTGACCACCAGTGGCAGTTCGCTCGGCGCATCAGCTGGACCGGCGCGTCTGACGATGGAAAACGGTCAGCTTACGTCTGTGCGTTCGCTTAACCAGATTAAAGATCCGGACAGCATCACTCAGCTTGGCGTGACGAAGGGTGATGAAAGCTGGCTGTTCTGGGATAACTGCGCGGTATATCTGTATGATAACTCGAATTACAGCCTGCTGTCGCTAAACGAGCTGCGAAGCAATTTTGACGCATATTACATTAACTGCTATTATGATAAGGATACGGATGAAGGGGGACGCATCCGCGTTGTTATAGCGCGTCCCAAATAACGAATATTCATTAAAAGGGTTTCTCCATCGGAGAAACCCTTTTGATATTTCTTGCGCTTTGCACAAATGGAAGCTATAATATCTGTATAAAACGCAGATTGGAGCGAGAAAAATGGCTTCGGACAAAACCAATGTGATGCGCGTGCTGGAACAGCATAAAATCGCGTATACCGCACATGAATATCCGCACGGCAAGGAAGCGGTAGACGGCGTGACAGTGGCCGAATTACTTGGTCAGAACGTGGAACAGGTGTTTAAAACGCTGGTCGCGCGCGGTCGATCGGGCAGCTATCATGTGTTTGTCATCCCGGTGGCAAAGGAGCTTGACCTGAAAAAAGCTGCCAAAGCTGCGGGGGAGAAATCGGTTGAAATGGTTCATGTCAAGGAACTGCTGGGACTGACCGGCTATGTGCGCGGCGGATGTTCGCCGGTCGGCATGAAAAAAGCGTTTGCAACCGTGTTTGATGAAAGTGTGAACACTATTCCGACCGTAATCGTATCAGCGGGTAAAATCGGATACCAAATTGAATGCGCTCCTGCTGAACTGATTGCGCTGACGCGGGCAAAAACTGCACCTATTACGACGGATTGAGCAGCTCCTCGGCATCCGGAAACAGCGCGAACACGGTCTGCACGCCGCAGCCGGTCAGCTGAGCGAGCTTGGCCTCTAATGTGGAGGCGTCGTCAAACAAAACGAAGTGCGCGCGGCCATCTGTGTCGGTGTAGGTGAAGTATTTAGCGCACAGCTCGCGGGAGAAGAATGCCTGCGCGCCGGTGTGCGTGAGCAGCGCTTCGCGCTCAACTTTGGTCAGGGTCTTACCGTTCGGTGTGGTAGAGGGCAGGGTGAAATCCTGTGAGATCGGCTGCAAAAACGCCGCGATGCGCGCTGCACCGTAGATGCCTTGTAAGGATGAGATATAGGCGGTCAGACTGCCGCCCGAGAGTGCGGTCGGTGTGGTCAAAATCGCGTGTGTCAGCTGGCGGCCGCAGGCAAGCGGGACGAAAAACGGGATATCCGCCTCATGCAGCGCAGTATCAAAAGCGGCCAGCAGTGCGCGGCCACGTGGTGTGTCGTGCTCAAAATCCGCGAATACGCCGGGGGCGCCCGTGCGCTTGGCCTCAAAAACCAGATCGGACGCCAGTCGGTCCGGGTTGCAGAGGGCCAAATCGAGCGGCGGATCGCATAGGCCGAGCAGACAGTTCGCCTGCGCGGTAGGAAGCTGTAAACGCTGCAAAGCGCCTTTAGGCGTAATACCCAGACAGAGATGCAGTACGGGCATGCCTTGCCCGGCTGCGCGCGCCGTATCCCGACCGGTGCATACCAGTACCAGATTTTTCGTATATACCATCATGATCGACTCCCTTTGTGTTCGGGGCAGCGCGCCTGACGGAGAATGCGGCGCTGCACTGGACTTTTTGGACAAATTCTATTACACTATATGTGGCATTCGCCAAAGTGAGAACGCAGGAGTGAACGAATGAGCAAACTGATTCCGGATTATGTGTTTGATTCTATTTATGATATTACGCCCGCACTGCTTGAGCAGCATGGGATTCGCGGCGTGCTGATTGATCTGGACGGCACAATGGCCTCACACAAGGCGGCGCTGCCGCCGGATACGCTTGCGCCTTTTGTGCGTACGCTGCGCGAAGCCGGCGTGCAGGTGCTGGTGTTTTCCAACAACCGGGAAAGGCGTGTGGGAAAGTTTTGTGAGGCGCTGGGTGCAGAATATATCTGCCGGGCGACAAAACCGCTGTCGTTTGGCTTTCGCCGCGCGGCAAAGCTGCTTGGTCTGCCGCTCAGTCAGATTGCCGTGGTGGGCGACCAGATTTTCACCGATGTGCTTGGCGGGAATTGCGTCGGTGCACTGACCTGTTATGTGCAGACGCTGGACCGGCATTATTTCTGGGTGAACGTGCGCTATCAGATTGAGCGCGGCTTTATTGAACGCGGTAAGCGCAGAATGGAGGCAAGAGGGCGGCATGAGTAAGGCAAGATTCGGCCCGGCGGGCAATTCCGAGTCCTTTGCCGCCGAGGGCTTCAAAAAAAGCGAAGACGCACCAGCGTGGCTGGCCGCCAAAGGCCTGACCGCGTTTGAATACCAGTGCGGCCGCGGCGTGCGCTGCGGAGAGGAGACCGCGCGCAAAATCGGCGCGGCGGCGGCGCTGCATGATATCCGCATGAGCATCCACGCGCCGTATTTTATCAATCTGTCCTCCGCGGAAACCGAACGGATGGAGAAAAACATTGGCTATGTGCTGGAAACAGCGCGGTTGGCGGTGCCGCTGGGTGCGACGCGCATGGTGGTGCATTGCGGCGGGCAGGGTAAGCTGACGCGCGAGCGTGCGATGCGCAATACGCATGAGAACGTCAAAAATATTCTGCGCGCCTTGGAACAGGAGCACTTGACTGGCTGCACGGTTTGTCTGGAAACCATGGGCAAGAAAAGCGTGCTCGGCTCGGCGGAGGAGGTCTGCGAGCTGGTCGCGGCGGACGAGCGTTTGCTGCCTTGCATCGACTTCGGTCATCTCAACTGCCGCACGGACGGCGGCATGTCCACTCGCGAGGATGTGCGGCGATTGTTTGACCTGATGGAGAACACCATCGGCGTGGAACGCACGCGCGTGCTGCATGCGCATTTTTCGCATATTGAATACAATGCAAAGGGCGAGGTGAGGCATCTGACCTTTGCCGATACGGAATACGGGCCGGACTTTACGCCGGTGGCGCAGGAGGCTGCGGCGCGCGGCTATACCCCGACCTTCATTTGTGAATCGGCCGGAACGCAGGCCGAGGATGCTGTGACGATGATGCAAATTTTTCACAAGGAGATAGAAAAATGAAAAAAGTGCTGCTGATTCATGGACCCAATCTCAATCTGACCGGCCAGCGCGAGCCGGGCATTTATGGCTCGGAGACGCTTGCCGCTATCAACGCGGAAGTGGTCAACAAATGCCAGCGTCTGGGGATGGAGTGCACCGTGTTCCAGTCCAACTCGGAGGGCGCGCTTATCGACCGCATTCATGCCGCGCGTGAGGACTGCGATGCCATCATCATCAACGCGGGTGCATATACGCATTATAGCTATGCGCTGCGCGATGCGATCGCCGCGGTGCGGCTGCCTGCTGTGGAGGTGCACATGTCCAATGTACATGCGCGCGAAGAATTCCGTCACAAGTCGGTCATTGGTCCGGTGTGCGCGGGCGTGATTGCGGGATTCGGAAAGCATAGCTATCTGCTGGCCGTGGATGCGGTCAAGGCGATCATCGGGTGAGGCGATAAGAATGAAACGAAAACAATTGCAGGAGCTGCTGCTGGAAGCGCCGTATGACGCATTGGTATTGACAAGCGAGGTTAACCGCCGCTATGCGACCGGTTTCCATTCGTCGGCAGGCGCGGTATATCTGTCCGCTAAGCAGGCGGTGTTCTATACGGATTTCCGCTATGTTGAGGCGGCGCGCGCCGCGGTTACGGATTTTGAGGTGCGCGAGATTGGCGCTGGCCGCAGCTATACCGCAGCTGTCAATGAGCTGATTGAGCAGGACGGCGTACGCACGGTAGCGCTGGAGGACGAGACGCTGACATATGCTGAGTATACCCGGTGGGCGACGGCACTGCATGCCACCGCCATGCGTCTGGAGGACAGCATTGCCCGTTTGCGCGTAACCAAAGAGGATGACGAGGTTGAAAAGATCGTTGCGGCGCAGCGCATCGCTGAGCAGGCGTTTGAGGAGGTCATGAACGACATCCGCGTTGGCGTGACCGAAAAGGAGATTGCCGCGCGCCTGACCTATCTGATGCTGCACTATGGGGCGGAGAATATGTCGTTCGACCCGATTGTGGTGTCGGGCGCGAACAGCTCCAAGCCCCACGGAGTACCCACTGATAAACCGATTGCGGCGGGGGATTTTGTGACGATGGACTTTGGCTGTATTGTGGACGGTTACTGCTCGGATATGACGCGCACAGTTGCAGTCGGGCATGTGACCGAGGAGATGCAGCGCGTATACGACATCGTGCTGGATGCGCAGCTGGCAGGCATCGCATGCTGTAAGGCGGGGGTATCCGGTCGGGAGGTGGACGGCGCAGCGCGTCGCGTGATTGAGGCGGCGGGCTACGGTGATGCCTTTGGTCACGGCTTTGGCCATGGTGTGGGTCTGGAAATTCACGAAGCGCCGACGGCATCCTCGCGTTCAGAAGCACTGCTGCCTGCGGGCAGCATCTTGACGGCGGAACCGGGCATTTATTTACCCGGGAAATTTGGCGTGCGCACCGAGGATATGCTGTATGTCATCGAGGACGGATGCATCAATCTGACTGAAGCGCTCAAGACGCTGCGCATTCTGTAAAAAAAGAAACCGCATGACGGAAAAAAGCACCGGAAACCCAAGTGTTTCCGGTGCTTTACTATTAAGTATCTTCGGATGCGGGAAAGGATTACTCCTCGTCCTCGATTTCCAGATAGTCAGCCAGATCCTTGAACAGGGCGGTCGGGTCGACATCGTCCTCCAAGACGATCTGCAGCGGCTCGTTGAGCGACAGCAGGAACATGCCGAGCAGGCTCTTAGCGTCTACCATACCGCTCTTGCCGTGAATCCAGATATCAAAGCCGTACTTGGTGACAATCTTGTTAATCTTCTGGATATCATCCGTATTCTTTACGCGGATACCTCTGGTCATAATGATTACCTCCATTTCAAAAGCGCTGAGTTCTTTTTCTGCTATCATTATAGCATAAAAATATAGAAAGGAAAGAGTTTTTTTACGTTATTCGGTGTTTTTCATCATTTTGAAGCCGGAAGAGGTGCGCGTTTTATAAATCTTGTGTTTTATGCACAAATAGTACACAATAAAACTGTGCAATGTGCGAATTTCATAAGGATATAACCAAAAAAGAACAGCCTGCGCATCAGCAGGCTGTTATATGCCGAGCCGGAACGGCCCCACACCGTCCGGCCTCATTTACCCCCACAGGGCTTTCTACTCTTCTATCGAAATGGTAATATGATTGATTCGGATGGCTGCAATTGTTTCGGTTTGCAGAAAACGGCGGCTTTCCGAACCGGTCTGGTATTGGTATTCTATGCCGAACTGCGCTGTGGTTGTATCGGAACTGTCCGAACTGAGTGAGCTGCCATGTGAAACTGTGCGCACGGTGGTGCCGTCCTGCAGAACAAGCGTCACATCCGGCTTTTGCCGATCATCGAAATACAACGGATCACTGGATATGGGATCAACCGGCATGGTGCCGAAAAGCTCTACGCCCAGAGGGGTAATGTTGAGCTGAGTGAGCCGAATACCGTCTGCCATTTCCAGATTCAGCTCGCGCGTTAGTGTTTTTGCACTTGGAGCACAGAAAGAAAACGACCAGCCTTCTTCCGTCAGCGGAGTATAACGTTGGTAAGTGATTTGCGGCTCCAGATAGGGCAGATCATCTTCCGTCAACCCTTCAAACTGGGTTTCACAAAGCTCAGTGGCGCAGTTCGTGTCTCCATAGCTATGCAGTGAGCCAAAGTATAAGCGGTCAGTACGGATATCACGTAAAGATTCAATTTGTGCCGCTACGCTGTCATAGGAATCGTATTCGGGCATACAGAGCGAAACGCACAAAATGTCGCCTTGAAAGGCGACGCCTGCAAATTGAATTTCTGGGAATTGGTAGGATTGCGGCAGCATGACATCCGCACAGTCTTGCTGCTGTAGAGCAGTGAGCCGCTGTGCTCCGTTATCCTCCTCCTGATAGGTGACCGGATGCGATTGGTAGATTGCGGCAAGATCCATCGGGGCAGATAGAGTATCACTCTGCTCCATGCAGGAGGCCGGATCAATAGTCAGTGTCAACTGTCGGTCGCCGGGATCTTCGGTCAGCGAGAATGCCTCATAGTAATACTCTACCGAAGGGTCTTGACTGTCCATTGAACCCATTCCGCTGGACGACATGCAGTATTCGTCCGAACCATCCATCAGCAAATTGGAATTACCCAAAAGGGTTATGCGCGAATCGGTGTTGACAGTGGAGTTATCCGCGTAGCGGAAGGAATAGAGAACCGCGACGTCATCTTCACTGACAATCGCGTCTTCCAGCGTGATGGTGCAGCCGTCGATGGTCTGTGTTTGCCGTACGGGAGTGGCAAGGCCGTCCGGTATCATGACGTTCTGTCCGAAAAGTGCGTTCCAGCCGCCGGAAAACTGCACCATAGCTGCGGCGGCAGTTGCGGTCAGCAGAACTGCGGCAAGGATAGCGGCCAGAAGACGCTGCGGGCTGCGCAGCGGCATACGGCGGCTGCGGTGGGCGCGCTGCTCACGCACCGCGCCGGCAATATCATACATCGGCGTTTCGATCTGTTCCAGTGCCTGTCGGATACGCAGATCATCCGGTGTGAGTTTCATATTCCTTGCTCCTCCTTTCTGCCGGTGTACCCTGCAACGCCTGGGCCAGCTTTTTGCGTGCGCGCTCATACCGCTTGCGGAGGGTCGCGGCGGGCTTGCCGTAAATCACGGCGAGGGCGTCAAAGCTGCGCTGTTCGATGACCCGACTGTATACCAGTGCGCGTTGCTCAGGCGACAGGGTTTCGAGTGCGCGGCGCAGGTCCTCACCGATGTAATCCGGGTCGGCAGCCACAGGAGGCGGCGTGATCAGCTGGCGCTTGCGGTGGCGCAGCAGGTCGACGCAGGTCGTATAGGCAAGACGGTACAGCCATGCACTCAGGCTGGTGCCCGGACGGAATCGATGATGATTGTCATAGGCTTTGATAAAGGTGGTCTGCACGGCATCCTGCGCTTCGTGATAGTCGCATAGAATATGATGACAATATCGCAGAAGCGGCTGGCCGTACAGCGCAATTGCATCTGCGAGCGCTGCCTCATTGCCTTCGGCAAAGCGCTCGTCGAGTGGGCGGGCGTCCATGACTGCGCCCCCTTTCGTAGGAACATGTTCACCCTTTATAACGGACGTCAGGCGCATTTTGTGACAGTGTTTCTGGAATTTTTCCGTTTTGTTACCAAAATTCTATGAAATAGGCAGACTTGAGAAAAAATTGAAAACAAACCAACAAAAAAACACCGTCGGAATTGTGCATTCCGACGGTGTATACGGTTGTATTTTACGGTTCGAGGCGATTCATGTCGCGCGGGAACATGGATGCATCGCGCACATTGGCGAGCTTCAAAAGCTGCATGGTCAGGCGTTCCAGACCAATACCAAGACCGCCGTGCGGCGGCATGCCGTACTTGTGCAGCATGGTGAACGATTCGAACAGCTCAGCGTTCATCTTACGTGCTTCCAGCTTGGCAATCTGCTCCTGATAGTCGTGGATACGCTGGCCGCCGGTCGTGATTTCCAAACCGCGGAACAGCAGGTCAAACGACAGGGCGAGCTTGGGATCCTCGGGGTCATCCATCGCGTAGAACGGGCGCTTGGCAGATGGGAAGTGAGTGACGAATACGAATTCGCTGCCGTACTCTTCCTTGGCCCACTGGCAGAGCAGCACTTCTTCGTCCGGGTTGAGGTCGTAGCGGTTCTTGGACTTGTGGCCGTACTTCTCCTCCATGATCTGCTTGGCCTCATGGAAACGGATGGTCGGAATCTCGGTGATTTCCGGGATGTCCGCCTTGAGGAGCGCAAGCTCTTCCGGGCAGTGCTCCTTGACATAGGACATAACCGATTTGAGCATGCCGGTCTCCATTGCCATGACGTCATACATCGAGTCAATGTACGCCATTTCAAAGTCCAGACCGATATATTCGTTCAGATGACGCGAGGTGTTGTGACGCTCGGCGCGATATACGCTGCCGATTTCAAACACGCGGCCGAACGCGCCGGCGAGGTACTGCTTGTGGAACTGCGGGGACTGCGCAAGATAGGCCGGCTGGCCGAAGTAGTCGAGCTTGAACAGGTTCGCGCCGCCTTCTGCACCCGCAACCACAATCTTGGGCGTGTGGATGTGGGTAAAGCCCTGCGACTGCATATACTGTGCAAAGCCGTCCGCGATGGCGCCCTGCACGCGGAATACCGCCTGCTTGATGGGATGACGCAGCGTGATAGGACGCAGCGGCAGGTCCACGTCAAGCGACAGACCCATATACTTTTTGCCGAGCGGTACCGGCAGCTGGTCGTACGGACGGCCAATTATCTTGACAGCGCTCAGCACAACCTCAATGCCGTGCTCCGCGCGCGGCTCCTCGTGTACCATGCCGGTGACCTCGAGTACCAAGGCATCCTTGATTTCGGCGCGCTTGATGCCGCTGATTTCGTCCCCCTGGAAGGTGCACTGGATAAGGCCGCGCTCAACGCGCATGATGACAAACGCAAAATCCGACATGTCGCGCACACGGTGTACCGTGCCGCGGAAGGTGACTTCGCCGCCGACCGCATCGCACACGCGCTTTACGGTATCGACGTACTGGCCCGCTTCGTGAATCATTTCCATAATTATTAACGCCTCTCTATTTCAGCATTTTCATACAGGGTCATATTATACCATTGATTTGCAGGATAGACAAGTTTTTTGCGAGAAAAAGGTGAAAAACCCAACGGATAAAAGGTTTTACCGTTTGAGCTTGCGCAGTACAGCCTGCATTTCCGCGCGTCCTTCGCCGCTGGCAACAATGCACACAGCATAGACAATTGCGCCCGCAGGTACGGCACAGACCAGACGCAAGAGGTTGCCGACCGGCAAAAGGGTGCAGCCAAAGGCTGCCGCACCGCACAGCGCGGCGCTGATGATGATGCGAGACAGGTTTTTGGCAGGTACATGGAACAGAAAACGCCGCCGCACCCGCACACAGGTAATGATAAAGTAGGACGCAAAAGCGACGATGGAGCCCATGGCGCCGCCGGTAAATCCGAATGCGCGCAGCAGAATGACGCTGGAAACCACCTTGATGACTGCGGCCACCGCGCTGTTTTGCAGCACGTGCACGGTAGCCTGCTCCAGCTCATACGCCTTGTTGGCGTATTCCGTCAGCCCCATGAACAGCATGGCAAGCGCTGTGTACGCAATGACCGGCGCACCTGCGTCATATCCTTTGGCAAACAGCACGCGCGACATCGGCAGCGCAACTGCCGTCAGTCCGGCGACTGCCGGTACTGCAATCAGCAGATACAGCCGCACACCCTGATCGAGCAGGGGCTTGGCCGCATCCCGACCGCCTTCGCGCCACGCGCGCAGCACAGCGGGGTATACACCGCGCATGATGCCGACCGAAATCATGGTAAACAGACCGGATGCGATAGAGTTGTTGGATGAATAGATGCCATACGCATCCATATTGAAAAAGCCGACGACAAGATACTTGTCAATCTGGTTGAGCAGTGTCACCGAGATGGAAACGCCCATCAGCGGCACGCCGAAGCGCAGGAATTTGCCGAACAGTTCGCGTGAGAACCAGCGCAGCCGCGCAATCGACGGCAGACCGAGCGCAATCACTGCGCCAATGCCAGCCACGCCGTCCGCCACCGTGTTGGCGCAGATGGCAGGGAAGGGGGAGGCAGGGTTGCGCATGCCGAACACCAGTCCGTAGGCGATGAGCAGCTTGAGCACAGCGGAAGTGAGACTGAGTGTGATGGAGGCCCGCATGCGGCCGAGCTGAATGAGCGCGGAATTGAGAATCTGAAAGACCGTGTAGCTGAAAAACATGGTCATGAAGCCCAGATACAGCGGGTCATGCAGAATCGCGGCAGCACCGCAGCAGAATACCGCAACCGCCGCGCAGATGATGAGATACACAGTCGAGACCGTGGAAAACAGGCCGCGGCCCTGATCTTTGCCGAATTCTTCCCCTACATAGCGGGTAGCGGCGTTTGCCATCCAGCCGGCCAGAATCAGGTAGGCAATCTGCACGTTGAAATTGATAAAGTTGAACGTGCCGACGGTGGATTCATAAAACAGATGGGTATACAGAGAGGTGCATGCAATGACCAGCAGGCCTTCGATGACCTTGGCTGGTAGGAACAGCATCGCGTCGCGCGTCATGGTATTTTTGGAGGACAAAGGAAAAACCCTCGCTTTCGGTCAGATGGATATAGTATAGCATGGTTTTTCGGGAAAAACAAATAACGGTTTGTAAACAGTGGTACTTGCGTTTTGCAATTGCACGCTATCCATGGTATACTGTTTATATCTGTGAGAAAACGTCCTTTGGAGGAATCTGTTTTGCGAGTGATGCATGTGATGGGCGGCGGCGATGTCGGCGGCGCCAAAACCCAAATTATGAATACCGTCACCGGGCTTGCCAGGCGCAATGAAGTGATGCTGATTTCCTTCCGCGCAGGCCCGTTCGCGGATGAGGCACGCGAGCGCGGTATCGATGTGCGCGTGATTGAGCGGCACAACCCGTTCCGCGCGGCACGGGCGATGCGCGATCTGGTGGATCAGTTCCAGCCGGATATCATTCACTGCCATGGTGGTCGCGCCAACCTGATGGGGGCGATGGTACGCCGCACGCGCCGCGTGCCGGTGCTGACGACCGTGCATTCGGATTATAAGCTGGATTATCTGGGAAATCCGTTTAAGCAGCATACCTTTGGCGCAGCCAATGCAGTGGCGCTGCGTTTTCTGGATTTCTACCAGCCTGTGGCCGATCGTATGGCGCGCACGCTCATTGAGCGCGGCTTCGATCCTGAGCGCATTGTCAAGATTTATAATGGCATGGATTTTCACCGTCCGGAGGGCGAGTTTGACCGTGCACAGTATCTGAAAGAGAACTATGGCGCAGAGATTGCGGACGGCGACGTGCTGTGCGGTATCGCCGCGCGTTTGACGGCCGTCAAGGACATTGCGACCACCGTGCGTGCTTTTGCCGCGGCGCTGCAGGATGCGCCGCAGCTGCGCCTGTTCATTGCAGGCGAGGGTGAGGATGAGGACATGCTCAAAAAGCTGTGCGCACAGCTGAATGTTACCGACCGCGTAACGTTTTGCGGCTGGGTATCGCCGGTTGAGCCGTTCTTCCGCGCGATGGATATCAATCTGCTGTCCTCGGTATCCGAGACCTTTCCGTATTCCATTCTGGAAGGTGTCTGCGCGGGCTGCGCGACCATCTGTTCGGATGTGGGCGGCATGCCGGAGCTGATCGATACAGGCGAAAACGGCTATATCTTCCCGATTGGGGATTACAAAAAGCTCAGCGAATACATGGTGCGGCTGGCGAACGACGCCGAGCTGCGCCAAACCTTTGTACAGGCGCTGTACGAAAAGGCATCGCGCGATTTCTCCAAAGACAAGATGTGCGAGCGGCAGGAAGCTAACTACCACCATGTGCTGGCGCGTTTCCATCGCCCGAAGGATGAGCGCGAGAGCATTGTTATCTGTGGTGCATACGGACGCGGCAATGCAGGTGACGATGCGATTCTGGAGGCGATCGTGCAGGAGATGCGCGCGCTCGACCCGGAGCGCACCATCTGCGTTATGTCCCGCCGTCCGCAGGAGACCCGCCTGACGTATCGCACGGGTGCGGTATATACCTTTAATATCTTTTCGATCCTGCGGCGATTTCGTCGCGCGGCGCTTTATATCAATGGCGGCGGTACGCTCATGCAGGATGTGACATCGACTCGATCCATCTGGTATTACTGCTACACGCTGCGCGCGGCGAAAAAGCGCGGCTGCAAGGTGATGATGTATGGCTGCGGCATCGGCCCAATCAACCGCGCGGGCAATCGCAAGATGGCAGCCAAGACGATACAAGGGTCGGTTGACCGCATCACACTGCGCGACGAGAACTCCCGTCAGGAACTGGCGCGTATGGGCGTTACCCGGCCGGATATTCGCGTATCCGCAGACCCGACCATCATTCTGGACGCAGCACCATATGAGGTAGTGTCGCTGGCTATGGAGCAGAGCGGCATCGATCCGAACGGGCGCTATATTGGCTTCGGTCTGCGTAACTGGAAGGGGCTGGACGCTGCGCTGCCCGCGATTGCGGCAGCGGCAGATTACGCTTATGAAAAGCACGGCCTGACGCCGGTATTTGTGCCGATTGAGTTCCCCAGCGATTTGACGCCCGCCGAGCGGGTGGGCGCGCTGCTGCACTGTCCGTGGTATGCCGTGCGCACTCGTCAGCCGATTGAGGTGACCATCGGTATTCTTGCACGCATGAAAACCGTGGTGGGTATCCGACTGCACTCACTGATGTTCTCGGCGGGGCAGGGGGTGCCGGTTGTCGGCATGAGCTATGATATCAAGGTGGACAGCTTTCTCAAATACATCGGCAGCAGCACCTGTTTGCAGCTGCGCGAGGTGCACGCGGACGAGCTGTGCGGCCTGATTGACAAATGCCTGTCCGGTGCGCTGGATGAGGAAGTGCGCCGCAACGCCAAGCTGCTGCGTGAGCGTGAGCATGAAAATGTCCGCGGCGCGGCGGTTCTGCTTGGCATTGAAAATGAAAAGGAGGAGGCAGCAGAATGAAAAATCATGTCGTTTGCCTTTCAACCACCAACTATCACCCGTTGCCTACGCGCAAGCAGAACGTGATGAGCCGTCTGCGAAACAGCGAGGTGTTGTATTTCGATCCACCGGTGTCGCTGATTGCACCCCTCAAGGACAAAAAAGCGTCAGCTTATATCAATAAGTATAAGCAGCCGGGTGAAAAAGTCGAAGGGCATGAAAATATCACGGTGTATGCACTGCCGCCCGTGCTGCCGTTCTTCAATAAGTTCCGCTGGGTAAACAAAATCAACCAGAAGAGGCAGGCAGCTTTTGTACGCAAAAAAATGCGTGAGCATGGCTTCGGGGACGAAACCGTGTTATGGTGTTATTCGCCGTCCTCATGCGACATTGTCGAGCATGTGCCGCACCGCGCGCTGGTGTACGACTGCGTCGACCGCCATTCGGCCTACAAGGGCCACATCAACCCGGCGGTGGTCGATCAGATGGAGCGCGATTTGGCAAAACCCGCCGATCAGGTGTTTGCGACGGCGGTCGGCCTTGCCGAAACGCTCGAAAAAATCAATCCGACTACTAAGATGATTCCAAACGGCGCGGCATATGAGATTTTCTCGCGTGTGCAGAAGGAAAAGGATAGTCTGCCGTGTCCGGCGGATATGAAAGATTTGAAGCATCCGGTGTTCGGCTTTGTCGGTATGCTGCAGGAATGCATCGACTATGCACTGATTGAGAAGCTGGCAAAGGAGCGGCCGGACGCGACGATTTTCCTCATCGGCCGCACGCTGCCGGGTGTAGATCTGACGCATTTGCAGAAATATCCCAATATCGTGTTTCACGGCCTTGTTCCGCAGCCTGAGCTGCCCGCATACCTTGCGCAGATGGATGTATGCCTGAACGTGTTCCGCGCAGGTGCTTTGAGCAAGGATGTGTCGCCCCTGAAGTTTTATGAGTACCTCGCCACCGGCAAGCCGGTCGTTTCGACGCGAGAGCCGCTGCAGGTCGAGGATTTCAAGGACGTGGTCTATATCACGCATAGCGCGGATGAATTCCTCGCGCTGTGTGACGCGGCGGCAGCGGAAAACGACCCGGAAAAGGTGCGCAAGCGTTTGGAATACGGCGCGCAGTGTTCGTGGACCGAGCGCGTGCATCAGATGGAGGCTGTGCTGTACGCAGGGGGCGTTCTGCACGAAAGCTGACGCGCGGGACGAATATCTTTGGGCATTTGCACGAAAGACGAAAAAACCATGTAAAATGCTTGCAATGCACAAGCATATTCGATAAAATAATAGTGTATCTTCACCGACCGCCTGAGAGAAAGAGGTGCGCATATGACCGGCAGTGTTTTCTTGATGCAAACAGCGGAAACGTCCGGGCATTCGTGCATAATTTCGGGCATTGGTGCAGCACATTGAGCACATACAGGACACGGGTATATCCGTGTCCTCATTTGTTTTTGAGGAGGAATTGCAGATGAAAAAAGTTCTGGTCATCATGGGCTCGGATAGCGACCTGAAGGTGATGGAAAAGTGCATCGACCGCTTAAAGTCGTTTGACATCCCGACCGAAGTGCGCATTTGCTCTGCGCACCGCACGCCGGCGGTGGCCGAGCAGCTGGCCAAAAACGCTAAGGACGACGGCTTCGGCGTTATCATTGCGGCAGCGGGCAAGGCGGCCCATCTGGGCGGCGTGCTGGCGGCCAACACGACTCTGCCGGTCATCGGCGTGCCGATGGGTACGAGCGTGATGGGTGGTATGGACAGCCTGCTGTCTATCGTACAGATGCCCAAGGGCATTCCGGTGGCGACGGTTGCCATCGACGGCGCGGACAACGCCGCCATCCTTGCCGCGCAGATGATTGCGCTGTCGGATGACACGCTCGCAGACAAGCTCGCACAGTTCAAGGCGGACATGGCAAGCGAGGTCATGGCCAAGGATGAAAAAATCAAGGCGCAGTTTGCATAAAAGGGTAAAGGCGCGGCAGGCGTGACCATTGCGTCGGCCGGGTAAAACCCAAAACAAAAGGTTTGTTTTAAATTACACACATAAATGGAGGAATATGGACATGGAAAAGAAAGAACAGCTCTACGAAGGCAAGGCTAAGAAGGTTTTCGCAACCGACGATGCGAATCTGGTCATTGTGGACTATAAGGATGATGCGACTGCCTTCAACGGCGAAAAGAAGGGCACGATTGCTGGCAAGGGTGCCATCAACAATGTGATGAGCAACCATATGTTCCAGCTGCTCGAGCAGCAGGGCGTGCCGACGCATTTCGTCGAGCAGCTTTCCGACCGCGAGACCGTGGTGAAGAAGGTGTCCATCGTACCGCTTGAAGTTATCATCCGCAATATCTCGGCCGGTTCGTTTGCCAAGCGTTATGGCGTAAACGAAGGTATCGTGTTTGACGAACCGACCATCGAATTCTCCTACAAAAACGACGATCTGGGCGACCCGCTCATGAACGCATATCATGCAATCGCGCTGAAACTCGCGACCCGTGAGGAGATTGAGCGCATCAAGACCATGGCATTCAAGGTCAACGAAGTCATGAAGCAGTATTTTGATACGCTGAACGTAACCCTTGTCGACTTCAAACTCGAATTCGGCAAGACCGCGGACGGCACCATCGTGCTGGCTGACGAAATCAGCCCGGACACCTGCCGCCTGTGGGACAAGACCACTGGCGAAAAGCTGGATAAGGATCGCTTCCGCCGTGATATGGGCGGCGTAGAAGAGGCCTATCAGGAAATCATGAAGCGCGTAATGAGCAAGTAACCCCCGATTGAAAAAGGCAAATCCATGAAATATCGTATTTTAAAGCAGAGCAAAACCCCATTTGATAAAGTACACGAGGAGTGCGGCGTGTTCGGCATCGCCGCCCCTCCGGGCAAAGAAATTGCGGCCGCGCATGAGGCGTATGTCGCGCTGTTCGCCCTGCAGCACCGCGGACAGGAGGCAGCGGGCATCGCGGTCAATAACCGCGGCGTCATTCACTGCCATAAGGATGTCGGTCTGGTCAGCCAGGTGTTTGGTCAGGATATTCTGGACGGTATGCCCGGTTCGATGGCCGTCGGTCACGTCCGTTACTCGACGACCGGCAAGCAATCGCGCGAAAACGCGCAGCCGATTGCGATTACGCATGTCAAGGGCAATCTTGCCGTGGCGCACAATGGAAATCTGGTTAACGCAGGTGAGCTGCGCCGTCGCATTGAGTTAAACGGCGGCATCTTCCGCTCCTCGAACGACACGGAAGTACTGGTGTATACCATCGTAAATGAGCGCCTCAAATGCGGCAGCATCGAAGAGGCGGTCAAAAACACCATGGGCATCATCGAGGGCGCGTATTCGCTGGTTGTGATGAGCCCGCGCAAGCTGATTGCCGCGCGCGACCCGCATGGGTTCCGGCCGCTGTGCATCGGTCTGTTGGATGGGGCGTATATTTTCGCCTCCGAAACCTGCGCACTCGACGCGCTGGGGGCACAGTTTGTCCGTGACGTAGAGCCGGGCGAAGTCTGTGTGGTGGAAAACGGCGAGCTGCGCTCGATGCACTGCGGTGTGCAGTGCAAAAGCACCGCTTGTGTGTTTGAGTATATCTACTTTGCCCGTCCGGACTCGATTATCGACGGCGCAAGCGTTGAGCTTGCACGGCAGGAGGCCGGTAAATACCTGTCCATCGAGCATCCGGTCGGCGCGGATGTGGTCATCGGCGTGCCGGATTCCGGTATTCCTGCTGCCATTGGCTACGCTAAGTTTTCCGGCATTCCCTACGGCGTCGGCCTCATCAAAAACCGTTATATTGCCCGCACGTTCATTCAGCCTGGGCAGGATAAGCGTGAGCGCTCGGTGCGTCTCAAGCTCAACGCCCTGCGCACGGCAGTGGAAGGCAAGCGCGTCATCATGGTCGACGATTCCATTGTGCGCGGCACGACCTGCGCGCGGCTGGTAAAGCTGCTGCGTGACGCGGGCGCGGCCGAGGTGCATATGCGCATCTCCGCGCCGCCGTTCCGTCACCCCTGCTTTTTCGGCACGGACATTCCGGAGCGCAGCCAGCTTTTGGCGCACGGCCGCACGGTTGAGGAAATGCGTGAGATCATCGGTGTGGACAGCTTAGGGTTCCTGTCGCTGGAGGCGGCGCGCAAGATTGCAGTCGGCTGCAAACTCGGATTTTGTGACGCCTGCTTCTCGGGCGAGTATCCGATTCCGGTGCCGGAGCAGGCGGAAAAGAATATGTTTGAAAATGAAATCCCGCTCGACGGGAGCAAAGACAAGGAGTAACAAATGGGAGGATTTTTCGGCGTAGTCTCCAAGCAGGACTGCGTGCTGGATATTTTCTTCGGCGTGGACTATCATTCGCATCTGGGTACGCGCCGCGGCGGCATGATCCTGTATGATAAAGAGCGCGGTTTTCAGCGCCAGATTCACAGCATCGAAAACACCCCGTTCCGTACGAAATTTGAAAAAGATCTGCCGGATTTTTCCGGCTGCAGCGGCATTGGCTGCATCAGTGATACCGACCCGCAGCCGCTGCTCGTGCGCTCGCACCTCGGTCTGTATGCGTTGACGACGGTCGGCATCATCAACAACGCGGAGGAACTGGTTTCCCGCTATTTTTCCGACCACGGCCATCAGTTTATGGCAATGAGCTCTGGCAAGGTCAATTCCACCGAGCTGGCGGCGGCGCTCATCAACCAGAAGGACGACCTTGTTTCGGGTATTCTGCATGCGCAGGAGTTAATTGACGGCTCGCTGACCGTTCTGGTGCTCACACCGGACGGTATCATTGCCGCGCGCGACCGCCTGGGCCGACTGCCGGTATTGATTGGTCAGAATGAAGATGGCTGCTGCGTTTCGTTCGAGTCTTTTGCCTATCATAAGCTGGGTTATGAGGACGCTTATGAGCTTGGTCCGCGTGAAATTGTCAAGGTTACCGAGGAGGGCTTTGAAACGCTCTCACCTGCGGGCAAGGAGATGAAAATCTGTTCTTTCCTGTGGACGTATTATGGCTATCCCAATTCCAACTATGAGGGCGTCAATGTTGAGGTAATGCGTTACCGTAACGGCGCTATTATGGCGCAGGACGATAAAAAACGCGGTCTTGCCGGAGATGTGGATTATATCGCAGGTGTGCCGGATTCCGGTGTGCCGCATGCAATCGGGTATGCCAACGAATGCGGCAAGCCGTTTGCCCGCCCGTTTGTGAAGTATACCCCCACGTGGCCGCGCTCGTTCATGCCGGCCAACCAGAAGGTCCGTAATCAGGTCGCCAAGATGAAGCAGATTCCGGTACCCGAGCTGATAGAGGGCAAAAAGCTGCTGTTTGTGGACGATTCCATCGTGCGCGGCACGCAGCTGCGCGAGACGGTCGAATTCCTGTATGAGTCGGGCGCGAAGGAAGTGCATATGCGTTCCGCCTGTCCGCCGATTATGTACGGCTGCAAGTACCTGAACTTCTCCTCCTCCAATTCCGAGATGGAGCTGCTTGCCCGCCGTATCGTGCAGGAGCTGGAGGGCGACGAGGGCCAGAAGCATCTGGAGGAATACGCGGACGCCAACACCGAGCGTGGCCAGTGCATGCTGAAAACCATTTGTGAGAAGTTTGGTTTCAGTTCGCTGGGCTATCAGTCACTTGACGGCCTTTTGGAGGCCATCGGGCTGGACCGCGACAAGGTTTGTACCTATTGCTGGAACGGCAAGGAATAAGCCGTTCCGCTGAAAAAAAGACGAAGGAGTATTACTATGAGTGAGAGCCGTTCTGAAAGCTACAAGGCAGCCGGTGTGGACGTTACCGCCGGCTACGAGGCGGTCAAGCTGATGAAGCCGATGGTCGAATCGACCTTTACGAAAGGCGTGATGGGCACGCTGGGCGGCTTCGGCGGTCTGTTCCGTCCGGACTTTAAGGGCATGGCTGATCCCATTCTGGTTTCCGGTACGGACGGCGTGGGCACAAAGCTCAAGCTGGCCTTTTTGATGGATAAGCACGACACGGTCGGCATCGACTGCGTGGCGATGTGCGTTAACGACATTGCCTGCTGCGGTGCACAGCCGCTGTTTTTCCTCGACTACATTGCGGTCGGCAAGAACCACCCAGCCAAAATTGCGCAGATGGTTTCCGGTATCGCGGAAGGCTGCCGTCAGGCAGGCTGTGCATTGATCGGCGGCGAGACCGCCGAAATGCCTGGTTTCTATCTCGAAGATGAGTATGATATGGCGGGCTTCTCGGTCGGTATGGTCGATAAGGAGAAGATGATCGACGGCACGGGTATTCGCCCGGGCGACGCGCTGATCGGCGTTGCTTCCTCGGGCGTGCATTCCAACGGCTATTCTCTGGTACGCAAGACGCTGGGCATCAACGAAAAGTCCGTACGCCGTTATATTGACGAGTTTGGCAAGACGCTCGGTGAAGAGCTGCTGACCCCGACCAAAATTTACGTCAAGGCCATTCAGGGCCTGATGGGTAAGGTCGAGGTCAAGGGTATCAGCCACATCACCGGCGGCGGTTTCTATGAGAATGTGCCGCGCATGCTGCCGGACGGCATCTGCGCCAAGATTGAAAAGAGCGCGATGCCGGTGCCGCCGGTGTTCAACCTGATTGCAAAGACCGGCAAGATTCCGGAGCGCGACATGTATAACACCTTCAATATGGGCGCGGGTCTGGTGCTTGCTGTCGCGGCAGAGGATGCCTCCCGTGCGGTGGCTGCGATTTCGGCCGCAGGCGAAGAGGCATATGTCATCGGCGAGTGTGTGGCTGGCGAAAAGGGCGTCGTGCTCGAGTAAAAGAGTGGAGAATCAGTTATGATAAACATCGCAGTTTTGGTTTCGGGCGGCGGAACGAATCTCCAGGCACTGATTGACGCACAGGCCGCGGACAAGATAGAAAACGGCTGCATCCGGCTGGTGATTTCCTCCAATCCGGGTGCGTTTGCGCTGGAGCGTGCGGCGAAGGCGTTCATTCCGTCCGCCGTGCTGCGCCGCCGCGACTTTGACAGCGCAGAGGATTACGGTGCGGCGCTGACTGCGCTGCTGGAGGAATACGAGATTGGGCTGATTGTGCTCGCAGGCTTTATGACCGTGCTGCCGGACAGCTTCTGCAGCCGCTACGAAAACCGCATCATCAACGTGCATCCGTCGCTTATTCCGTCTTTTTGCGGAGCGGGCTTCTACGGCCTGCGCGTGCATGAGGCCGCCCTTGCCAAAGGGGTGAAGGTGACCGGCGCAACCGTTCATTTTGTCTCGGAAGTGGTGGACGGCGGCGCAATCATTGCGCAAAAAGCGGTTGAGGTGGAGGAAGGCGACACACCTGAGACGCTGCAGAAGCGTGTGATGCAGCAGGCTGAGTGGATTCTTCTGCCGCAGGCTGTCAGCGACTTCTGCGCGGGAAGACTCGTCGTTCACGGCGCATGGGTCGCCAGAAAGTAAGAAGGAAGGAAAGCGTTATGAGCAAGAATGTGTTCGATATCAGCAATGAGCTGATGAGCAATGCGTATCCGGGACGCGGCATCATCTTCGGCCGCACGCCGGATAACAAGCAGAACGTGGTGGCGTATTTCATCATGGGCCGTTCGGAGAACAGCCGCAACCGTGTATTTGTGGAGACCGACGACGGCATCCAGACCGAGGCTTATGACCCGTCCAAGATGACCGATCCCTCGCTCATCATTTATCATCCGGTGCGTCAGTGCGGCGGCAAGCTGGTTGTCACCAACGGCGATCAGACCGATACAATTTGCGAGTACCTCAAGGAAGGCAAGAGCTATATCGACGCGCTGCGTACCCGCCAGTTTGAGCCGGACGCCCCCAACTATACCTCGCGTATCTCGGGCGTCATCAACGAGGACGGTTCCTACAGTCTGTCCATTCTTAAGAATTTCACGTCTGACCGTACCTCCAACAAGCGCTTTTTCTATGAATATGATAAGCCGGTGCCGGGGCTGGGTCACTTCATCCACACCTATCAGTGTGACGGCGACCCGCTGCCGCCGTTCCGCGGTGAGCCCAAGTGCATCCGCATTGAAAAGCCAATCAAGCAGTTCACTGAATTGCTCTGGTCGAGTATGAATGAGCAGAACAAGGTCGCCCTGTTTGTGCGCTATATTGATCTGGAAACCGGCGCATATTGGCAGGAGATTCGCAACAAGCATGAGGAGGGCAAGGACGCATGAAGGAGCTGGCACTTAAATACGGCTGCAACCCCAATCAGAAGCCTGCGCGTATTTTCATGACCGAAGGTGAGCTGCCCATCGAAGTATTAAACGGCAAGCCGGGCTATATCAACTTCTGTGACGCGTTCAACTCGTGGCAGCTGGTGAAAGCACTTAAAAAAGCGACCGGTATACCGGCGGCGGCATCCTTCAAGCATGTGTCGCCTGCAGGCGCAGCACTTGGTAAGCCGCTGACCGAGGTAGAGAAGCAGATGTACTTCGTCGAGTCCGACCATGAGCTGTCGCCCATTGCGTGCGCCTATATCCGCGCGCGCGGCGCGGACCGCCTGTGCTCCTACGGCGACTGGGCGGCGCTCTCTGACGTGTGCGATGCGGATACCGCATCCTACCTCGCGCATGAGGTGTCCGACGGCATCATTGCGCCCGGTTATACGGATGAGGCGCTTGCCATCCTCAAAACCAAGCGCAAGGGTAGCTATAATGTTGTCAAAATTGACCCGGACTATGTGCCGAAGCCGATCGAGCAGCGCGATATTTTCGGTATCCGCTTCGAGCAAGGCTACAACGATTATGAGATCAGTGAAGCGTTGCTGAACAACATCGTCACCGACAATAAGGAACTGCCCGAGAGCGCAAAGCACGATATGATTTTGGCGCTCATTACGCTCAAGTACACGCAATCCAACTCGGTTTGCTATGTCAAGGACGGCATGACCATCGGTGTTGGCGCCGGTCAGCAAAGCCGCATTCACTGCACGCGACTGGCAGGCAGCAAGGCGGACAACTGGTTCCTGCGGCAGCATCCCAAGGTGCTTGGCCTGCAGTTTGTAGATGGCATCCGCCGTCCTGACCGTGACAATGCGATCGATGTATATATTTCGGATGAGTACGAGGATGTGTTGGCGGACGGTGTCTGGCAGAACACCTTCAAGGTCAAGCCCGAGGTGCTGACGGCTGAGGAAAAGAAGGCGTGGATTGCGAAGAACACGGGCGTGACCGTCGGTTCGGATGCGTTTTTCCCGTTCGGCGATAATGTCGAGCGCGCGCGCAAGTCGGGGGTTGCCTATATCGTGCAGCCGGGCGGTTCGATTCGTGATGACAACGTCATTGAGACTGCAAACAAGTATGGCATTGTCATGGCGTTCACCGGCATGCGTCTGTTCCACCATTGAGTCGAGAAAATGCCGCATCGGCGGCAAATTGGACACTGGCAGCGCTTGTTGTGCAGGTAGCAGCTGCGGTCTGCATCGGCATGGTGGGCACACTCGCCGGGGCGGCACTCATGGCGGTGTGCTATCTGATGAATGCCTGGGCCGCTTGGCGGCTGCGCTGCCCTGTGGCGCTGAGCGCAGCGCTCATCGGCTGCGTGCTGACGCTGCTGCTGCCCAACGGCACCAATCCCGACTGGATTGGCAACATGCTGGTCAACCTGCTGTTTTTGCTGATGTATCTGCCTTTGCAGCGTAGTTTTGACCGAAAATTTCGTGCTTTGGATGCATCCGAGCAAACGCTCCGTCTGGGGCGGACATGGTCGCTGACCACGCTCATCCAGCGTGGCGCGTCCATGATGGGCTTTTTGCCGCTGTTTGTCGGACAGGCTGAGCTGTCGGCCGCGCAGGGAACATATACTACACTGTTTACCTTGCAGGTTGTGTTTGAAATGATTGCGCTTCTTGCGGCAATCGTGTCCTATATCTGGATGGTGCGCTATTTGTGGCGCGCCAGAACACTGCTGAAAGAGCAGGTGGAAAAATGAAGCTGATTCGCGGCTATTATGCCTATATGGCGATCGCGGGCGGGCTGCTGCTCGGTTTGGTTTTGCAAAGCAACTGGATGCTGCAAATCGTGGCCTATGCGCTTATTTCTGCGGGCGCACTGTCTTTACAGCAGGTGTCGCGTTGGTTTTTGCGTGCGAGTATCGCGGCTGACGTATGCATCGTCTTTGAAGTGGTCTGCGGGCCGGCTGTGCTGCCGCCGGGACTGCTGCGCATGGTATTGGAGTACGCTTCACTTGTGCCGCTGCTGCTGACCGGCTGTATGCTGCTAATGGCATATATTACGCAGATGCGGAACGCGGGGCGCGGAACGCTTGTCGAATGGGCGATTTTTGTTGTATGGAGCGCGGGCTTTATCCTGACGCTGCTCATGGCGCCCGGTTGGCTGAACGATATGGCGCTGTCTTGGGCCGTGACCGCGGTCAACACCCTGACGGTGCTCGGATACATCGCGCTGTTGGCGGATACGTTCCGCGCGCAGAAAGAATTCATCCGTACGGAGGGAGAAAAACCATGAAAGTACTGGTTATTGGCGGCGGCGGGCGAGAGCACGCCATCGTTCATACATTAAAGAAAAGTCCCAAGGTCGACCATATCTGGTGCGCGCCGGGCAATGGCGGCATCGCACAGGAAGCCGAGTGCGTTGATATCAAGGCGACGGATATTGATGGTGTAGTGGCCTTTGCAAAGGAGCATAAGCCGGACCTCGTAATGGTCGCGCCGGACGATCCGCTGGCACTCGGTATGGTGGACGCGCTGGAGGAAGCGGGTATCCGTGCCTTTGGCCCGCGCAAGAATGCTGCCGTGATTGAGGGCTCCAAGTCTTTTGCCAAGGAACTGATGAAAAAGTATGGCATCCCAACCGCAGGCTATGCGGTGTTTGAGGATTCAGCGGCGGCGATTGCGTATATTAAGGAGCAGGGTGCGCCCATTGTTGTTAAGGCGGACGGCCTTGCACTCGGCAAGGGCGTCACGGTCGCTATGACCGAGGACGAGGCTGTTGCAGCGGTCAAGGATGCGATTGACGGACACGCCTTCGGCGGTGCGGGTGCGCGCGTCGTGATTGAAGAGTTCCTGACCGGCCCGGAGGTTTCCGTGCTGGCATTTGTGGACGGTAAGCATCTCAAGACCATGCCGTCGGCGCAGGATCATAAGCGTGCTTACGATAACGATGAGGGACCGAATACGGGCGGCATGGGTGCATTTTCGCCCTCACGGTTCTATACCGAGGACGTGGCTGACACCTGTATGGAGACGATTTTCAAGCCCACGGTCGCAGCGATGGCTAAGGAAGGCCGCCCCTTCAAAGGCGTGCTGTACTTCGGCCTGATGCTGACGCCCAAGGGATCCAAGGTGATTGAGTACAACGCGCGCTTTGGCGATCCTGAGACGCAGGCCGTGCTTTCTCGCCTGGAAACCGATTTGTTTGATATCTTCAACGCTGTCATCGACGAAAAGCTGGACGAAATCAATATTCAGTGGGCGGACAATGCCGCTTGCTGCGTGTGTATGGCATCGGGCGGCTATCCAAAGGCTTACGAGAAGGGGAAGGTCATCACCGGTTTGGATGATGTGACCGACTCGTTTGTGTTTCATGCGGGCACAGCGGTCAAGGACGGTGCGTTCGTCACAAGCGGCGGCCGTGTGCTCGGCGTGACTGCGACGGCGCCCACGCTGGATGAGGCAATCGTCAAAGCATATGCGGACGTTAAAAAGATTCATTTTGAAAAAGCACATTACCGTACGGATATTGGAGTGAAAAAGGGATGAAGACAGAACAGCAGGATCAGATTCTCGCCTGTATGGCTGAGGTTTTGAATCAGAATGGCTTTCGCGCTGAGGTGATGCGTAAGGAGGGTGCGCCCACGCTGCTGCGCTGCGAAGCGATGCGGCAGGGAAAGGTTGCCAAGGATGTAGTGATAGAGGTATGCTTTATCCCGCTCCAGCTGCCGAGCGAAGACAGCGGCTTGCTGCAATTTTTCGTTACCCTGTTTCAAGGCGCGCCGGATACCAATGCAAGCCAACTGCGTCGTGCATGCGCATACTGCAATGATTTTTGTGCGCTGGGTGCGTTTGGCTTTTATGAGCAGGCAGGCCAGATTTATCTCAAGCATAATACCTTGCTTGACGGATCGCTGGAGCTGGAAAAGATCATTCCCTTTGTGGCAGACAATATTTCTGTGTTGCTGGCAGCAGTCGGCCGGTTTATCGACGGTCTGGCGCAGATCGCTTATGCAGGCATGACTCTCGACGCAGTCATCGATCAGGAACTGTTCCCGAAGATAGGTTAAAAATTGGATTGTAAGGCATGCCTTGCAATCGAGAGAGAAAAACAGGCCGCTTTTGCGGCCTGTTTTTGTTTTAAGGGAGATTTATTGTGCGACTTCATTTTCGCCAAAATCAAGTAATACAGCGTTGAATTTTGCAAGAATTAAAGAAAAATTGTCGCCATTCTCAATAAATGACTTTTGGTTCTCTTTTGATTGCCCGCCGAAACGCTCCCAGTCAGTATGCAGCAGGATGTCTGCGTTGGCGTTGGGGGAGGAAAACACATATGGCTTGTCCGAGAAGTTGCAGACCGCGACCAGATGCTCATTCGCGCTGCAACGCTCCCAGGCAAACACGCAGGGAGCATCCTCATCAGTGGGCAGCCAGCGGAAGGAATTTGATGCATAGTCCGCATGCAGCGCGGAATGCGCGCAGTAGACTTTGCCCAGCGCGCAGAAAAATGCATGGAACGGACCGTCTGCATAAGTCCAGTCCGGCTCAGCGTTTTCGCTCCACTCAACGCGCAGACCAAGCTCGTTGCCCATGAAGTTCAGCTTTTTGCCCGGGTGCGCAAACATGTAAAGATAGAACGCACGCGCCTGCGCGTACTTGTCGGTTAGGTCGGCACCCCACATCTTCTGCACAATCGCAGCCTTGCCGTGCACGACTTCGTCGTGCGAGAGCGGCAGAAGATAGTGTTCATTCGGGAAATACGCCATGGAAAACAGCAGCTGGCCGCGCCGATCCGCGCGCTCGTCCGGTGGGGTTTGCATATATGTCAGCGTGTCGTGCATCCAGCCAAGGTCCCACTTATAGTCGAAGCCAAGTCCTCCTTCAGAGACCGGACGGGTCACGTCCGGAAACGCGGTCGAGTCCTCGGCAATCAGCAAGGCGGAGGGATGCCGTGCTTTCAGACCTGCATTCATATTTTTCAGGAAATCCAGCGTGTCGCCATTCACACCACGGGCCGGGTCACCATGCCAATAGATAAGGCGGCTGACGGCATCCATGCGTAAGCCGTCAAAATGAAACTCTTCCAGCCAAAAGTTGGCCGCAGACTGCAAAAAGCAGCGCACTTCTCGGCGCGAGTGAATGAAATTGCAACTGCCCCACTCGCTTTCGCCTACATCAGGGTGAGGGTATTCATATAGCGGTGTGCCGTCAAACAATGCTAGGCCGTAGCTGTCCACCGCAAAGTGAACAGGGACAAAATCCATGATGGCACCGATGCCTGCGTGATGCAGCCGGTCAATCAGCATTTTGAGCTGTGTGGGTGTGCCATAGCGTGAGGTCGGTGCGAAAAAACCGGTATTTTGATAGCCCCATGAGCCGTCAAACGGATGCTCAGACAGAGGGAGGAACTCAACATGTGTGAAGCCATTTTCATGCAGATAAGGGATGAGCAGGTCCGCGATTTCGTCGTAGCGATACCAGCCGTTTTCGTTGGCGGGATTGCGTCTCCAAGAGCCGAGGTGCAGTTCGTAGATGTTCAGTGGCGCATCGAGTGCGGCTGTGCGCGCAGAAATCCAGTCCGCGTCGGTAAATTGATATTCGTCGGGGTCGGTGATGACCGAGCAGCAGCCTGGGCGCAGCTCCATAGCGAAACCGTAGGGGTCACAATGCTCGACGATTGCCCCTCCGCGGGTGTAAACGCGGTATTTGTAGAACTGTCCGGCATGCGCGTTCGGCATGGAAACCTCCCAGAAGCCGCTGCGACCGTCTTGCATCAGCTCGTCCTCTTTCCAGTCGTTAAATGCGCCTGTAAGGGTGATTTTGGCGGCATTTGGTGCAAAAACTCTAAAAATGACTGATTGGTCTTTAATGTGAGCGCCAAACCAGTGCCATGCATCAAATACTTTTCCGTCAAAAAATTCCTGCTTGTCCATGAAGGCTTCCCTCCCAGTACCGTTTGGAGTATAGTAACAGTATAGGGGACGAGTCTGCAAAACACAACCGCCAAAGCAGGGGAGATTTGTTCAATATTTTTTTGAACCAAATGACCCGGAACAGGCTCTTATAAACGGAAGCCTTCCAAACAGGCGGTAAAAAATTTTTGAACCAAACCGCTGCCGCGAGGCTCTTATTGACAGGTGCACCAAAACGCAAAGGAGCAAAGTTATGACCGATGAACAACTTGTCCGGCGGATGCAGCAGGGTGACATGCAGGCGTTCGATGAATTGTATGAGCGTTATAAAAACGATGCCTATCGGATTGCCTGCCTGATTACCGGCAACCGTGCGGACGGTGAGGATTTGACACAAGAGGCGTTTGTAACCTGCGTGCGGTCGATTGGGTCACTCAAGGATGGGACGAAATTCCGTCCTTGGCTGCTCAGAACGCTGTCACGCGCGGCATGGAAATACTGCCGGAAAGCCAAACGTGAAACGCCGGTATCGGAGTTTTTCGAAACCGGTGAGGGTGAAAGCGCGCTGTCTGCCGTGCTGCGGACCGATGAACAGCGGCGGCTGTATGAAGCAATGTACGCGCTCGACGAAAAGCGCCGCACCGTGCTGGTGCTGTATTATTTCGACAACCGGCCAGTCAAGGAGATTGCGCGCACGCTCGGTGTGACTGAGGGCACGGTCAAATCCCGCCTGTTTTCCGCCCGCCGTCATCTGCGGCAGGCGCTGACCGAAAAAGAGGGAAAGCCAGAGGAGGCTGTGACACATGGATGAGATGAAGATGGAACGTGAGATGCAGGATATGCTGTACCGGTGTGCAGAGGGGATGAAAGCCCCGGAAAAACTCAAAACCCGCATTGATTTTGCAATCAAGAGCGGAGAAATGCCGCGCAAGGTGCGCCGCCCGTTCGGCAAGCGGTTGGCAGCGGTTGCGCTCGTGGCGGTGGTGGCTGTTACCGGTGCGGTGGCAGGCAACGGTATTGTTGCCTATACGTTCGGCAGTTCATGGTCGAATGAGCATATGAACTATGAGGAGGCACAGGCTGAACTGACCGACGGTGCCAAGTTGCCGGAGTCGTTTGCAAACGGTTTTGTGTTTGAAAATGCTGTGCATGAGTATGGCGGCGAAAAGGACGAGGACGGCAATGTGCTGCGTGAGTGGACGAAGATCGACGTCGAATATGAGCGTGATGGTGCTACGTTGCATTTGGGTACAGGCGAAGCGTATGATGATACGACCGTGGACACCAGCCGCTTTGATGATACGCGCGTAATCGGCGACGTAACCGTACAGTACAGTGCAGACGACTACAAGGCAGTACCTGCGGACTACGAGCCGACTGCCGAGGAGCAGGCAGCGGTTGAAGCAGGGGATTTGCAGATTGGTTACGGCGCAAGTGAAGTAACCGTGCAGCAGTACCAGTTCCTTCGCTGGGAGCAAAACGGCGTATATTACACACTCAGCGGCTTTGATCTCGACATGACAGCCGACGAATTGTTCCAGATGGCACAGGATATAATCGAGTCTTAAAGTGTGAAAAAAGCCGAATATGAAATGAAAATAAAACAAAAAGCAGAAAAGCGTCCGCTTGGACGCTTTTATGCTTTCTCAGTACCGCTCGCAGTAGCCCTCGCCGCCATTGGCCAGCGACTTGAGCGCTTGTTCAGCGCGTGTATCCGGATCGTCGGATACGCAGACGGCATCGGTCAGCGTTTCGCGTGACGTGTGAGGCAGCTCAAAGAACCGCTCCATCGCGCGTGTATCATGTCCCATGGCGCTGAGAAAGGAAAAGGGTACGTCGGCTGATACATATTTTCGTTTATCGTGTTTCATGGGTGTTCGCTCCTTTCCGATTGCAGTATGTGCCGCGAGCGTGATATAATACGGGTAACATGGGAAAAGGAGCGCCACAAAATGGAGCTTGTCAAAAATAAAATTTATCGCTGCCAGATTGTTGATTATACTGCGGACGGAATCGGAATCGGTAAAATTGACGGCCGCGCGGTGTTCGTGCCGCGTACGGCAGTAGGAGATCAGTGCGATGTGCGCATTGTAAAACTCACAAAAAATGTGGCATATGCGCGGCTGGAAAAGCTGATTGTGCCGTCGGGCGCGCGCATTCGTCCGGCGTGCCCGGTTGCGGACAAGTGCGGCGGCTGCTGTTATCAGCATATCACATATGAGGAGGAGCTGCGAGCCAAAGAGAAAAAGGTGCGCGACGCGCTCACCCGTATCGGTGGGCAGGACGGTGCAGCCCTCCAGGGCATCACGGGTGCGCCCACGACCGAGCATTATCGCAACAAGGCGCAATATCCGGTCGGGCGGGATGCGGACGGAAACATTGTGACCGGCTTTTACCGGCCGCGCAGCCATGATATCGTACCGGTGGAGCGGTGCTTGATTCAGTCTGAAACGGCCGACCACATTGCGGCAATTGTGCGGAAATGGATGCAGGAGTTTGATGTGCTGCCATATGATTATGTTGCTAAACGCGGCACTGTACGACACATTTATGTTCGTGTGGGCGAAAAAAGCGGCGAAAGTCAGCTGACGCTGATTGCAGCAACGCGCAAAATGCCCGCCCTGGATGAGTTGGTACACCGCTTGCGGGAGGCTGAGCCGTCGTTGACTGGTATTTTGCTCAATCATAATCAGCGCGGTGATAATGTTATTTTGGGCGACCGCACGGATGTGCTGTGGGGTGAACCGATGCTCGAGGATCGGCTGTGCGGACACTCGTTCCTGCTTTCACCGGAGGCATTTTATCAGGTTAATCACGCGCAGGCCGAACGGTTATATGCTTGTGCAGTGGATTTTGCAGGACTTACGGGGGAAGAAACCGTTATTGATCTGTACTGCGGTGCGGGAACAATCACGCTGACACTCGCAGAGCGAGCAAAGACGGTTATCGGCGTGGAAATTGTGCCGGAGGCAGTGGAAAATGCGCGGCAGAACGCGGTTCGCAATGAAATGGACAATGTAGAATTTCTGTGTGCGGATGCCGGACAGGCTGCGCGGCAGCTTGCTGTACGCGGCGTGCGGCCGGATGTGCTGGTGGTCGATCCGCCGCGTAAGGGGCTGGACGAGCAGACGCGCGACGCGATTTTGAAAATGATGCCGCCGCGCGTTGTCTACGTGTCGTGTGACCCGGCAACACTTGGGCGTGATGTGCGTGAACTGACCGGTGCAGGCTATCGGCTGGACTGCGCGCAGGCGTTTGATTTGTTCCCGCGGACCGGACATGTTGAGACGGTAGCGCTTCTGCAAAGGGAAGGCTGACGGAAATCGCGCCATGTGCAGGGTTCGCTGCGAATGAACAGATTTGTGTTGGATAAAATCCGTTTTGTGTGAATTAAAGATGAATACAAAACAACAACCGGTCGACAGTAAAGGCTGTCGGCCGGTTGCGGATACATAAAGAGACAACTAATCAGGTTGTCGGCAGACAGCTGACGCTGCATACCTCCTGGTCTTCAAGCAGATATTTCATGCTGCGCATAATGGTATCGTGCGATGCACGCAGGACAACATCATAGCTGGCAATGCCGTCTTGTCCGCGTGTGACCGTGCTCTGAACAAGTTGAATTTTGTGTTCTGTGATGAAATCAGAAAAGCGTGACGGGAATTCGCCGCTGCCTTTGACAGTAAATTGCAGATGACTGGTTTGGCTGGGCTCGGCGTTCACTACGATATGATGCATGCAGACTTGCAGTACCGCCACAACAATAGTGGTAAAGATACCGACGACAAACATACCGGACCCAATCGCCAGACCGATACCTGCGGTGGCCCAAATGCCGGCAGCGGTCGTCAAGCCCTTGATGGTGTTGCCATGCTTGAAGATGACACCCGCGCCCAGAAAGCTGATACCACTGACAACCTGTGCCGCAACACGTGCAGGGTCGGCGCCGCGTGTGCCGTTGAATACTTCGCCGGCGGCGCTGGTCAGATCAGCAAAGCCGTATTTGGAGACGATCATCAGCAGTGCGGCAGCGCAGCAGACAATTACGTGTGTGCGGATGCCCGCTTCTTTGAGACGGCGGCTTCGCTCGAAGCCGATGCAGGCGCCACACAGGCAGGCAACCAGAATGCGGATGAAAAAGTCCAGCTCCTGCAGGGCGGAAAATTGACTGTTGAGATACGCGGTCAGTGTCATATGTATATAGCTCCTTACCAAAGATTTTGTGTGTGCTTGCGCTTGCGTATAGCGGGAAGCGGATGGGATTCATCCGGACGATGGAAGGAAAACTCCCGATGCGGCAGTTCGCAGGCTTGCACGACATGGGGCAGGTATAGATGCAGTGCCGCCTGCATCGGCAACGTGCCGTAAATATCGTGTGTATCGTGTTTCCAATACATAGCCTCATCTCCCCTTGATTTTTTGTGCCGGATTTTGTATAGTTAATTATACGCAAGAAGGGATATAAAGTAAAATTAGAATTCTCTTGCATATATATAAAATTTTGTTATAGGAGGCCGCTATGCTTGATCCCAAGATTTACTCTCTTTTGCAAGTTTATGAGTGTGGAAGTTTCATGGCAGCGGCTAAAAAGCTGTCGATTACTCAGCCGGCAGTCAGCCATCATATTAAGGCGTTAGAGCAGGAATTGCATGTTACTATCTTCGAACGACGCAATGGGAAGGTGATTTTGACACGTGAAGGGGAAGAAGTCATCAAATGTGCGAAGAAAATGCAAGGATTGTATCAAAATCTGCGGCAGGATCTGAAAGACAGCAAAAAACTAGTTTCCCACCTGACAATTGGTGTAACGCATACCGCGGAGAGCAATCCAATTGCAGAGGCTTTGGCAAGCTACTGCGCGCAAAATGATCATATAATTATTAAAATGATTACAGGTACTATAAAAAATCTTTATAGCAAACTCAAGACATACGAAATTGATCTGGCCATTGTGGAGGGGCGAATTGCCGATCCGGGTATCCGCTATCTGCTGATGGATACGGATTATCTGGTGCTTGCAGTCTCAGTTAACCACCCCTATGCAAAGCGGGGCATGATTACGCTTTCCGAACTGAAAAAAGAGCGCATGATTCTGCGCCTGCCCAATTCCGGCACGCGCAATCTGTTTACCGCGCATCTGGAGAGCAACAACATGAGCTTGAGCGAGTTCAATGTCATCCTCGAACTGGATAACATCGCTACGATTAAGGATCTGATTCGGCGTGATTTGGGCGTGTCCATTTTGCCCAAGAGCGTGTGTCTGGACGAACTGAAAAAGAAGAAGATAGTTGTATTGCCTGTCGAAAACCTCAGCATGGTGCGCGAAATCAACATCGCTTATCAAAGCGACTTTACGCAGATGGATGTGCTGCACGACATCGTCAAATCCTACCGTGAGACACTGCGGCACTATCAGTGAGAGTATGCTTGGGGTCATACCGATGGGTTTTAATGAGAGAATATGAGCTTAAAATATCAACAAACGAGAAAAGGAGACACATATTATGGCAGTATCCCGTGAAACCGTGCTGTTTTATGAACCGGAGGGCGGGGCGCAGGGCGCGCTGCTCAAATCCATTCTGGTGCGCATGGGTGTGCGCATTAAAAACGTCTCGTCGGAAGCAGTGGGGCAGACGATTGGCTATCTGTTGGGCCGCAAGGGCTTCGATGCACGCGAAAATCCGGAAGCACCTGCGCTGGACGAGCCGGTGCTGGTCATGGATGGATTTACCGATAAGCGGTTGGAAATCCTGCTGCGGGAGATGAAGAAAAGCGGTATTTCCGTACCATATAAGGCGATTGTGACCGAAACCAATCTGGGATGGCTGTTCCATCAGCTGTATGATGAGCTTTCCGAGGAGCATAAAGCGATGCAAGGCGGAAAATAAATGTTTTCTTTTTGCAGAAAGCTGTTATAATAGGAGTTATCCGGTGTATGTTTGGCCAGTGCCGGGACCGGATGCTAGTGTGTGCATTCCTGACAGATGTCTGTTAACGGGAATGCACGGATGAAATAGAGAAAAGGAGTGTTGAAATATGGCAGTTTTAACGATTACCAAGGAAAATTTTGCGAGTGAAGTTATGGCGTCTGAAAAGCCGGTGCTGCTTGACTTTTGGGCAAGCTGGTGCGGCCCCTGCCGTATGGTATCACCTATTGTGGACGAGATAGCGGAAGAGCGTACCGACATCAAGGTTGGTAAGATTAACGTCGATGAGCAGGGTGAGTTGGCGCAGCAGTTCGGTGTTATGAGTATTCCGACACTGGTTGTGATGAAAAACGGGCAGATTGCAAACAAGGCAGTCGGTGCGATGCCTAAGGAGAATATTCTCGCGTTGCTGTAAGGAAAATAAAAAAACGGAAGCGGAAAACCGCTTCCGTTTTTTTACGCTTTGCGCACAAATTTGATGGCGCTCATGGCTGCCTGCGCACCATCGGATACTGCTTTGGCGACCTGCAGCAGTCCGCCGGTGCAGTCGCCCGCAGCAAACAGACCGGGAACCGCAGTTGCCCCATCTTGGCTGACCTGAACTTTGTTTCCATCCAGTTGCGCCCCCAGCTTGCGGGCAAAATCGCCGCTGCCCGCCGTGCCGTAAGCGATGAACACGCCATCGACTGCGAGCGGGTCGCCGGTCTGAAACGTTACGCGCGCAACCTTGTCTTCGTCTTCAACTGCTGCGACCGGACGTTCATCCACATGCAGCCCTTCGGGCAGGTCGGTTGGTGCGGGTGCGCCACTTGTCAACAGTGTCACAGAAGCCGCAACCGGCAGCAGAGTGCGCGCTTCTTCCAGCGCATATTCGCCCTCGCCCAATACAGCGACCGCTTTGCCGCGATAGAAAAAGGCGTCACATATTGCGCAGTAGCTGACGCCGCGCCCTTCCAGTTCACGCACACCCGGAATTGGCGGCGTGGCACGTGGAGCGCCGGTGGCGAGGATGACTGCGTCCGCAGAGAATGTACCTGCGGTTGTTTTAACCGTAAATCCTTTTTCGGCGTACTCTACGCCGGTAACCTCGGTCTGTACCAGTTGTGCGCCCAAGCGTTCTGCCTGTGCGCGTCCGCGCGCAAGCAGCTCAGGGCCGGAAATCACATCGGCAAAGCCGAAGTAGTTTTCAATTTTATCGGTTTTCTCCAGCGCGCCGCCGTCTTTATAGGTGACAGTGGCTTGAATTCCTGCACGCGCCGTATAAATGGCAGCGCTCAGTCCGGCGGGGCCGCCGCCGATGATGAGAACAGATGGCATAGTGTACTTCCTTTCGTCACTTATCGGTTTCCTGCATAAACCAGTCTTGATATGCTTTTTGCAGTTTATCCAGCAAAGCGGTATCCTTGCCCCCGACCGGCTTTTCATCCACATGACTGACCGAGATACAGTGTGAGCCGGTGGAAAGAATCATGATTTCGTCTGCGTTCATTAGCTCATCCACCGTGAACGGTGCAATGCGCGAAGGGATACCCAGCTTTTCACACAGCTGCAAAAAGTGCATGCGCGTGATGCTGGGCAGAATGAGTTCGTCTGCCGGGGGCGTGCAGAACACACCATCCTTGAGAATTGCAAGTCCGGAGTGCGCGCCTTCGGTCACTCGGTCGCCACGGTGGAATACGACTTCGTCGCAACCTGCTTCGACCGCACGCTGCATAGCCATGCAGTTGGGGATGAGGTTAAGCGTTTTGATATTGCAGTGGAAAAAGCGTGTGTCCTCAACGGTGATGAGCTTGTACGGTTTATCGTGGCGGTCGAGTGCACACGGCTCCGAAAACGCCATCAGGCTGGCCTTGGCATTCGGCGGGAAAGCATGCATGCGATGCGCAACTGCGCGCGTTGACTGCCAGTAGAGCATATGCGGCTCATCCGAATCCAGACGGCAGATCAAATCGTTCAGTACCGCAGCCAGTTCGTCGCGCGGCATCGGCGGGGTAATGCGCAGAAGCCGCAAGCTGTTATAAAATCGATCAAGATGGTCGTCCAGTGCAAAGATTTTCTTGTTGCGCACCATGGCCGCGTCGTATACACCGTCGCCGAAGTAGAAACCGCGGTCGGTGATCGGGGCTTTGACCTCGTCGATCGGGCCAATCGTACCGTTATAATATGCAATATCCCTCATCAGGCGGATACCTCCCTGTCATATAGTCTGCTTTCAGTATAGCGGCTTTACAGGTGCTTTGCAAGAGTGGGAAAATGTGATAGAATAGACAAAACAGGAGAGTGATTTTTGATGAAAACGCTGCTGCATATTTGCTGCGCGCCGTGCTCCATTGTCTGCATTGATACATTGCGGCAGGAGGGCATTGAGCCGGTGGGATTCTGGTACAATCCAAACATCCACCCGTTTACCGAATATAAGATGCGCAAGAATACGCTGGTTGAATACGCAAAAAGCATTGACCTAAAGCTGGAGATTGAAAACGAATATGGCTTGCGCCGGTTTATTGAAGGTGTGTATCCCAATTTCGACAACCGCTGCGCGTTCTGCTATACGCTGCGCTTTGAGGAAACCGCGCGGTATGCGGCGGAGCACGGCTATGATCAGTTTACTTCGACGCTGTTTGTCAGTCCGTATCAGAACCATGAGTTAATGCGTGAAGTGGCCGAGCGGGCGGCGGAGAAGTACGGCGTTTCATATCTGCACCGTGATTTTTCGCCTCGGTTCCGCGAGGGACAGGATAAGGCTCGTGAGTTAGGATTATATATGCAAAAATATTGTGGCTGCATTTTTTCTGAGGAGGACCGATATAAGAAACGGCCCAAAAAGAAAAAGACCGAGGAGATGTAGGTTTGTCAAACATATTGGACAGAGAACTCAAAAGGAGAAAGCCAACCCAGAGGCCTCATGGGAAAGTTGTT